>DASUWX010000241.1:0-51078 GCA_036378185.1 Streptosporangiales bacterium | reverse complement strand
CGACGTACCCACGTCACCCCCTCCCGGCGGGTCATGTCGGCGGCCGGGCCCCGGATTCGGGAGAATCGCTGCATGCCACGACGCCGCACCCCACCACCGCCGCCCGAGGACTTCGAGGAGCGGATCCTCGACGTCGACGTCTCCTCGGAGATGCGGGAGAGCTACCTCGAGTACGCCTACTCGGTGATCTACTCGCGCGCGCTGCCGGACGCCCGCGACGGGCTGAAGCCGGTGCAGCGGCGGATCCTCTTCCAGATGCGCGAGATGGGCCTGCGGCCCGACCGTGGCCACGTCAAGTGCGGCCGCGTCGTCGGCGACGTGATGGGCAAGCTGCACCCGCACGGCGACGGCGCGATCTACGACACGCTCGTCCGCATGGCGCAGGACTTCACCATGCGCCTGCCGCTGGTGGACGGGCACGGCAACTTCGGCTCACTCGACGACGGGCCGGCGGCGTACCGGTACACCGAGTGCCGTCCCGCCGCACCAGCCGACGTGATGACCGCCAGCCTGGACGAGGACGTCGTCGACTTCCGGGCGAACTACGACGGCCAGTTGCGCGAGCCGGAGGTGCTGCCGGCGGCGTTCCCCAACCTGCTCGTCAACGGCGCGTCCGGCATCGCGGTCGGCATGGCGACGAACATGCCGCCGCACAACCTCGGCGAGGTCGTGGCGGCGTGCCGGCACCTCGTCGACCACCCGGACGCGACGCTCGACGACCTGATGCGCTACGTACCGGGCCCGGACCTGCCGTGCGGCGCGAAGATCGTCGGGCTTGACGGCATCCGCGAGGCGTACGAGACCGGGCGCGGGTCGTTCCGGATGCGGGCAACCGCCCGGATCGAGAACGTCACCCCGCGGCGCAAGGGCATCGTCATCACCGAGCTGCCGCTCTCGGTCGGCCCGGAGCGGGTGAAGGAGCGCATCGGCGAGCTCGTGCGCGGCAAGCGGCTCGCCGGCATCCACGACGTCCAGGACTACACCGACCGCACCAACGGGCTGCGGCTCGTCGTGGAGATCAAGGGCGGCTTCAACCCCGACGCCGTGCTGGAGCAGCTCTACCGGCTCACCCCGCTCGAGGAGTCGTTCGGCATCAACAACGTCACCCTCGTCGACGGCCAGCCGCGGACGCTCGGCCTGCGCGACCTGATCAACGTCTACGTCGAGCACCGCTTCGCGGTCGTCCGGCGGCGTACGCAGTTCCGCCGCACCAAGCGGGAGGAGCGGCTGCACCTGGTCGACGGCCTGCTCGTCGCGCTGCTCGACATCGACGAGGTCATCCAGCTGATCCGGCAGAGCGAGAACTCCGCACAGGCCAAGGAACGCCTGATGCAGGTCTTCGACCTCTCCGAGATCCAGGCGCAGTACATCCTCGACACCCCGCTGCGCCGGCTGACCAAGTACGACCGGCTGGAGCTGGAGAGGGAGGGCGACGAGCTGCGCCGCGAGATCGCCGCGCTCACCGCGATCCTCGAATCCGACGACGAGCTGCGCAAGGTCGTCTCCGAGGAGCTCGCCGACGTCGCCAAGCGGTTCGCCACGCCGCGCCGCACCGTCCTGCTCGAGTCCGCGGGCCAGCCAGCAGAGGCCACACCGCTGGAGGTCACCGACGACCCCTGCTGGGTGCTGCTGTCGTCCACCGGGCTGCTCGCCCGTACGACGGGCCGGGACCCCTTGCCGCGCGACGGATCGCGGGCCAAGCACGACGTCATCACCTCCGCCGTCGCGGCCACCGCCCGCGGCCACGTCGGCATGGTCACCACCGCCGGGCGGCTCGTCCGGCTGTCCGTTCTCGACCTGCCGGCGCTGCCGCCCTCGGCCAGCCCGCCGAACCTCGCAGGCGGTGCGCCGTTGCGCGAGTTCCTGTCGCTCGAACGGCGGGAGAAGGTCGTCGGGTTGACCTCGCTGCTGGCGGACGCGCCCGGCCTCGCCGTCGGCACCGCGCACGGCGTCGTCAAACGGGTGTCGCCCGACTACCCGGCCAACCGCGACAGCTTCGAGATCATCTCGCTCAAGGACGGCGACGAGGTGGTCGGCGTCGCCGAGGTGGACGACGACGACGTCGAGCTGTGCTTCATCACCACCGACGCGCAACTGCTGCACTTCCCGGCGTCCAACGTCCGTCCGCAGGGACGCGCGGCCGGCGGCGTGGCGGGCATCCGGCTCTCCGCGTCGGCGAAGGTGCGGTGGTTCGGCGTGGTCGACCCGGGCGAGGAATCCGTGGTCGTGACGATCGCCGGCAGCTCGGACGCGCTGCCCGGCACCGTGCCGGGGGCCGCCAAGGTGACCCCGTTCGGCGAGTACCCGGCCAAGGGCCGCGCCACCGGCGGCGTCCGCTGCCACCGCTTCCTCAAGGGCGAGGACGTGCTCGCGCTCGCCTGGGCCGGCGCCGCCCCGCCACGCGCGGCCGCCGCGTCCGGCGTCGCCGTCGACCTGCCCACCGAGGCCGGTCGCCGCGACGGCTCCGGCACGATGCTGAAGAACCCGGTCGCCGCGGTCGGCTGAGGCCGGTTTCCGGCGGACGTCGGGACCTTCGGCACGACAACCCGCGCCGCCGGCGACGCATCATCGAGGCGGGGGCGGCGCACGGGCGTGGCCCACCGGTCCTGGGGGCCGCCACGCGTCTCCGTCCTCGTCCCGCCGTCACCGCCCTCGCCGCCGCGGCCACGATCGCGGCCTGTCTGGCCGCCCCGTCCCCCGCGGCCGCCGCGACACCGAGCGGGGGCGCCGTGGGCGTGCTCGCCCGGATGAGCCTGGCCCAACGGGTCGGGCAGCTGTTCATGGTCGGGGGCGCGGCATCCGGGGTCGGCTCCGCCACGGTCGCGGCCGTCCGCGACCGCCACGCGGGCAACGTGATCCTCACCGGGCGCAGCACTCTCGGCGTCACCGCCACACGGCGGATCACGGACGGCCTGCAGGCGCTGGCCACCGGCTCGGCAACGGCGGGCGTGCCGCTGTTCGTCGCCACCGACCAGGAGGGCGGGAACGTCCAGGTGCTGCAGGGCACCGGGTTCTCCCGCATGCCGACGGCGCTCGTGCAGGGCACCGAGTCGACCGGCACGTTGCGCGCGAACGCCCGCACGTGGGGCGGCCAGCTGCGTTCCGCCGAGGTCGACCTGAACCTGGCACCGGTGCTCGACACCGTCACGCAGGCGTTCGCGCCGTCCAACCCGCCGATCGGGAAGTACGACCGCGAGTACGGCTACACGCCGAGCACGGTCGCCTCCCATGGCGTCGCCTTCGCCCAGGGCATGCTGGACGCCGGCGTCGCCGTCACCGGCAAGCACTTCCCCGGGCTCGGCCGGGTGACGGCGAACACCGACACCTCGTCGGCTCGACGTCGCCGTGTGGCGGCCGTCCACGGGCCAGTGGTACGTGCGCGGCCACGGAGCCGTCGCCGTCCTCGGGGCCACCGGTGACCTGCCCGTGGTCCGTCCCCCGCAACCGCAGTAGCCACACCGCGGCGTAAGGGGTGGCCGCACCCGACGCCGGATCGTTACTTGACACCTGTCCGGCCGGGAGTCAGAGTCCTCCGTGATGACAACGTTGTCGACGCGCAGGTCAGGTGACCGTGCACGGCCCACCATGGCGGACGTCGCCCGCGCCGCCGGGGTGTCGCTCAAGACCGTGTCCCGCGTCGTCAACGACGAGCCGGGCGTGCACGCCGAGACCACCCTCAAGGTGCGCGCGGCGATCGAGCAACTGCACTACCGGCGCAACGACGGCGCCAGCCTGTTGCGCCGGGGCGCCGCCACCGCGAGCATCGGCCTGGTCCTCGAGAACCTGGCGGACCCGTTCTACTCCGCGGTCGCCGCCGCGGTGGAACAGACCGCGCGGTTGCGCGGCCACCTGCTGCTCACCGGCTCAGGTGAGGCGGACGAGCGACGTGCGCGCGACATCGCGCTGGCGTTCTGCGCCCGCCAGGTCGACGGCCTGATCATCGTGCCCGCCGGCGAGGACCACGCCTGGCTGCAGCCGGAGATCGAACGCGGCACGCCCGTGGTCTTCGTGGACCGTCCCGCGAGCGGGTGCACGGCGGACGAGGTCGTCGTCGACAACCACGGCGGCATCCGGCAGGCCGTCTCCCACCTGGTCTCCCAGGGGCATCGCAGGATCGGCTTCCTCGGCGACGACCCGGACTTCTGGACGGCGAGGGAACGGCGGGACGCGTTCCGCAGGGCGATGGCGGCGCGCCGGCTGTCCGTGCGCGGCCTCGTGGCCATGGGGCCGCACGAGCACTTCGCGCTCACGGACCGCCTGCGAACCTGGCTGGAGGAGGACGACCCGGTCACGGCGCTCATCGCCGGCAACAACCGGATCAGTGCGCTCTTGTTGCGCGTGCTCGCGGCATTGGGGCGCCGCGACCTCGCCCTCGTCGGCTTCGACGACTTCGAGCTCGCGGACGTCCTCGACCCGCCGGTCACCGTCGTGGCGCAGGACCCGCACAAGATCGGCCAGGAGGCCGCCGCGGTGTTGTTCGCGCGCATCGAGGGCGCGCGCGGACGGCCGCGGCACGTCGTCCTGCCGACACGACTGGTGCCCCGGGGATCGGGCGAGCTTCCCCCGTGGCACCGGAAGGCAGCAAGTGACAGGTAATCGACACAGGAGGACATCGATGTCCATACGGAACGGCCGCCGGCCCGCGCTCGCGGCCGCAGCCGCGATCGGCGCGCTCGTCGTGATGACCGCGTGCGGGGCGACGCAGAGCGGCAGCGAGGCCAAGAAGGGCCAGAAGCAGCAGGCCAAGTCGACGGGCACCATCGCGTTGCTGCTGCCCGAGAACAAGACCGCGAGGTACGAGGCCGCCGACCGGCCGTTCTTCGTCAAGCGGATGAAGCAGATCTGCCCGACCTGCAAGATCGACTACAAGAACGCCAACCAGGACGCCAACCTCCAGCAGCAGCAGGCCGACGCCGCGCTGACCAACGGCGACGACGTCCTCGTGATCGACCCGGTCGACAGCGTCGCCGCGGCGAAGATCGTCAACAAGGCCAAGGCGCAGAACGTGCCCGTGCTCTCCTACGAGCGGCTCATCCTGAACTCCTCGCCCGACTTCTACATCTCCTTCGACAACGTGAAGGTCGGCGAGAAGCAGGCCACGTCGCTGCTCGGCCGCCTCAACCAGCTCGGCACGACGAAGAAGGGCGACATCGTGATGATCAACGGGTCGCCCACCGACAACAACGCCAAGCAGTTCAAGCAGGGCGCCCACTCCGTACTCGACGGCAAGGTCACCATCGGCAAGGAGTACGACACTCCGGACTGGAGCCCGGACAACGCCCAGAAGGAGATGGACCAGGCGCTGACGGCGTTGGGGCAGAAGAAGATCGTCGGTGTCTACGCAGCGAACGACGGCACGGCCGGCGGTGCGATCGCGGCGCTGAAGAAGGCCGGCGTCGACCTGTCCAAGGTGCCGGTCACCGGACAGGACGCCGAGGTGGCAGGCCTGCAGCGGATCGTCGCGGGTGAGCAGTACATGACGATCTACAAGCCGATCAAGCAGGAGGCGACCGATGCCGCCAACATCGCGTTCAGCCTGCTGAAGAACAAGAAGCCGCAGGCGCAGGCGATGACGGACAACGGCAGCAAGGCCAAGATCCCGTCGACGTTCCTGCCGGTGTACGCGGTGACCGCCAAGGACATCAAGCCGATCGTGATGAAGGACGGCTGGATCAGCTACCAGCAGCTGTGCTCCGGCCAGTTCGCGAAGGGCTGCAAGAAGAACGGGATCACCGGCCCGTAGGACGCATCGTTCGTGCCGGCACGCACACCCCGCGTGCCGGCACGGGCGGGAAAGGAGCTCCACGTGGACGCACCCGCGTTGCAACTTCGCGGTGCGAGCAAGCGGTTCGGCGCGGTGCAGGCGCTCGAGGGCGTCGACCTCGACGTGTACCCGGGCGAGGTCGTCGCGCTCGTCGGCGACAACGGCGCCGGGAAGTCCACCCTCATCAAGGGCATCGCGGGCGTGCAGCCGTTCGACCACGGCGAGATCCGCATCGCGGACGCGCCCGTCCGGATCTCGACTCCGCAGCAGGCGACCGCGTACGGGATCGCCACCGTCTACCAGGACCTGGCGCTCTCCGACAACCTGGACGTCGTCGCGAACCTCTTCCTCGGTCACGAACCGCTGCGGCTGCGCCGCCTCGACGAGATCAGCATGGAGAAGCGGGCGCACACGCTGCTCGCCGAACTCTCCGTACGGATCCCGTCGGTACGGACGAAGGTGGCCTCGCTGTCCGGCGGGCAGCGGCAGTCGGTGGCGATCGCGCGTTCGCTCATCGGCCAGCCGAAGGTCGTGCTCCTGGACGAGCCGACGGCGGCCCTCGGCGTCGCGCAGACCGCACAGGTGTTGCAGTTGGTGAGCCGGCTGCGTGAGCAGGGTCTCGCGGTCATCCTCATCAGCCACAACCTCGCCGACGTGTTCGCGGTCAGCGACCGGATCGAGGTGTTGCGCCTCGGGCGCAACGGCGGCTCGTTCCGCACCGGCGAGGCCCGCAACGAGGACGTGGTCGCGGCGATCACCGGCGCCAGCGAGGAACGCCTCGGCCAGGCGCTCGCGGAGGCGCAGGCCGAGCATGCGGGAGGCGGCGAATGAGTACCACCATCGAGAAGGACCCGCGGCTGACGGAGCCCGACCGCTCACTCGGCGGCTACCTGAACGCGACCGGACGGCGCATCGCGTCCGGTGAGCTCGGCTCGTTGCCGGTCATCATCGGGCTGATCGTCACCTGGATCGTCTTCACGGTGCTCAACGACCGCTTCCTCTCGGCGTTGAACATCACCAACCTGATGCTGCAGATCGCGGCCACCGGCACCATCGCCGTGGGCGTGACGTTCGTGCTGCTGCTCGGTGAGATCGACCTCTCCGTCGGTTCCGTGAGCGGCGCGACGTCGGCGATCCTCGCGGTGCTCATCACCCGGGGCGGCTGGGGCAACTGGCCGGGCGTCATCGCGGCGATCGTGGTCGGCGTCGTCATCGGCCTGATCCACGGCTTCCTGTTCACGAAGCTGCGGATGCCCGCGTTCGTGGTGACCCTGGCCGGCCTCATCGGCTGGCAGGGCCTGCAGCTGTACGTGCTCGGCCAGGGCGGTTCCATCAACATCCCCGACGGCCCGATCACCGCGCTGACCGACCAGTTCCTGGTGCCCGCGTACGGGTGGGCCTTCGTCGTGATCTGCGTCGTCGGGTTCGCCGCCGTCCAGTTCAGCCGGCGCCTCGCGCGCACGAGGGCAGGGCTGCCGACGAGCGACATCACGCTGCTCATCCTGCAGATCGTGGGGCTCGCCGTCGTGCTCGGCCTCACCGTCGTCGTCCTGAACGCGGACCGCGGCGTGCCGATGGTGATCCTCGTCTACCTGGTCATCATCGTGATCTGCGCGTTCGTGTTGCGGCGGACCTCGTTCGGCCGGCACCTGTTCGCCGTCGGCGGCAACATCGAGGCCGCGCGGCGCGCGGGCATCCGGGTCGACGCGGTCCGCATCGCGGCCTTCACGATCTCGTCCGGGCTGGCCGCCGTCGGCGGCATCCTGGCGGCGAGCAGGCTGACGGCGGTGACCCAGAGCAGCGGCGGCGGGGACGTCCTGCTCTACGCGATCGCGGCGGCCGTCATCGGCGGCACCAGCCTGTTCGGCGGGCGCGGCAGCGTCTGGTCGGCACTGCTCGGCATGCTCGTCATCGGCTCGATCAGCAACGGGCTGGACCTGCTCAGCGTCAGCTCCGCGGTCAAGTACATGGTGACCGGGCTCGTCCTGGTGGTCGCCGTGCTGCTCGACTCGCTGTCGCGGCGCGGCCAACCCCAACGCCGCTGACGCGTGGTGGAGGTTCCCGTTGATCACGTTGACGTGATCAACGGGGACCTCCACGCCGCGAGCTGAACCTTCACGTCGTGGGCAGACGGCGTGAAGGTTCCACTCGCGGTGTGGAGTCGGGCGAGGCAGGTCATCTTCAGACCGCCGCCCATCAGGTCGGCACCGACCTCGGCACTCCGATCAACGGGCTCGGTCAACTCCAGTCCGAGAACGAAACGGCGGTGGCGGAGGCCGTCGCGTGGGGCAACGAGGGCGGCGCCCAGGTTATCGATGGCCCCGGCAAAGCAGCCCTGGACGATGCGATGCAGCTCGGCCAGCAGGTGCAGGACAAGCTCGACGAGTACGTCGCCGCGGTCGAGCAGGCCAAGGGCGCCGGCGGAGGTTGACTGCCGCGCCCGAGCACCACCGCCAGCAACTCCACACCGGGTGCCGGTCAGTCGGCCCCAGCTCCACCGAACGCATGGGACCTTCCCGGCGTCGCCGAGCATCCGGAACGTGTCGACCGCACATCCGTCACGCTGACGGACACGCGCCGTAGCCACATCCTGGACGGCGACGAACACGGGCCAGGTGGTGGGCACAGACACGGCACCGGACGGCCGGCCAAGACGGAGTTTCCCGAACGGTGGTCCGACGCGGTCGTCGTTCGGCACGTACTCGATGTGGCCAGATATCCGAAGTCGGCTACCTACCAGAACAATCGCCGGTGGCGTTTGATCGGACGACGTGACGACGTCGATGTGCTGGTCATCCTCGAACCAGACGGTCAGATCGTCACGGCATGGCCGTTGTCCGGCGGCCGCGGTGTGGTGAAGAATCCTCCGGAGGGGCAGACATGACCGAAGACGAGATCATCACCCGTGCTTCTCGGTTGCCGGATCGGTTTGCCGGCCGGATACCCGACGACGTGCTGGTCGGACTCCGGCTGATGGACGATGGGGGCGAGTACGGCGAGCTGGTCGGCGAACTGACCGCCGCGCTCGCGGTGAATCACACACCGGTCTCCGCCGCTGAGCGCGATGAGCTACGCGTACTGGCCGATGCGACCGGCGAGGGCATCGACTACGTGGGGCAGCTGGTCGTCAGCGAGTGAGACCGGTCGTCACTTCGTCTTGAAGTGGACGAAGACCCGGCCGAAGTTCTTCGCGTCCTTCTCGACGCGGTGGTAGCGCGCCTTCACGTCCTTGCGGTCGAGGAACCGCAGGACGTGCTTCTTCAACGCGCCCGATCCCTTGCCGGGGATGATCTCGACGACCGATGCCTTCTTCGCGATCGCCTCGTCGATGACGTCCTCGAGCGCGCGGTCGATCTCCGTGCCACGGTTGTAGATGTCGTGCAGGTCGAGCTTGATCTTCCGCATTCGGCCGTCCTTCCCGACGAGGGAAGTCTGCCACGTCCGCACCCGTTGACCATGGTGTGAGCTCGCCAACCAGCCTCAGACACGTCGACGTCGCCGTCATCGGCGCGGGTCAGGGCGGCCTGTCGACCGCGTACCACCTGCGCCGGTTCGGGTTCGCGCCCGAGACGGGGTTCGTCGTGCTCGACGCCGACGACGCGCCGGGCGGCGCGTGGCAGCACCGCGCGGGCTCGCTCACCATGGCGAAGGTGCACGGGATCTTCCGGCTGCCCGGCACGTCGTTCCAACCGGCCGAGCAGGATGCCGAGCGTGCCGTGTCGGAGGTGGTCGCGGCGTACTTCGCCGACTACGAACGGCGGTTCGCACTGCCGGTCCACCGGCCGGTGAGGGTGCGTTCGGTCTCCCGCGACGGCGAGGGGCTGATCGTCACGACGGACGACGGTGACTGGTCGGCACGCGCGGTCGTGAACGCCACCGGCACCTGGTCCCGGCCGTACTGGCCGAGCTATCCGGGCGCCGCCGACTTCGCCGGGGGGCAGCTGCACTACGCCGACTACCGCGGCCCGGAGGCGTTCGCCGGCAGGCGTGTGATCGTCGTGGGCGGCGGGCATTCCGCGATGCACGTGCTGTCCGAGATCGGCGACGTCGCCGCGAGCACGACGTGGGTGACGCGCCGGCCGCCCGCGTTCAGGGACGAGGAGTTCACCCCGGAGATCGGGCGCAACGCCGTCGCCCTGGTCGAGGAGCGGGTGCGCGCAGGCCTACCGCCGCAGAGCGTTGTCAGCGTCACCGGGCTGAGCTACACGACCGTGGTCCGCGAGGCCCTGGCCAAGGGCGCGCTCGACCGGCTCCCGATGTTCGACCGCCTCACACCCGGCGGCGCCGAGTGGGACGACGGCCGCCGGGTGGACGCCGACGTCGTGCTCTGGTGCACCGGCTTCCGGCCCGCGATCGGGCACCTCGCTCCCCTGCGGCTGCGCGAGCACGGCGGCGGGATCAGGCTGGACGGCACCCGCGTCGTCCGCGAGCCGCGGCTGCACCTGGTCGGCTACGGGCCCTCGGCGAGCACCATCGGCGCCAACCGGGCCGGTCGAGACGCCGCCCGCGGGATCCGCGACCTGTTGGCAGGCCGCGAGTGCGCGGCCGCCTGACGTGCCGGTCAGAGCCGCAGCGGCTTCATCGGCGCGGCGATGAGCGTCGGGTCGCTCTTCCAGTCCACGCCGGGCACGTCGACGAACAGCTCGATCTCGTTGCCGTCCGGGTCGGCGATGTAGAGGCTGTGGGTCACCGTGTGGTCGGTGGCGCCGAGCACCTCCACGCCGTTGTCGGTCAGCTGCCGCAACGCCTCGCGCAGCTCGTCGTCGGTGTCGCCGATCTTCAGGCCGAAGTGGTACATGCCCACCCGGCGCCCCGCCGGCAGCGGCGCGGCGTCCTGGCCGACCTCGATGAGCAGCAGCTCGTGGTGCGTCCGGTTGGACGGCGCCGAGAACATGACCGCCGGGAACGGGAGCGTGCTCGCCTTCCCGTCCGGGTCGGGCAGGATCTGCCGCCAACCGAGGACGTCCCGGTAGAAGTGCGCGGACCGCTCCAGGTCACGCACGTAGAGCACGAGGTGCCCGAGCTCCTTGATCTCCATGATTGGCAGTGTCCCACTTCGCGGCGGGCGGCTCGTAGTCCGCGATCCGGTCGATGAGCCGCTCGGCGTCCTCGTCGAAGAGCACCATGTCGCGGTACTCCGCGCGCAGGAACCCCTCGCTCACCATGTGGTCGAGGAACCTGCGCAGCGGGACGAAGTAGCCGGCGACGTCGAGCAGCCCGAGCGGCTTGTCGTGCAGGCCGAGCTGCGCCCACGTCCAGACCTCGAACAGCTCCTCCATCGTGCCGGCGCCACCGGGCAGCGCGATGAACGCGTCCGCCCGCGCCGCCATGCCGGCCTTGCGCTCGTGCATGTCGCCGACGACGTGCAACTCGGTGACGCCGTCGTGCGCGATCTCCTGCTCGACCATGTGGTGCGGGATGATCCCGACGACCTCGCCGCCCGCGTTCAGGGCGGCGTTCGCGAGCTCTCCCATCGTCCCCACCTGCGCACCGCCGTAGACGAGGCCGATGCCGCGCTCGGCGAGCACCCGGCCGAGGTTCCTCGCGTTCTCCGCGTACTCGGGACGCGCGCCGGACGAGGACCCGCAGAAGACACATACCCGCATGTCGCCGACCCTATCCGGCCGTCGCGGCACGCTCCTGTTGCGGTGGGCGCCAGCCCGCGGTGCGGAAGAACACCCGGGCGGTCGGGTCGCCCGGCAGCAGGCGTACCGCGGCCATCGCGAACGTCCGCGCCGCGACGGCCGGTGCAGCCGAGGCGAGCGACATGACCATCATCCGGTGCGACTCCCTGACGATCGCACGGGTCCGGGGCAGGCGGTCGGCCGTGTACGCCGCCAGCGCCTCCTCGACCGGACGCCCGCCGTCGCCGACGTGATGTGCGAGGACGACCGCGTCCTCGAGCGCCTGACAGCCGCCCTGCCCGAGGTTCGGCGTCATCGCGTGCGCGGCGTCGCCGAGCAAAGCCACCCGGCCCCGGTGGAACGCGGGCAGCGGTTCCCGCAGCTCGTACACGTCGTTGCGCAGGACCTCGGCATCGGTCACCCGGTCCAGCAACGCCGGGATCGGGTCGTGCCAACCGCGGAAGGCCTCGGCGAGGTGCCCGGCCTCGTCGTCGGCGTGCTCCCCCGCCGGCGCCCTGGCCGCGGCGTAGCAGTAGACGGCGTCGCCGGCGAGCGGCTGGATCCCGAACAACCGCCCCCTGCCCCACGTCTCACCGGACAGGTAGTCGGCGGGCGCGTCGACGACGAACCGCCAGGCCGTGCTGCCGCTGTAGCGCGGGCCGGGATGTGCGGGGAACAGGCGGGCTCGGCCCGCCGAGTTGACGCCGTCCGCGCAGACGACCAGATCGGCCTCGTCGGTGCCGGCATCGGTCACGACGGTCGCCGTCGCGGCGTCGGAGCGGACGTCCCGTACGATCACGCCGAGGCGCAAGGCGTCCGCCGGGAGCAGACCGCGCAGGATCTCGACGAGGTCGCTGCGCCGCACGACGACGGGGACGCCGATCGTCGCGGCGTACTGTTCGACGCTGGACCGCGCGAGCCAGCGGCCGTCGGCACGGCGGACCCCGCCCTCGCCCTGCACCGGCCCGAGCTCGCGGACGGCGTCGCCGACGCCGAGGACGTCCAGCGCGCGCAACGCGTTCGGCGCCACCGAGATGCCCGCGCCGACCGCCTGCAGGGCCGGCGCCCGCTCGTACAGCGTGACCGACCAGCCCTGGGCACCCAGTGCGGCGCCGGCAGCCAGCCCGCCGATCCCGCCGCCGATGACTATCGCCCGCATGAACTCCTCCTCTACACCTGTAGTGGATGCTACACCTGTAGAGTCTGTGTGTGGCTCGCACAGAGGCGGTCCGGCGCATCGAGGTCATCGGCGACAGTGCGCTCGCCGTGCTCGCCGCGCACGGTGCCCGCGGTCTCACCCACCGCGCCGTCGACGAGCACGCCGGCCTGCCCTCGGGCTCGACCTCGTACTACGCACGGACCAGGGCGGCGTTGCTGCGCCTCGCGCTGGACCACGTGGCCCGCAGCGAGTCGGCGATCCTGGGCATCGACGCGGACCTCGTGCTGCCCGGCGAACCCGAGGCACTCGCGGACCTCCTCGCGGACCGGCTGCACCGGCTGCTGACGTCCGACCCCTCCCGGTTGCTCGCCAGGTACGAGCTGGCCATGGAGGCGACACGCGGGGACGACCTGCGCGCGGCGTACGACGCCGAGGGCGTCCGGTTCCAGCGCCTGCTCACCCGCGCGCTCCGGCAGGTCGGCGCGCGGTCCCCGGCGAGGCACAGCCGCGCGTTGCTCGGCTGGAGCGAGGGCGTGCTGTTCCGCGGTGTCGCAGGCTTCGGCGCCGACCACCCACCGACCCGGCGCGAGCTGCGCGCCACGGCACGCGATCTGCTCGCGGGGATGGTCGGCCCTGGGCGTTCACCCGCGCCCTGACCCGGCCGCGCAACCAGGCCCCGAGGTCGAGCCCGAGCAGCGCCCGCGACAACGGCCTTGCAGCGGCCTTCACGACGACCGCGCCGCCGAGCCCGAGGCCGCAGGCGGCGAGCGTGTTCACCGGGCCGGCCGTCGACGCCACGACCAGCGTGAACACGCCACCGCACCACGTGCCGGTGAGCATGTTCTCGACCAGCTCGATGGACGCGGGACGCCCCATCGACCGCTGCGTGAACGCGGCCAGGATCAGGTTGACCGTCGGGAAGCTCGTCAGCGCGCCGGCCACGTGCGGCCCGAAGGGGCCGGACGACTCGCTCGCCGCAACGACGCAGACCGTCGCCGCGACGGTGCGGACCACGGCGTCCCGCCGCCAGCCGTCGCCCTCGACCCGGCCGCACGCATGAGCGCGCGCGTACCGCGGCCAGCTCGCCAGCGCGCCGACCAGCACGAGCGCGAGGACCGGTACCGCCGCCCACAGCGGCGCCGTGGTGAGGACCAGCGCCGCGCCGGCCAGGATCGCGACGACCGCGCCGACCGCGGTGGCCGGCAGCCAGCCGCGGCGCTTGGCGACGTGCACGTACGCCGCACAGCACGCCACCGCCGTCGTCTGGCCGACGATGATCCCCGCGGCGGTCGACCGCGCCACCCACGGCCCCTGCTCGAACCCGACGAGCAGCAGGTAGGGACACGAGGTGAGGGGCAGCCCGATCAGCCAGCCGGTCGCCCTCGGTCCGAGGCGGGCCTGGACGACGCTGGTGGCGGCGACGACGAGGGCGGTGAGCAGCGCGCGGACGAGGAGGAGTTCCACGTACTGCGACTCTTCCATCGAACCTATCGAAAGTGGCTCGGAATTCGGCCGTACTACCGGCAAGTAGCCGCGTTATCCTCGGCGATCTTCCCGTGCCGTCGCGATAAGCTCGAGCACCATGGACGACATCGACCGGCAGCTGCTCGGCATCCTGCTCGCCGACGGACGGGCCACCTACCAGGAGCTCGCGAAGCGCGTGCGGCTGTCCGCCAACACGACCGCCGACCGCGTCCGCCGACTGCGGGGCGCCGGGGTCATCCGCGGGTACCGCGCCGAGCTCGACCTGCCCACCCTCGGCCGTTCGCTCGTGATGATCACCGACCTCCGGCTGCGCGACGACGTGCCGAGCGACGACTTCCATCAGAGCCTGGCCGAGATCCCCCAGGTGGTCGCCGCCGCGCACACCACGGGTGAGTACGACTACCAGCTGCGCATCGCCTGCCGGGACGCCGTCGAGTTCGAGCGCGTCGTCGACCGGCTCAAGCGGCACCACGGCGTACGCGAGTCCCGCAGCCGGCTGCTGCTGCGCGAGCTGCCGCTCGGCGTCGACCGCATCCTCGACCTGGCCTGAGCGAGCGACCTTCACACGACGGAAGGTGGCTTCACGCGAGTCGTGCCTCGTGTGAGGCCACCGTCGATCACGTCAACGTGATCGACGGGCAAGCCACCTACGTGAAGCGCGGGCGGGCGGGCCAGTCGGGCCCGACACGCCTCACACGTCGATGCGGGCGCGGTCGAGCTCGTAGGCGCCGGCGACGATGAAGTCGCGGCGCGGCCCGACCTGGTTGCCCATCAGCAGCGAGAACACCTCGTCGGCGGCGCCTGCGTCCTCCATCTGCACCCGGCGGAGCAGCCGGTGCCGCGGGTCCATGGTGGTCTCGGAGAGCTGGTCGGCGTCCATCTCCCCCAGGCCCTTGTACCGCTGCACGGGCTCCTTCCAGCGCCGGTTCTTCTTGGTGAGCTCGGCCAGCTTCCTGGTCAGCTCGGCGTCGGAGTACGTGTAGACGTACTTGTCCTCGCCCTTCTTCGGGCTGGTCAGCTCGATGCGGTGCAGCGGCGGCACGGCCGCGAACACCCGCCCGGCCTCGACGAGCGGCGCCATGTACCGGTGGAACAGGGTGAGCAGCAGGGTGCGGATGTGCGAGCCGTCCACGTCGGCGTCGGTCATCACGATGATCCGGCCGTAGCGCACCGCCTCGAGGTCGAAGGTACGCCCCGAGCCCGCGCCGAGCACCTGGATGATCGCCGCGCACTCGTTGTTCTTCAGCATGTCCGAGACGCTGGCCTTCTGCACGTTCAGGATCTTGCCCCGGATCGGCAGCAGCGCCTGGAACTCGGAGTTGCGTGCGAGCTTCGCGGTGCCCAGCGCCGAGTCGCCCTCGACGATGAACAGCTCCGTGCGGTCGACGTCGGTGGACCGGCAGTCGACCAGCTTCGCCGGCAGCGCCGAGCTCTCCAGCGCGTTCTTGCGCCGCTGGTTCTCGCGGTGGATGCGCGCGGCGACGCGGGTGCGGGCCGCGGCGGCCACCTTCTCCAGGACGGCCTTGCCCTGCGCCTTCTGGCCCCGCTTGGGCGCGACGAAGAACTGCTTGAGCTCCCTGCCGACGACGTTCGCGACGATGCGCGACGCCGCCGGGGTGCCGAGGACCTCCTTGGTCTGGCCCTCGAACTGCGGCTCGGGCAGCCGGACCGTGACGACGGCGGTGAGCCCCTCGAGCACGTCGTCCTTCTGCACGGCGTCCTCGGAGCTCTTCAGCACCTTCGCGGCGCGCAGCTGCTCGTTCAGCGTCTTGGTGACGGCGCGCTCGAAGCCCTGGACGTGCGTGCCGCCCTTCGGCGTCGCGACGATGTTGACGAACGAGCGCACCTGGGTGTCGTAGCCCGTGCCCCAGCGCACCGCGACGTCGACCTCGACCTCGCGCTCGACGTCCTGGGGCGTCATGTGCCCCTTGTCGTCGAGGACGGGGACGGTCTCGGTGAACTGGCCGGTGCCGGTGAGGCGCAGCGTGTCGCACACCGGCTCGTCTGCGGCGAGGTACTCGCAGTACTCGGTGATCCCGCCGTCGTGCCGGAACGCCTCCTCGACCGCGGTGTTCTTCCCGCCCCCCTGCCCTTCGGGCCCACCCCCCGTGTCACCGCGCTCGTCCCTGAGCGTGAGCGTGAGACCCGGCACGAGGTAGGAGGTCTGGCGGAGCCGGGTGAGCAGGTCTTCGACCGACACGTCGGCGTCCTTGACGAAGACCTGCCGGTCGATCCACCAGCGCACCCGCGTGCCCGTGGTCTTCTTGGTCACCTTGCCGACCGTGCGCATGCCGGACTTCGGCGCGAACCGGGCATCCGGGCCGTCCCCGTCGAAGACGCCGGGCACGCCGCGCCGGAAGCTGATCGCGTGCGTCCTCCCGCCGCGGTCGACCTCGACGTCGAGCCGCGCGGACAGCGCATTCACGACGGACGCGCCGACGCCGTGCAGGCCGCCGGTGGCCGTGTACGACCCGCCGCCGAACTTCCCGCCCGCGTGCAGCCTCGTGTACACCAGCTCGACGCCGGGCAGCTTGGTGCGCGGCTCGATGTCGACGGGGATGCCCCGGCCGTCGTCGCGGACCTCGACCGAGCCGTCGGCGTGCAGCAGGACGTCGACGTTCGTGCACGCGCCGGCGAGGGCCTCGTCGACGGCGTTGTCGATGATCTCCCAGACGCAGTGCATGAGCCCGCGGCCGTCGGTCGAGCCGATGTACATGCCCGGCCGCTTGCGTACCGCCTCCAGGCCCTCGAGCACCGACAGATGGCGTGCGGTATAGCCGTGACCACTCTCTGTGGGCAACGCGCTCACGCTTCGCAACCTCCCTGTCGGTGAAACCCGCACCGGCAGGGTAGCGTCCCACTCGCGCGAGTCAGCGTTGCCTCGCCGCATCCCGCGGGATCCGGTACCGGTGGCTGTAGTCAACGTCACACCGGGAACGAATCGCCACCGTGAGATGTTGGAACGACTGATGATCGAAGCAGTTGCAAACAAGAGCGCAGGGGGGATCGCGTGATCCAGACTCTGGTCCAGAACCCGCTCACCGCAGCTGAACGCTGTGACCGGTGCGGCGCCCAGGCATACGTGCGAGTCGTGCTGGAGAACGGCGGCGAGCTGCTGTTCTGCGGTCACCATGCCCAGCAGTACGAGGAAGCCCTGCGCAAGGTAGCCATAGAGTTCCAGGACGAGCGGGCCCGGATCAGCGAGAGCTGAGGCCGGCAGCCGAGAGACGCAGAAAGGGGCGGAGGTCGAAGACCTCCGCCCCTTTTCGCTCGTCCGGGATCAGTCCAGGTAGTCGCGGAGCACCTGGGAACGCGACGGGTGCCGCAGCTTGGACATCGTCTTGGACTCGATCTGGCGGATCCGCTCGCGGGTGACGCCGTACACCTTGCCGATCTCGTCCAGCGTCTTCGGCTGGCCGTCGGTGAGGCCGAACCGCATCGACACCACGCCGGCCTCGCGCTCGGAGAGCGTGTCGAGGACGGAGTGCAGCTGCTCCTGGAGCAGCGTGAAGCTCACCGCGTCGGCCGGAACGACCGCCTCGGAGTCCTCGATCAGGTCACCGAACTCGCTGTCGCCGTCCTCACCGAGCGGGGTGTGCAGCGAGATCGGCTCGCGGCCGTACTTCTGCACCTCGACGACCTTCTCCGGGGTCATGTCGAGCTCGATCGCCAGCTCCTCGGGGCTGGGCTCGCGGCCGAGGTCCTGCAGCATCTGGCGCTGCACCCTGGCCAGCTTGTTGATGACCTCGACCATGTGCACCGGGATGCGGATCGTGCGGGCCTGGTCGGCCATCGCGCGGGTGATCGCCTGCCGGATCCACCAGGTGGCGTAGGTGGAGAACTTGTAGCCCTTGGTGTAGTCGAACTTCTCGACCGCGCGGATGAGGCCGAGGTTGCCCTCCTGGATGAGGTCGAGGAACAGCATTCCGCGGCCCGTGTAGCGCTTGGCCAGGGACACCACGAGCCGCAGGTTGGCCTCGAGCAGGTGGTTCTTGGCGCGATGGCCGTCCTCGGCGATCCACTCCATCTCGCGCCGGGCCTTCGGGCTCAGCTTGCTGCTCTCGGTGCCGACCTTCTCCTCGGCGAACAGGCCGGCCTCGATGCGCTTCGCGAGCTCGACCTCCTGCTCGGCGTTCAGCAGGGAGACCTTGCCGATCTGCTTGAGGTAGTCCTTCACCGGGTCGGCGGTGGCGCCGGCGACCACGACCTGCGCCGCGGGGGCGTCGTCGTCGCTGTCGCTGATGATGAACGAGTCCTCGCCCTCGAGGATCTTCGTCTCCGCCGCCTTGACCTTCACCGGGTCGACGGCCGCGGTCTCGCCAGAGTCGCCGTCGCCGTCGCCGTCGGCGTCGTCGGTGTCGGCGTCCGCGTCGTCGCCGTCCCCGGCGACCGCGTCGACGTCGTCGGAGGCGTCCACGGAGTCGTCGTCGAGGTCCTCGGCGTCGAGGTCGACGTCCTCGAGGTCCTCGGCGTCGTCGAGCTCCTCCGGAGCGGTGTCCTTCGCCTTGGCGGGCACGGCACGCGGTGCCTTCTTCGCCGGGCCCTTGCCCCCCGCATTCCGCCCGCCGGCTCCACCCCTGCCGTTGGCCGACGCGCCGTTGGTCTTGCCCACGGGCTCCTCGGTGGCCTTCTTGGCCGACTTCCCGGCAGCGGCGGGACGATCCGCGCTCTGCCTCGACGCCGTTGCCGTCCGCTTCGATGTGGACCCGGCGGCGGTTGGCATAGTGGTCACTTCCTCCTCGTTGGCGGCGTGGGACTCCCGACCAGGGGCGCGCCCGGACGGTGACGATCGCCCAGTCGCCCTGGGCAAGGCAGGCCTCTTCGAGGCATGGCAGGTCGTGGGTGGACCCTGCGCATTGATCTCCATTGTGTCACGCCATTCCCAGGACCGGGGTGCACGGGGCTGCAACGGGTGCCGGCGGCCGGGTTCCTCCCGGCGCCGACGGTGCCCGTTCGGGCGACCTGTGGCGTGTTCAGCCACCCTGCTTCCGCGCGGCGGCGGCCGCGCGTTTGTGCTCGCGTTTGTACTCGCGCACCTCGGCGAGGGAGGCCTCGTCGCGGATGTCCGCCACCGACATCCGGGTGCCCTCCTCACCGTAGGCTCCGGCGGCCTGCCGCCACCCGTCCGGCCGGACGCCCAGCTGCTTGCCGAGCAGCGCCAGGAAGATCTGGGCCTTCTGCTTGCCGTAGCCCGGCAGCTCGGTCAGCCGCTTGTACAGCTCGCGGCCCGACCCCGCGCTCGCCCAGACCGCGGCGGCGTCGCCGTCGTAGTGCTCGACGAGGTACGCGCAGAGCTGCTGGACCCGCTTGGCCATGGATCCGGGGAACCGGTGGATGGCCGGCGTCTTCGAGGCCAGTGCGACGAAGTCGTCCGGGTCGTGCGCGGCGATCTCGGCCGCGTCCAGGCGGGCCGTCCCCAGCCGCTCGGCGAGGATCTTCGGGGCGCCGAACGCCCATTCCATCGGCACCTGCTGGTCGAGCAGCATGCCGATGAGCAGGGCGAGCGGGTCGGCCGACAGCAACGCGTCCGCGTCGGCGTCCTGGGCGAGGTGCAGTTCCGGGTTACCGCTGACCATTCCCCAAGCTTGGCACGGCCGGCGTCGCCGTGCGAGCCTCCCCCGCGATGCCGGCCCGGACGAGCCTGATTGTGACGAAACGGTGAGCAATCCCCGCCCGCCCTTCCCATGGGCCCGGCCGCGAGATGTGATGGAACCGTGCCTGGTGAGAATCCCAGCGGTACCCCGGTCGGACGACGGGTCGTGCTCGGCATGCTCGGGCTCGGCGCCGTCGGTGTGGCGTTCGGCGCGAAGGCCAGCGACGCGATCTCGCGGGCGTTCGAGCCGCTGAACTCCGGCGGCGGCTCGGGAATCCTGCCCGCGACCGGCGGCTTCCGGTTCTACTCGGTCACCGGTGACGAGCCGAAGCGGGACGCCCGGACCTACCGGCTGACGGTGCGCGGGCTTGTTCGCGATCCGCACAGCTATACGCTCGAATCGCTGCGCGCGCTCCCCCACGTGTCCTTCACGAAGGACTTCCAGTGCGTCACGGGCTGGCGGGTCCCGAAGGTGCCCTGGCAGGGAGTGCGGCTCAGCGAGATCCTGAAGCGCGCGGGCGTACGCGGCGGCGCGACGGCCGTGACGTTCACGTCGTTCGACGGCGCGTACACCGAGTCGCTCACCCTCGACCAGGCGATGCGCCCGGACATGATCGTCGCGACGGCCATGTACGGCAAGCCGATCACCACGGCGCACGGCGGCCCGGTGCGGCTGTACTGCGCCCCGATGTACGGCTACAAGTCGCTCAAGTGGCTCGGCGGCATCGAGGTGCGCCACGGTGTCGTGCCGGGTTACTGGGAGGACCGCGGTTACGACGTCGACGCGTGGGTCGGCCGGTCCAACGGCCGCGACGACAAGCCGATCGGATGAGCGGCCGCGTGGGCGGCGTCGTCGTCCGCTTCACCTGGCCGGTGCGCTGGGTGCACTGGGCGACCGCCGTGCTGTTCGGCGTCTGCGCGTTGACCGCGGTGGCCCTGTACGTGGGACCGGTCGCGATCCTCGTCGGCCACCGCTACGTCGTGGCCACCGTGCACACCTACGCCGGGCTAGGCCTGCCGGTGCCGGCCCTGCTCGGGATCCTCGCCAGGTCGGTCCGCGCGGACGCCCGTTCGCTGGAACGGTTCGGGCCGCACGACTGGGAGTGGTTCAAGAGCGCCGACCGGCGCACCGGGCGGCTGCCGATCGGGAAGTTCAACCCCGGCCAGAAGCTCAACGCCGCGTTCGTGTGCGGCGCGGTGCTGCTGATGCTGGCGACCGGGATCATCCTCTGGCTGCCGGGCCCGTGGCCCGTGGTCTACCGCACCGGAGCGACGTTCGTGCACGACTGGCTGGCGCTCGCGTTCGTCGTGGTGGTGCTGGGACACCTCCGCTTCGCGTTCCGCGACCCGGAGGCCCGGCGCGGCATGCGCACCGGCGTGGTGGCGCGTTCCTGGGCCCGCCGCGAGCACCCGGGCTGGGCGGCCTCAGTCGAGGCGGCGGAACCGCCGCGGCGTGACCAGCGTGACGACGAGCGCGACGAGGGCCACCACGCCCACGCCGAGTAGCACCCGGTGCACGGCGACGTAGACACCGTCGCGGACGAACGCCGTCACCGCGGCGTTCCCGTGTCCCCCGGTGACCAGCCTGGTCGCGTTGTCGATGGTCGCGGGGAGCTTGCCCCGTAACAGTTTCGGCGCGTTCGCCAGCCACTGGCCGAGGCTGGCGTTCGCGATGCCGCCGAACACCGCGGCGCCAAGCGCCGTGCCGATCGTCCGGGTGAACATCATCGAACCGGTGAGCACGCCGCGCCGCTCCCAGCCGACGATCGACTGCACGCCGATCATCATCGAGTTGGACAGCAGGCCGAGACCGACGCCCGTGAGCAGGCTCGCGACGGCCACGTGCACGATGCCGGCGTCCGGACCGAGCGTCCAGAACACCGCGGCGGCGGCGAGCAGGAACGCGACGCCGACGAGCGCGGTGTCGCGGAAGCCGATCCGCATGTACAGCCGGTTCGCCTGGGACGCCGCGAACGGCCAGCCGATGGACATCACCGCGAGCACGAAGCCGGCGACGACGGGCGTCGCGCCCAGGACCGTCTGCGCGAACGTGGGCAGGAAGATGGTGAGCCCGCTGACGGTGATGCCGACGCAGAGGCTGGTCAGGTTGGGGCCCGCGATGACGCGGTGCCGGAAGACCCACGGCGGCAGCATCGGCTCGGCCGCACCGCGCTCGCGCAGGACGAACACGGCCAGCGCGACCACGGCGCCGCAGAACACCAGCAGGCTCGGCCAGGACGACCACGCCCACCTGCTGCCACCGGAGAGCAGGCCGAGCATCAGCAGCCCGGTCCACAGCACGAGCAGGACGCCGCCCTCGACGTCGATCCGGTGCCTGGTGCGCTTGACCTTCTCCCGCAGGTAGCGCATCACCATGGTGAGCGCGGCCAGGCCGATGGGGAGGTTGATGAAGAAGATCCAGCGCCAGCTCGCGTACTGCGAGAGCAGCCCGCCGAGTGCCGGCCCGATGATCGCCGACAGGCCCCAGACGCTCGACATCCAGCCGGAGATCCGGCCGCGCTCCTCGATGCTGTAGATGTCGGCGATGACCGTCTGGCTGATGCTCTGCAACGCGCCGGCACCCAGCCCCTGCACGCACCGCGCCAGGATCAGCGCGGGCATCGACCAGGCCGCGCCGGCGAACACCGAGCCGAGCAGGAACAGCGTCGTCCCGGTGAGCAGCATCGGCCGGCGGCCGTAGACGTCGGCGAGCTTGCCGTACACCGGCGTCGTGACCGCCATGGCCAGCACGTAGGCGCTGAACACCCAGGGGAACAGCGAGAAGTGGCCGAGGTCGTGCACGATCAGCGGCACTGCCGTGGCCACGACGGTCGAGTCGATGGCCGCGAGGCCCGTGGTGAGCATCAGGCCGGCGAGCACCCGGCCCCGGCGCAACGGCTCGGTCCCGGTGTCGGGTGTGGAGGCCGGAGCGCGTGTCACCCGCCAACTCTAGGCACCTGACGGACCCGGCGGTAAGCAGCGGTACGCCGGACGCCCCCTACCGTTCACCGCACGCGACGGGGATGGAGTCAGAGCGTGTCGGCGTACCGGACGGTGGGATGGGCGCGGGCGCGGTCGGCGCCGTGTGCCTCCGGCAGGTACCTGGCCAGGAACGCGTACTCGGGCGGGAGCTCGGCGCCGAAGAACCACTCGCCGATCTCGTGCCAGCAGGGCGCGCCGAGCGAGCCGCTGA
This sequence comes from Streptosporangiales bacterium, assembly GCA_036378185.1. GTDB lineage: Bacteria > Actinomycetota > Actinomycetes > Streptosporangiales > WHST01 > WHST01. The sequence goes on along the minus strand of DASUWX010000241.1, from coordinate 28,260 downwards.
ACTGCCGCACGGACAGCGCCGCGCACAGGTTCGCGAACCGGACCCGCTGCGCCAGCGTCCACCCGGACAGGGTGGCGAGGACGAACGCCGCCGCGAACACGTCGCCGGCCCCGGTGGGGTCGATCGCATCGACGCGCAGCGCCGGCTCGTGCACGCGTTCGCCCGTCGCGCGGTCCATCGCGTACGCACCGTCCGCACCCGCCTTGACGACGACCACGGGCACGTGCCTGCCGAGTTCCTCCCGCGCCGCCTCCGGCGTCGTCGTGCGGGTGTACGCCATCGCCTCGACGGCGTTCGGCAGGAACACGTCGACGCCGCGGAGCCGATCGAACAGTTCGCCGGACCACTGCTCGCTCGGGTCCCAGCCGACCTCGCCGAACACCAGCGCCCCCTTGCGCCGCGCGGTGGCCACCCACTCGGGCGGCTCGTCGTCGAGGCTGATCACGCAGGCACGGCAGGCCGGCGCGTGGTCGACGAGACGCTGCTCCGCGAACGGCAGCCGCTCGCCGTAGGTGACCATGCTGCGGTCGGACGCGTACGCCATCGACACCGTCACCGGCGTCGGCCAGCCCTTGACCCGGTGCGACGCGCAGAGGCAGACCTGTTCCTGCTCGGACAGCGTGCGCCACAGGTACGCACCGAACATGTCGTCGCCGAACGCCGCGGCCAGGCCGACCTTGAGCCCGAGCCGGCTCATCGCCACGGCCAGGTTGGCGATGCCGCCGGGCGCGGAGCCGAGACCCGAGGTCCACAGCTCGGTGCCGGGCTGCGGCGGGCCGGGCATCCCGGTGAAGATCATGTCTAGGAACACGGTGCCGACGAGGAACACGTCGTACGGTTCGCCGTGCGTGCCGACGGCGCGCTCGCCGAGCTCCTGCCGTTCCTCGCACGGGTCCTCGAGCGGCGCCTCGTACGGATCGGCGTCCGGCGGGCAGTCCTCCTCGGCCGCGTGGCGCGGCGTGACGGCGACGGGCGGTTGCCTCATGCGTCGAGCCTCTCTCCTACGAGGCTGGTCGGAAAACCCGGGTCAACTCCGGGTGCACGTCCACGTACTCGTCCAGTATGCGCTCGGCGTCGCGTACCGAGCCGACCAGCGGGTGCGTACCCAGCGCACGGAGCGCGAGCGACCGGTCGCCGGTGACGGCGGCGCGGATCGCGTCGCGCTCGACCGACTTCACCTGGCACATCAGGCCGGCCGCGTGGCCGGGCACCTCACCGACGGCCAGCGGCCGCGCACCGGCGGCGTCCACGAGACACGGCACCTCGACGACGGCGTCGGCCGGCAGCATCGCGAGCGCGCCGCGGTTGCGCACGTCCAGCACGAGCTCGGTCGGCGTCCCCGTCGCGAGCGCGGACATGAGCGCCACCGCGACACCCTCGTATCCGCCCGACTCCAGGTCGTCCGCGTCCCGCTCGTCCCCCGCGTCGCGGCTCTCGGCGAGGTAGGTCTCCTCGCGTTCCCTGCGGGTCCGCTCCCACAGCTCCAGTGCGCGCGCAGGCTCCGCGAGCGCGGCGGCGTAGAACCGCTCCTGCTGGGCCCGCAGCAGTTCCCCGCGTGTCTGCGGCGCGTCCAGCACGGCGCGGACGGCCTCGCGGTTGGCGTAGTAGTAGAACAGGTACTCGTTCGGCACCATGCCGAGCGCCCGGATCCAGCGTGGGCCGAACAGCCGGCCCTCCTCGAACGACGCGAGCAGGGTGTCGTCGGCGAGCAGCCCGGGCAGCAGCTCGCGGCCGCCGGCGACCAGCCCGGCGAGCCAGCCCAGGTGGTTGAGGCCGAAGTAGCGCAGCGACGCGGCCGCCGGGTCGACGCCGAGCGCGCGTGCGGCGCGCCGCCCGAGCGCGATCGGCGAGTCGCAGATCCCGATGACGCGGTCGCCCAGGACGGCGGACATCGCCTCGGTGACCATGCCCGCGGGATTGGTGAAGTTGACCACCCAGGCGTCCGGGCAGACCTGGTCGATCCGTCGCGCGATCCCGGTCATCACCGGCACGGTGCGCAGGCCGTAGCAGACGCCGCCGGGACCGGTGGTCTCCTGGCCGAGGACGCCGTGCCGCAGCGCGACCCGTTCGTCCGCGGTCCGGCCGCGCAACCCGCCCACCCGGATGGCCGCGAAGACGAACGCGGCGCCGGTGAGGGCGTCGTCGAGGTCGGTGCAGGGCACGACCTTCGGGGCCCGGGCGTGTCCGGCGGCGATCTGCTCCAGCACGGCGCCGACAACCGCCAGCCGGTCGGCGTCCACGTCGTAGAGCGCGACCTCGTCGACGATGTCCTGGTCGCACAGCGCGCGGTACACCAGCGGCACGCGGAAGCCGCCGCCGCCCAGCACGGCGAGTCTGCTCATGCGTCCGCCTCGCTCCTCGTGGCCGAACCGGTGAGGGCGCCCCTCACCGGCGGCCGGCTTGACACAGCACCGCTCCTCCGCCCGTTCCGGCTCACAGACCGATGCGGCCGCGCACGATCTTGCCGTACGCCGCCGCCCCGCCCTCGGGGCGGAACGCGCGCGCCGCCTCGGTGACCGCCTCGTACTCGTCGTCGGCCAGGTCGATCTCGGCCGCGGCGACGTTCGACTCCAGCTGCTCCACCGAGTGGGCGCCGGGGATCGCGACCACGGGCTCGTGGTGCAGCAGCCAGGCGAGCGCGACCTGCGCGGGCTTGGCGCCGTGGGCGCTGCCCACCTCGCGCAGCGTCCGCAGCAGCGGTTCGGCGAGACGCAGGTTCTCCGGCAGGAACAGCGGGTTCGCCGCGCGCAGGTCGCGCGGCCGGTGGTTCTCGTCGTACGTGCCGGCGAGCAGCCCCTGTTCGATCGGGCTGTACGCGAGCACGAGCCGGCGGTTGTCGGTGGCCCACGGGACGAGCTCCCACAGCGGCCGCAGGTGCGCGAGGGAGAAATGCACCTGGTTGGACACGACCGGCGACCCGAGCGCCTCCTCGGCCGCGATCCAGCGCCGCAGCGAGTAGCTGGAGACGCCGACCGCGCCGACCAGCCCGTCCGCCAGCAGCTGCTTCGGGCCCTGCATCACGATGGCGTCGGGCACGACCGGATTGGGCCAGTGCACCTGGTAGAGCGGGATGCGGTCGAGGCCGAGCCGCTTCGCGCTCGCCCGTGCGGCCCGCCGCACCAGGGCGGGCAGGGGCGCGACAGGCGTCACCTTGGTCGCGACGGTCACCGTGCCGCGTTCGGCGCCCAGGGCCTTGCCGAGGATCCGCTCACTGCGGCCGAAGCCGTAGATCTCGGCCGTGTCGAACAGCGTCACGCCGAGGTCCAGCGCCCGGCGGACGATGGCCTGTGCCTCCCCCCCGGCGTACTGCTCGCCGTAACCCCACTCCCTGGACCCGAACTGCCAGGTGCCGAGCCCGATCTTGCCGACCGTGCCCAGCGACTCCACCTCGACGGTACGCATGGTGCCAGTCTGCCGGTACGCCGCGGCCGGCGTCACGCCGACGTGGCGGCGGCAGCGACAATGACCGGATGGCACAGCAGGACGAGCCGGTCGTGCGCACGCGGGTCGTGGTCTCCGGGCTGGTGCAGGGTGTCTTCTTCCGGGACACGTGCCGGCGGGAGGCCCGTCGCGGCGGCGTCGCGGGCTGGGTGCGCAACCGGCCGGACGGCACCGTCGAGGCGGTCTTCGAGGGCCCGCGAGAGTCGGTCGACCGGATGGTCGAGTGGTGCCGGCGGGGGCCGAGCCGCGCCCGGGTGCGGGAGCTGACGACCCTGCCCGAGGAGCCCGAGGGCCTGCGCGAGTTCGACGTCGGTTGAGGTCACCGGCGCGCCTGAATGCGAACACGATTAGTACCCGGCAGACTACATAGGGTAATCTGCCCGGCACTATTCCTTCCGGGCAGTTCGACAGGGACGGGGACGTTCGAGACGAGGGGGGTCAACGATGGTCGTCCTGATGTTCGGGATCGTCGTCTTCGCCTTGTGCACGGCGTTGTTCCTCGCGATCGCGGCTCGCGCGGCGAGGTCGCCGCGCACGGTGCGGGAGGCGCAGGTGTCCCGGCTGGACCGGATGGACGGCGTCCGCCACGACGCCCGCCGCGCCTACCACGGCCGGCACAGCGCCCACACGCCGCGCCACGTCGCCTGATCGCCGCGGACCGCCGGCTCAGCCGGCCGCGGCCCGCACCGGACCGTCGGCGAGCACCCACTCGGCCCGGTCGGCCGGATACGCCAACGGGATCTCGCCGGCCGCCACCCTGCGCGCGAAGGCGGTCACGCCGGACGCCTGCCGCGGGGTGAGCCCCAGCCCGGCCGGCTCCACCCGGGCCAGGACCTCCGGCTCGGGGAACGCGTGGGTGAGCCCGAGCGCGGACAGGCCGGGCACGGGCGTCCCGTAGCGGGTCGTGAGCCGGCCCGCGAGCGCACACGCCGACGCCGGGTCGGAGCCGCCGCCGAGCAGGGCGCGCACCCCGGCCTCGAACGGCTCCCACGTACCCGGCGTGCGGCGTTCTCCCGGCTCGGCGTCCAGGCGCGCGATCTGCCTGGCCCGGCCCACCACGTGCAGCAGCGCCACCCAGTGGGGCAGGTGCGCGGTGAGCAGCAGCCAGTCCGGTCCGCCGGGGCGGAGCTCGAGCACACCGGGGTCGCCGTCGACGACCACGACCCTGCGGTACGTGTCGGCGTCGACGTGCTCGACACCGGGCACGGCGCGGGCGGCCAGGCCGGCGAGGAGACCGGCCCAGTCGAGCGGCCCGGTGTAGCTCAGCCGCAGCGGCAGGCCGCCGTCGGCCACCAACCGGTCGGCCCGCCGCCGCTTCGCGCGCAGCTCACTGGGCGTGGCGTGGAAGATGCCGCGGAACGCGCGGTTCAGCTGGCGGATGCTGCCGAAACCGGCGGCGTACGCGATCTCGGTCACGGTCAGGTCGGTGTCGTCGAGCAGCCGCCGGGCGAAGTGGGCACGGCTGGACCGTGCCAGTCCGTCCGGCGTCACGCCGATCTCCTGGCGGAACAGCCGGCGCAGGTGCCGCTCGGAGACGCCCAGCCGGCGGGCGAGGCCGGACTCGGTCGTGCCGTCCAGTGCACCGCTCAGGATGAGGCGGACGCCGCGGCACACCAGCTCCGACCCGGCGGTGGCCCCCTGTGGCGACCGGTACGGGCGGCAGCGCAGGCAGGCGCGGTAGCCGGCGGCCTCGGCGGCGGCGGCGTACGCGAACGACATCACGTTGTCCTCGCGCGGCTGCGACGGGCAGCCGGGCCGGCAGTAGATGCCGGTCGTGACGACCGCCGTGAACCGGTGCATGCCACACGTATAGCGACTGCCGCGGCTCGCCGCCAGACGGATCCGGACACCTCGCGGGCGATGTCCGGATCCGGCTAGCCGCGAGGCGCGGGCGTCCGGATGCTGAGCCGGAGCGGACCCGAGGGAGAGGACGGCGATGACCCGAGACCCGTGCCCGTCGATGGCCGAGGCGTCGGTGGTCGAACTGCGGCAGTACACGCTGCGGCCGGGCTGCCGCGAGACGCTCGTCGAGCTGTTCGAGCGCGAGCTGATCGAGCCTCAGCAGGCGGTGGGGATGCGCGTCGGCGGCGTGTTCTGCGACCGGCGCGATCCGGACCGGTTCGTCTGGTTCCGCGGCTTCGCCGACCTCCCCGCCCGGCACCGCGCCCTGACCGGGTTCTACTCGGGGCCGGTCTGGAGGGAACACGGCAGTGCGGCGAACGCGACCATGCTCGACACCGACGACGTGCTGCTGCTGCGCCCGACGGCGCCGGCGCGCCCGGTCGCGGATCCCGCGCCGCCGCCCGCCGACGAGCGCGAGTGGGTCGTGGTGTCGGTCTACGAGCACCTCGCCGACGAGGAGCTCACCAGATGGCTCACCGTCGACGTCCAGCCGCTGCTCGAGGACGCGCTCGGCGTGCCGGTAGGCGCGTGGCGCACGGAGCCGGCACGCAACACCGTGCCTTCCCTGCCCGTACGCGACGGCGCCAACGCGTTCGTCTGGACGGCGACGTTCGCCGACGAGACGCACTACCGGGGCGCCTGGGCCGGCCTGCTGGCCCGCGACGACTGGCGCCGGCTGGTCGCGCCGCGGCTCACCGCGGCGCTCACCGCGCACCAGCACCTCGACCTGCGCCCGACACCCCGGTCGGCGCACCCGGCCCTCGCCCGCCGGGCGGCGGCCGCGCCGGCCACGACCGAGAGGACACGTCCATGAGCAGCCTCGCCACCGGCCTGCCGCGGGTCACCGGCTTCGACTTCCTGGTGGGCGACTGGACGGTACGCAACCTCCGGCTGCGCCGACCGCTCTCGGGCGAGACCGAGTGGTACGAGACCACGGCGACCGCGACGTCGTGGACGCTGCACAACGGCGCCGTCAGCATCGACGAGATGTGGTTCCCCGGGGACGGGTTCGCCGGGTGCTCCATCCGCCTCCACGACCCGGCGACCGGGCGCTGGACCATCCACTGGGTCAACAGCAGGACCGGTGAGCTGCAGGCGCACGTCGTCGGGCGGTGGGAGGGCGCCGAGTTCACCGCGGAGGGACCGGACGACTACCACGGCTGCGCGATCACGGCGAAGTACCTCTGGACGGACATCACGCCGGAGTCCGCCACCTGGGCCCAGGACTTCTCGATCGACGACGGCCGGACGTGGGAGCGCAACTGGATCATGCTCTGGCAGCGGACGGGCTGACAGCCCGTCCGCACCGCGACGGCCGGGCGACGCCCAGGATCAGACCTCGACGACCACGGGCACGATCATCGGACGGCGGCGGTACGACTCGTTGACCCAGCGCCCCACCGTCCGCCGGACGAGCTGCGTGAGCTGGTGCACGTCGGACACGCCGTCGGCGGCCGCGGACCGCAGCGCCTCCTCGATCCGCGGCACGACGTCGGCGAACGCGGCGTCGTCGATGCCGGAGCCGCGGGCCTGGATGGTCGGGCCGCCGACGAGCTTGCCGCTCGCCGCCTCGACCGCGACGACCACGGACACGAACCCCTCCTCGCCGAGGATGCGGCGGTCCTTGAGCGAGGACTCGGTGACGTCGCCCACGGACGCGCCGTCGACGTAGACGTAACCGACCGGCACGACGCCCGCGACGTTCGCACGGCCCTCGACGAGGTCGACCACGACGCCGTTCTCGGCGATGACGATGCCGCGCGGGTCGATGCCCGCCGACTCGGCCAGCTGCGCGTGCGCACGCAGGTGCCGCCACTCGCCGTGCACCGGCACGAAGTTGCGCGGGCGGACGACGTTGAGCACGTAGAGCAGCTCGCCGGCGGGCGCGTGCCCGGAGACGTGCACGAGCGCGTTGCCCTTGTGCACCACCCGCGCGCCCCAGCGGGTGAGCCCGTTCACCACGCGGAAGACGGCGTTCTCGTTGCCGGGGATCAGCGAGCTGGCCAGGACGACGGTGTCGCCCTCCTCGACCCGGACCGGGTGGTCGCGGTTGGCCATCCGCGACAGCGCGGACATCGGCTCGCCCTGCGAGCCGGTGCACACGAGTACGAGCTCCTCCGGCGGGACGCTGTCGAAGTCGTACCCGGGGTCGCAGAGCACGCCGCCGGGGACGTGCAGATAGCCGAGGTCGCGGGCCACGCCCATGTTGCGCACCATGGACCGGCCGACGAACGCGACCTTCCTGCCGTACTCGTGGGCGACCTCGAGCACCTGCTGCACACGGTGCACGTGGCTCGCGAAACAGGCCACGATGACCCGGCGCTTGGCGGCGCCGAAGACCTGGTTCAGGACCGGCGCGATGTCGCGTTCACTGGTGACGAACCCGGGCGTCTCGGCGTTCGTGGAGTCGGAGAGCAGCAGGTCGACGCCGGAGGCGCCGAGCCGCGCGAAGCCGGGCAGGTCGGTGAGCCGGCCGTCCAGCGGCAGCTGGTCCATCTTGAAGTCGCCGGTGTGCAGCACGACGCCGGCGGGCGTGGTGATCGCCACCGCGAGGGCGTCGGGGATCGAGTGGTTGACGGCGAGGAACTCGCACTCGAACGGCCCGAACCGCTCACGCTGCCCCTCGCGCACCTGCAGCGTGTACGGCTTGATCCGGTGCTCGGCGAGCTTGCTCTCGACGAGGGCGAGGGTGAGCTGGCTGCCGACGACGGGGATGTCGGGCTTCTCCCGCAGCAGGTAGGGGACGGCACCGATGTGGTCCTCGTGCCCGTGGGTGAGCACGAGCGCCTCGATGTCGTCGAGCCGGTCCCTGATCGGCTCGAAGTCCGGCAGGATCAGGTCGACGCCAGGCTGGTCGGACTCGGGGAAGAGCACGCCGCAGTCGACGACGAGCAGCCGGCGGCCGAACTCGTAGACGGTCATGTTCCGGCCGATCTCGCCGACGCCGCCGAGGGCTACGAGGCGGAGCCCGCCTTGGGTCAGCGCTGCCGGTGCGCCGAGTTCCGGATGCGGATGGGTCACGCGCTCACCTCCGCGGCCTCGGGGTCACGCACGAACGGTGCCGTGGCCCGCTGACCGCGTGACGCACAGTGTCCGTTGTTCCGTCGCTGACGCTCGGTCACGCGTTACTTCCGTTCCTTCGTTCGTGTCGCGGGGCCCGCGGTCAGGGTAGCCGGATGCCCGCGCGCTCGAGGTCCGCCCGGATCGTCGCCACCGTCTCGGCGTCGGCGTCGGTGTAGGGCAGGCGCACCGGGCCGCCGGGGAGGCCGAGCAGCCGCAGCACCGCCTTGCTGGCGATGCACCCCTGTGTGTGCGTCATGATCCCACGGACCACCGGCAGCGTCCGCTGGTGGATCTCGAGTGCCTTGGTGACCTCGCCGCTGTGGTAGGCCTGGATCATCGCGGCGAGGTCCGGCGCAATGACGTGGCCGACGACGCTGGCGAAGCCGACGGCGCCGACGGACAGCCAGGCGAGGTTGAGCGTGTCGTCACCCGAGTAGTAGGCGAGGCCGGACTCGGCGATGACCCGGGAGCCGGCGAACAGGTCGGCCTTCGCGTCCTTCACCGCGACGATGCGGTCGTGCTCGGCGAGCCGCAGCAGCGTCTCCGTGGCGATCGGCGTGCCGGTGCGGCCTGGGATGTCGTAGAGCATGATGGGCAGGCCGGTGGCGTCCGCGGCGGCGCGGAAGTGGGCGAGCAGGCTCGCCTGGGGCGGCTTGTTGTAGTACGGGGTGACGATGAGCAGCCCGTGCGCGCCGGCGCGTTCGGCGGTGCGGACCAGGCGCAGCGTGTGCTCGGTGTCGTTGGTGCCGGCGCCTGCCACGACCGTGGCGCGGTCGCCGACCGCCTCGAGGACGGCCTTGAGCAGGGTCTCCTTCTCCTCGTCCGACGTGGTCGGCGACTCCCCGGTGGTGCCGGAGATGATCAGTCCGTCGTTGCCCGCGTCGACGAGGTGCGTCGCGAGCCGTTGTGCGCCGTCGACGTCGAGGTCTCCGGCGGAGGTGAACGGGGTCACCATGGCGGTGAGCATGTGACCGAAGGGAACGCCTGGAGCATGTGCAACTGCCATGGACGAAACGCTACCCGGTGCCGCTGAGAGCCCTGCCGCCCCGTCACCGCCGGTGCGGCGGCGTTCGCGATCGGTAGCGCGGGGGCGCCGGGCGGACGCATGCACCCCGGCACTGCCCGCTCGGGGGTTCGGACAGTGCCGGGGCTCTATGGGAGACATCGGCCGCCGGGCCCGGACGTTACAGCCGGTTCGCCGGGTGTCGTGACGATGAAGGTCCCGGCGCCTTATCGGGGCGGAGCCGCGGTCGACCGGAACCGGAAATTGGTTAACCCCGGCGCCGCTTGCTCGGGGGTTCAACCGGCGCCGGGGTTCTGTCGGGTACATCGGATCGCGACGGGCCGGTGTTACAGCGAGCTACCAACTTTCTTCAGCTGGTAACACCAGCGGGGCTGGTGAGCACGATGAAACCCCGGTGCTGCTCGCTCGGGGGTTCAAGCAGCACCGGGGCTCACCCGGGACATCGGCCCACGACACACCTCCGTTACACCCGCCCCGGAACTGCAAGGAGCCAAGCCGACCGGCCCGCCGCGGAACACCTGCGCAACACGAAGCAAGCGAAGCGAAGCCGCCCGTGTGCGGAGGCGAGCGAAGCGAAGCCGGGGCCGGGGCTGATCCGGAACAGCTGCGTGGCCACGCAGGCGAGCAAAGCGAAGCCGGGGCCGGGGCTGGTCTGGAACAGCTGCGTGGAACGGAGGCGAGCGAAGCGAAGCCGGGGCCGGAGCCGTGGAGTCTCGAGTCATGGGAGGGTCGAGAAGCGAGCAAAGCGAAGCGTGCGCCGGAGCGTGGGGGTCTGGGGGCTCGGCCCCCAGATAAACGCAAAAACCAGGGAAAATTGTCAAAGACAATTGAACACCCCGGCGCTGCCCGCTCGGGGGTTCAGGCAGCGTCGGGGCTCTACGCGAATATCGGTCCGAGGACCGCTCGCGTTACACACTCATTGTTACCGGAATGCGTACGACGTTGCGTGTCCGGTGGGACGCATCGTCACCCCTCATGCACGAAGGGGCTCTCGGCGATCTCGGCCCCGTCCGGCAGCTGGATGATCTCGAAGTCGGCGAACACGTTCGGGGCGACCCGTTTGAGCTCGCGCAGGCAGGCGATGGCGAGCTCGCGGATCTCGACGTCGGCGCCCTCGCTGGCACGCATGGCCACGAAATGCCGCCAGGCGCGGTAGTTGCCCGTGACGACGATCCTGGTCTCGGTGGCGTTCGGCAGCACGGCGCGGGCGGCCTGCCTGGCCTGCTTGCGCCGCAGGGTGGGGCTCTCGACGTCGGCGAACTTCTTCGACAGCGCCTCGAGCAGGGCGGTGTACGCCTCGAGTGCCTGCTCCCCCGCCCGGGTGAACAGCTCGTGCAGCTCGGGGTCGTTCGCGATCACCTCGGGCTCGACCATGGCCGCGTTGCGCTCGGGCACGTAGCGCTGGGACAGCTGGGAGTAGGAGAAGTGCCGGTGCCGGATGAGCTCGTGCGTGAGTGAACGGGACACTCCGGTGAGGTAGAACGTCACGGTGCCGTGCTCGAGCACGGACAGGTGGTTCATCTCCAGGATGTGGTGCAGGTAGCCGGCGTTCGTCGCGGTCGCCGGGTTGGGCTTCTTCCACGACTGGTAGCAGGCGCGGCCGGCGAACTCGCACAGCGCCTCGCCGCCGTCGGTGTCGGTCTCCCACGGCACGTCCTCGGGCGGGTCGAACTTGGTGTAGGCGATCACGCGGGCGGACAGGGGCGCGACGTCCATGGCTTCTCCTTGGTCGAGGTACGGCAGCCGTATTCCGCCGAAGGGGAAGGAGCGGTGACCCGAGCCTACTTCCTGGCGCGGACACTCCTCCCGGCCGGACGGACGTGTCGGTGCGGGTGGGTAACGTCGGAGGCGTGCAGCAGACCGACACCAGCGTCCGGCCCGCCGTGGCCGCGGACGCCGAGGCGATCGCGGACGTCCAGGTGCGCAGCTGGCGCACGGCGTTCGCCGCGATCCTCCCGCCCGAGGCACTCGAGGCGGTGGCCGGCGAGCAGGCCAGGGCGCGCTACGCCGAGCAGTGGCGGGCGTCCACCGAGCGGCCGCCGTCCAGCCATCACAAGGTGCTCGTGGCGCAGGCCGGCCGCACCGTCAGGGGCGTGGCCGCGTCGGCACCGTCCACCGACGCCGACTGCTGGCCGCGCACCGACGCGGAGCTGCTGACCCTCGCCGTCGATCCGGACCACCGCGGCGAGGGCCACGGCAGCCGGCTGGTCAACGCCACCGTCGACCTGCTGCGCGAGGACGCGTACCAGACCCTCACCACGTGGACGTTCGCCGACGACCGGGCACTGCACCGGTTCCTCGAGTCGAGCGGCTGGATGCTGGACGGCTCCCGCCGCGGTCTGGATCTCGGCGAGCTCGGCGACGGCCTGTCGCTCACCCAGGTGCGCATGGTCACCCGCCTGGCATGACCGCAGCGGTGGACGACGACACGGCTGCCGCCCGGCGCGCCGTGCTGCGCAACGCCGCCGCCATCGCCCTGACCACGGGTGCGTACGCGCTGTCGTTCGGCGCGGTGGGCGTGGCGGGCGGGCTGTCCGTCGCGCAGACGTGCGTGCTGTCGCTGCTGATGTTCAGCGGCGGCTCGCAGTACGCGTTCGTGGGCGTCATCGGGGGCGGCGGCGCGGCGGGCTCGGCCGTCTCGGTGGCGATGCTGCTCGGCGGGCGCAACGCGTTCTACGGCATCCGGCTCGCGCCGCTGCTCCGCGTGCGCGGCGTGCGCCGCATCCTCGCCAGCCAGTTCGTGATCGACGAGACGACCGCGATGACGGTCGGCCAGGGGTCGCGGCCGCTGCAGCGGTACGCGTTCTGGCGTACCGGCCTGCTCCTCTTCGTGCTGTGGAACCTCGGCACGCTGGTCGGCGCGCTCGGCGCGGGCGCGCTCGCCGACCCGCGGGTGCTCGGCATGGACGCCGCCGCGCCGGCCGCGTTCCTCGCCCTGCTCTGGCCCCGGCTGCGTGAGTCCGGCGCCGTACCGGTCGCGCTGGCGGGCGCGGCGGTCTGTCTCGCCGCGGTTCCGTTCGTGCCCGCGGGAGTCCCGATCCTGCTCGCGGCCGGCGTCGCGATCGTCGCCGGCGCGCTCACCCACAGGAGGGAGCCATGAGCAACTGGCCGGCCGTGCTCGCGGCGTCGATCGGCACCTACGCGTTGAAGCTGCTCGGCATGCTCGTGCCGGAACGCGTGCTGAACCACCCGGTCGTGCGGCGCATCGCGCTGCTCATGCCGGTGACCCTGCTCGCGGCGCTCGTCGTGCTGCAGACCTTCTCCACCGGCACCAGCTTCGCCCTCGACGCGAGGGCCGCGGGTCTGGCGGCGGCGCTGGTGGCGGTGATCTGCCGCGCCCCGTTCCTCGTCGTCGTGGTCGCCGCGTGCACGACCGCGGCACTCGTGCGGTTGCTCACGTAGCTGCCGGTGCGGCCGGCAGCCCGCGCCGGCCGAGCGCGTAGTCGACGGCGGCCTCGGCGTGCAGCCGGGTGGTCGGGAAGGTCGGCACGGGGCTGTCCGCGGGCCCGACGAGCAGCTCGATCTCGGTGCAGCCGTAGACGACGCCTTCGGCGCCGTCCCGCACGAGCCGCCGGATGACGTCCCGGTAGGCCTCGCGCGACTCCTCACGCACGACACCGAGCACCAGCTCGTCGTAGATGACCCGGTGGACCAGGTCGCGGTCGTCCGGGCCGGGAACCAGCACGTCGAGCCCGTGCGCGGCGAGCCGGTCCCGGTAGAACGGCTGGCTCATGGTGAAATCGGTGCCGAGCAGCCCGACCCGGGTGATCCCTGCGGCGTGGACCGCGGCCGCGGTGGTGTCGGCCAGGTGCAGCAGCGGGACGTCCACGGCCGCGGCGACGCGGTCGGCCACCTTGTGCATCGTGTTGGTGCAGATGACGACGACGTCGGCGCCGGCGGCCTGCAACGCCGTCGCGGCACCGGCCAGCTCGACGCCGGCGTCGTCCCATCGCCCGTCGGCCTGCATGGCCTCGATGTCCGCGAAGTCCACCGAGTAGAGCACGGTGCGCGCCGAGTGGAAGCCGCCGAGCAGGTCCTGCACCCGCTCGTTGACCGTGCGGTAGTACTCCAGGGACGACTCCCAGCTCATCCCGCCGAGCAGGCCGATCATCTTCATGCATGCACTCCCTCACGCCTGGCACGCGGCTCCCCGCAGTCTTCCGCAGCCGCGCCGCGCCTGCGCCGCCGCCACAGCAGGAACACCGTGAGGACGCAGCCCACCAGCGCGAGCGCCGTGCACACGAGGAAGCTCGCGCGCAGGCCGGCGACGTACGCCGCGTCGGCCGGCCCGCCCGCTCGGCCGGTGACGGTCGCCGCCACGGTGAGCAGGGCCGCGACGCCGAGCCCTGCGCCGACGCGCTGGGTGGTGTTCACGACTCCGGCGACCACGCCGGTGTCGGACTTCCCGACCGCGTCCACGGCGGGCACCGTCCCGCCGACCGCCGTCGCGGGGATGCCGGTGGCCAGCAACAGCAGGCCGGGGAGCACGTCGGCGAGGTAGCCGCCGGCCGCGGGCAGGCGGCCGAACCACGCGAACGCCAGTGCCTGCAGCGCCAGCCCGGCAGCGAGCATGCCGTAGCCACCGAGTCGCTTGTGCGCGGCGGGCACGAGCACGCGGCCGACGACGACGGCGGTCAACGCCACCGGTAGGAACGCCAGCCCCGCCTGCACCGGCGTGTAGCCGCGTGCGTGTTGCAGGTAGAGCGACAACAGTGTGAACGCCGGCACATGTGCCGCCCCGACGACCACGTTGAGCACCGCCGAGCCGCTGACCGCGCCGACCCGGAACAGCCGCAGCGGCAGCAGTGGTTCGGCCGCCCGCGCCTCGATCGCCACGAAGGCGCCCAGCAACCCGATCGCCCCTGCCGAGAGCGCCACCGCCGGCAACCGCATCGCCGGTTCGGTGAACGCGCCCACGGCGTAGCCCAGGACGAGCAGCGCCGTGGTGCCGACGAGCGCGCCGGCGAGGTCGAGCCGCCGCCCGCCCCGTTCGGCCGGCCCGTCGGACGGCACCAGCCGCCCGGCGAGCAGCACGGCGGCCGCGCCGATCGGCAAGTTGACCAGGAAGATGGCCGGCCAGCCGAACGCCTGCGTGAGCAGCCCGCCGACCGCGGTCCCGGCCGCCGAGCCGGCCGCGCCCATGGCGCTCCACACGCCGAACGCGCGCCGGTGCACGTCGGGCTCGGTGAAGGTCACGGCGAGCAGCGAGATCTGCGCCGGGATCACCACCGCCGCGGCGACACCCTGGACGGCACGGGCCGCGATCAGCAGTCCGGCCGAGGGCGCGAGACCGGCCAGGGCGGAGGCCACCGTGAACGCCGCGAGCCCGGCGCGGAACGTGCGTCGCGGGCCCAGCCGGTCGACGAGCCGCCCGCCGAGCAACATGAACCCGCCGAACGCGAGCAGGTACGCGTTCGCGACCCAGCCCAGCTGCGCCTCCCCCAGCCGCAGGTCGTGCCCGATCGCGGGCAGCGCGATGTTGACCACGGTGGTGTCCAGTGCCACCACCAGCTCGACGGCCGTGATGAGCAGCAGTGCGGCCCGTTCCCGGCCGGTCATCGTCGCCTTCGACATCTCGCCTACCGTTCGTCCACGACGTCGGCCTGCTCGACGTCGAGCGTCGTGGCCTCGGTGAGGGCGAAGGCGGGCCCCGCCTCCGGGATGTCGAACACGGCGTCGAGGGCGCGGTGCAGGCTCGCCGCCGAGTCCCACGTCCAGGTGTCCACGAACGTCCGCTCGTCGACCCGGGCGAGCCGCGTCCCGGTCAGGCCCGGATGCGCCGCCCGCACGGCGGCGACCAGCGCGGCGCGCCGGGCGAGCAGCTCCTCGGCGTTCTCCGGCGGCACCTCGAGCCGGGTGGTACGGATCACTGCCATGATCCTTCCTTTCTAGAGTTCCTCACTAGAGTTGCCCTCTAGAGATAACCTTGGAACATGGTGGACGTCAAGCGAGTGAGCAAACGGACGCAGAAGTCGCGGGAGACCCGGCGGAAGATCCTCGCCGCGGCCGGCGAGCTGTTCGTCGAGCGCGGGTACGGCGCGACGAACCTGCAGGACGTCGCCGACCGCGCCGGTGTCGCCGTGCAGACCATCTACTTCGTCTTCGGCAACAAGCGGACCGTGCTGAAGGAACTGGCCGACATCACCATCGCGGGCGACGACGAGCCGGTGGCGACCATGGACCGGCCCTGGTTCAAGGAGGCGCTCGCCTCGGGCACGGCCGGCGAACACCTGCGCAGGCACGTGCACGGCACCCGGCTGATCCTCGACCGGTACGCGCCGATGGCGAAGGTGATCGCGGCCGCGGCGGCGACCGACCTGGAGGTCGCCGACCTGTGGCAGTACGACGAGGACCCGCGCTACGTGGTCCAGTCCGCGGCCGCCCGGTCGATGATGAGCAAGCCCGGTGCCCGCGAGGGCGTGACCGCGAAGCAGGCCGCCGACCTGTTGTTCGGGCTGCTGAGCCCCGCCCTGTACCTCGTCTTCGTCGAGGAACGCGACTGGTCCCCGAAGCGGTGGGAGGACTGGGTCCACCGCACACTGCGCGACCAGCTGTGTCAGTAGGCTCGCACCGTGACGAGCAGAACCCGCGCCTGGCTCGACGGCGCCCGCCCCCGAACGCTCCCCGCCTCGGTGACCCCGGTGCTCGTGGGCACGGCGGTCGCCTATGCGGAGGGCGGCTTCGTCTGGTGGCGGGCGGTGCTCGCGCTCGTCGTGGCCCTCGCCCTGCAGGTCGGCTGCAACTACGCGAACGACTACAGCGACGGCATCCGCGGCACCGACGAGCACCGCGTCGGGCCCGCGCGACTGGTCGGATCGGGCACCGCACGACCGCGCACCGTGCTGCTGGCGGCGTTCGCGTGCTTCGCCGTGGCCGCGGTGACCGGCCTGGTCCTCGCGGTGCTCACCACGCTGTGGCTGCTGGTGGTCGGCGTGCTCGCGATCGCGGCGGCGTGGTTCTACACCGGCGGCGCACGGCCGTACGGGTACCGCGCGCTCGGTGAGGTGAGCGTGTTCGTCTTCTTCGGGATCGTGCCCGTCGTCGGCACGGCCTACGTGCAGACCCGGCAGCTGAGCTGGCTCGCGTTCTGGTGCAGCCTGCCCGTGGCGTTCCTCGTCGTCGACCTGCTCGTGGTGAACAACCTGCGCGACATCCCGAGCGACGAGGCGGCCGGCAAGCGCACCCTCGCCGTCGTGCTCGGCGACCGCGGCACGCGCGTGCTCTACGCGACCCTGCTGGCGGCGGCGTGCGTCGGCACGGTCGTGGTCGCCGTGCTGCGGCCGTGGGCCGCGGTCGCGCTGCTCGCGCTGCCGGTGGCGTGGCTCCCGCTGCGCCGGGTCGTGCGCCGGGAGACCGGGCCGCGCCTGGTCCTCGCGCTGCGCGACACGGGCCGGCTGGAGCTCGCCTACGGCCTGCTGCTCTGCGCGGGCATCGTGCTGTCGACGGCGGTGCGCTGACCGTCACGCGCACGCCCAGGAGACCGGCCGCAGGCGGGGCGCCTCGTCGCGCCGCGGGCTGAACCTCCACGCCCTGGGCAGACGGCGCCCACGTTCCGCCGACGGCGTGGAGCCCGGAGAGCCAGGTCACATTGACTCGACTTTACAGACCTGTCAGTTTGGGACGGTGACCATGACCCGGCAGCCGTCGGCGCGCGAGCGCCTGCTGGCCACGGCGACGGCGCTGTTCTACGACCGCGGCATCACCGCCACCGGCGTCGACGCGGTCGTCGCCGCGTCCGGGGTGTCGAAGCCGACGCTGTACGCCCACTTCAGGACCAAGGAGCAGCTGGTCGCTGCGGTGCTGGCCGACCGGCACGCGCGCCGCAGCGCGGAGTTGCCGGCATGGGTCGACGCCCACGCGCGGACACCGCGCGCCAGAGTGCTCGCCGTCTTCGACTGGTTGGAGGAGTTCTACGCCGAGGGCGGGGCACGCGGCTGCGCGTTCGTCAACGCCGCGGCGGAGATCCCCGACCGCGACAGCCCGGCACGGGAGGCGGCGAGGGAACAGAAGACCTGGCTGCGCGACTACCTCGAGACGCTCGCCCGGGCGGCCCGGCTGCGCCGGCCGCACGCGCTCGCGGTACAGCTGCAGCTGCTCATCGAGGGCGTGCACGCCAGGGTCGCCGTCGACGGTGACCCGGATCTGGCGCGCGAGGCGATCACGCAGGCACGGGCCGCGGCGCGCACGCTCGTCCGGGCGGCGGCGTGACCCGCGCGACGCGCGTCGGCCCGGGCACCGGTCGCCGCACGGGTGCCGGCCTGCTCGCGCTCGCCGCCGGGCTCTCGCTCGGCCCGTTCGCCGCGCTCGGGCTGGGCCGGTTCGCGTATGCCCTGCTGCTGCCGACGATGAAGGCGCAGCTGCACTGGTCGTTCGCCGCCGCGGGCGCGGTCAACGCGGCGAACGCGCTCGGCTACCTGGTCGGGTCGATGGGCGCGGCCAGGATCGCGCGCAGGTTCGGGACGCGGACGAGTTTCGCGGCCAGCATCATCGCCACCGGCCTCTCCCTGGTGGCGTGCGCGGCGACGTCGAACCTGCTCCTGCTGCTGGTCCTGCGGGCGGTCACCGGCGCGACCGGAGCGGTCACCTTCGTCACCGGCGCCGGCCTGCTCGCCCAGGCGATCCGGGCCCGCCGCCCACCGGTCGACGGCACGGTCGCGACCGGCGTGTACTTCGCCGGCGCGAGCGCCGGCATCCTCGCCAGCGGGCTGGGCGTGCCGGCGCTCCTCGCCGGCCTGCCGCACGACCTCGGCTGGCGGGTCGCGTGGCTCGTCATGGGCGCGGCGTCGTTCCTCGTCCTCGCCGTCACGGTGCGCGCCGGGCGTGCGGCACCCGAGCCGCCGCCCCCGCCCGAGGGCGGGGACCACAGGTGGCCGGCCCGGCGGGTCGTCCCCGCGCTGGTCTCCTACGGCCTGTTCGGCGCGGGCTACATCGCCTACATGACGTTCGTCGTGGCGTACCTGCGCACCGGCGGCATGACGGTCACCGGGGTGGCGGCGTTCTGGTCGGTGCTCGGCGTCGCGGGCATGGCCGGCCCGTTCCTCTGGGCACGGTCACTGCGCGGCTTCGCCCCGCCGCGGCGTGCCGCGCTGATCCTCGCCGTGCTCGCGGTCGGCGCCGCATTGCCGCTCGTGTCGACGACACCGGTCGCGGGGTTCGTCTCCGCCGTGCTGTTTGGCGGCTCGTTCCTGATGGTGGTCACGATGTTCACCGAGTACGTGCGCGCCGCGATGCCACCGCACCAGTGGACGCCTGCGATCGCCGGCTTCACGGTGGCGTTCGCCACCGGCCAGTGCATCGGACCGGTGCTCGCCGGGCTGCTGTCCGACACGAGCGGCGGCGTAGGGCTCGGCCTCGCCGTGTCGGCCGGCGTGCTCGCCGTCGGCGCGCTCGTGGGCTTCGCTCAGCGGACCCGTCAGACCGCGTCCTGACGCAGCCGGTCGCGCAGCTCCGTGCGCCGGATCTTGCCCGACACCGTCTTCGGCAGCTCCTCGACGAAGTAGATCTCGCGCGGGTACTTGTACGGCGCCGTCTGCTTCTTGACGAAGTCCTGGATCTCGACGGCGAGCTCGGGCGAGCCCTGCGTACCGGGCACCAGGATGACGAACGCCGTCACGATCTGCGTCCGCTGCGGGTCGTCCTTGCCGACGACCGCCGCCTCCGCGACGGCGGGGTGCTCGACGAGCGCCGACTCGACCTCGAACGGCCCGATCCGGTACGCGGCCGAGGTGATGACGTCGTCCGCCCTGCCCTCGAACCAGAAGTAGCCGTCGGCGTCCTTGCGCGCCTTGTCGCCAGTGAAGTACCAGCCGTTGCGGAACACGGCCGAGGTCGCGTCCGGGTCGCGGTAGTACTCGCGGAACAGGCCGAGCGGCCTGGGCTCGGCCTGCACGCACACGTTGCCGACCTCGCCGACGGGCACCTCGCCGCCGTCGTCGTCGCGCACGTCGACGACGTAACCGGGCGCGGGCTTGCCCATCGAGCCGGGGCGCACCGGCACGGCGCGGTAGTTCGCGACGATGTTGGTCGTCTCGGTCTGCCCGTACCCGTCGTAGATGGTGAGCCCGCCGGTGCCCTCGGCCCACACCTTGATGACCTCGGGGTTGAGCGGCTCGCCGGCGCTCGTGCAGTGCCGCAGCGCGGACAGGTCGTACCCGCCGAGGTCGGCGAGCACGAGCATGCGGTACAGCGTCGGCGGCGCGCAGAACGAGGTGATGCCCTGGTCCTGCAGGACGCGGAAGATGGTGTCGGCGTCCGGCTTGCCCATGTCCATCTGCACGACCGTGGCGCGCTGGTACCACTGGCCGAACAGCTTTCCCCATGCCGCCTTCGCCCAGCCGGTGTCGGAGATGGTCCAGTGCAGGTCACCCTCGCGGAGATCGTGCCAGTACCGCGCGGTGATGACGTGGCCGAGGCTGAGCGAGGCCTGCGTGTGCAGCACCATCTTCGGCTGCGCGACCGTGCCCGAGGTGAAGTAGATGAGCATCGGGTCGGAGGACGCGGTCGGGTCCGCCGGCGTCTCGCCGTCGCCGGCCGCGTCGAGCAGCGCGTCGAAGTCGTGCCAGCCCTCCGGCGCCTGACCGAACGGCGACCAGCAGACGCGGTGCCGCAGCGTCGGCAGCCCGTCGGCCACGGCGTCGACCTTGCCGGCGCCGGGCCCGTCGACGATCGCGGCGACGGCGTCGGCCTGCCCGATGCGGTAGGCGATGTCCTTGGCGGTCAACAGGTTCGGCCCGGGCATCGGCAGCGCGCCGATGCGGACGGCGCCGAGCAGCGCCGCGTACCAGGCGGGCACCCGCGGTAGCATCAGGAAGACCGCGTCACCCTTGCGCACCCCGAGGTCGAGCAGGGCACGCGCGGCGCGCCGGGACTCCCTGGCGAGGTCGGCGACGGTGTGCCGTGCCGTCTCCTGCCCCGCGGCGTCGAGGCTCAGCAGCGCGACCGCGTCCGGGTCGTCGGCCGCCCAGGCCTCGATGATGTCGTGCACCGGATTGAACCGTTCGCCGGGAGCAAGGTCGAACCGTTCCCGCTCCTCCTCGTACGACTGCAGGTTGGGTACGCAGTCCCGGCCGGGTCGCTCGGTCCCCATGGCCCCCTCCGCTCTGTGGGCGACGTCCGCGTCTCCGTGACCATAGACCCTCTGCCGCCGGGAGCGGAACGATAGCCTCACCCGCATGCGTTCTCGCCCCACGCGTACGGCCGCCGCGACCGTGCTGGTCGCGGCCGGGCTGGCCGCGTGCACGCCCTTGCACCCGTCGGCCGGCGGACGGAGCGACGACCCGTCCGGCGCGCCGCCGAGCCGGACGGCGTCCACGGACCCGGCAACCCCCACCTCCACGCCCACGCCCAGCCCGTCGGAGAGCGGACAGCCGGGCCAGCCGCTGCACGGCCTGGTCATTGTGGTCGACCCCGGACACAACGGCGGCAACAGCAGCCACCTCAGCGAGATCCGCAGGACCGTGAACGCCGGCGGGCTGCACAAGCCGTGCAACACCACGGGCACCGAGACCGACGCGGGCTATCCGGAGCATGCGTTCACCTGGGACGTCGCCAAGCGGCTGGCCGCGCTGCTGCGCCACGACGGCGCCACGGTGGTGCTCACCCGGCACGGCGACAGGGGCGTCGGCCCGTGCGTCGACGTGCGCGGCGAGACGGCCGCCCGCCGTCACGCCGACCTGCTGCTGTCCGTCCACGGCGACGGTGCGGCCGCGAGCGCGCACGGCTTCACGGTGCTGCGCCCAGGGAGGGTCGCCGGCTACACGACGGCGACGTACCGGCGTTCGGAGGTGCTCGCGAACGACGTCGCGGCCGCGATGGTGGCACACGGCTTCCAGCGCTCGACGTACCTCGGCAAGCACGGCATCGAGATACGCCGCGACCTCGGGACGCTCAACCGGGCTCCGGTGCCCGCGGTCATGCTCGAGGCGGGCAACATGCGCAACGCGGGCGACGCCAGGACGATGTCGAGCGCCAAGGGCAGGCAACGGGTCGCCGCCGCCCTGGCCGCCTCGGTCGCGGCGTTCGAGCACCGCGGCTGAGAGTCCCGCCTCCCGGACGCGAAAGTGCCCGTCATGCCTTCCACGGGCATGAGGGGCACCCTCACGATATGGGCTGAGGAGTCAGCGAGCGTTCTCGTGCTCAGGCTGCTCGGTACGGGGCCGAACATGGGCCGAGACCCACCTCGCCGCTACCGCCGCCAGGACGACCGCGGCCGCTGCCTCACCGAGCAGCAGCCCCCACACCGTTGCCATAGCTATCTCCTCCTCGAAGACATGACTGGGCCGGCCTTCCGGCCCGTTGAACATTCGGAATGCTCCGCGGCGCTCCTCGCCGCATCGCACATCCATTGAAACTCACAGCCCTGGGTGATGTCTTCCCGCTCCGGCATGATCGGGACGTGATTCGCACCACGTACTCCCGGCCTGACCGGTGAGGGGCGGTAGGGACCGCGGCGTCGGGGTGTCGCCGGGTCAGAGCTTCATGGCGTCCGGGAGGACGAAGTAGTACAGGCAGCCGATGGCGATCAGGTAGATCAGGATCACGATCGTCCACGGCATGTTGTACCTGATGACCTCGCCCTCGTTCCGGACGAACTTGGTCGTGGAGACGCCGACGCTCGCGGTCTGCGGCGCGATCGGCTTGCCGACCTCCGCGCCGACCGAGTTGAGCGAGGGGAACAGCAGCGGCGGGGCGCCGAGCAACTTGGCGACGGCGTACTGGAACGCGCCGAACACCGCGTTGGACGACGTGTTGCTGCCGGAGAGCGCAACCGCGATCCAGCCGAGCACCGGCGCAAGGATGATGAACACCGTGCCCACCTTGGCGAACCCGTTCGCCATCGAGCTGGCCATGCCGCTGTAGTTGAACACGTAGGCGAGGCCGAAGATGAACGGCCCGACGAGCAGCGCGCCCCACATCTGCTTGAAGGTGTCGCGGAAGACCTGCCGGAGCTGCGGCCCGTTCGGCCGCAGCACGGCGAGGATGATCAGCCAGGAGACCAGGATCGCGGTACCGGCGATGAACGGCGCGAACTTCCAGTCCACGACGGCGGCCTTGTGCGACAGCGACGCGACCATCGGCACGGACGGGTCGAACGGCACGATCTTCGGCAGCGGCGACCACGGGCCCGTCCATAGCACGACCACGACGATGAGGATCGCGAACGGGACGAGTGCGTGGGCGACCGACCGGCCCTGGCCCTCCATGGCCTGGCGGTCCGCGGCGGCCTGTTCGTCGAGGGAGAGCTCCCGGCCGCCGAAGCCGAGGATCGTCCGCGGCCGCCAGAACCGCAGCAGGACCAGGATCGCGGCGAACGAGACGAGCGCGCCGATGATGTCCGGCAGGTACGGGCCGACGAACTCGGCGGTCGGGAACTGGCCGAGGATGTAACCCAGCGACGCGACGATCGCGAGCGGCCAGCCGTCGCGCAGCCCCCGGCGTCCGCTCACCAGGTAGATGAGGATGAACGGCGGCGCGAGCGCGAGGATCGCGACGATCCGGCCGATGGCCGAGGACAGGTCGAGCAGGGGCAGCCCCGTCACCGCCGCCAGGCCGATGATCGGCGCACCGAGCGCGCCGAACGACACCGGTGCGTTGTTCGCGATGGCCGCGATCCGGATCGCCGCCAGGTCGGCGACGCCCAGGCCGATGAGGATCGGCGCGACGACCGCCCACGGGTAGCCGAAGCCGACCAGCCCCTCCAGCAGGGCGCCGAACGCCCAGGCGAGCAGCAGCGCCTGCACCCGGACGTCCGCGGTGGCACGCGCGATCAGCCAGCCGCGGAACTCGCCGAACGCTCCGGTGTGCACGAGCGTGTTGTAGATGATCACGCCCCAGAACACGATCCAGTTGACCGACCAGACACCGGTGGCGGCGCCCAGCCCGTAGGCGGCCATGGTGGCGCCGAACGGCGCCCGCCAGACCGCCACGCCGAGGATGATGGTCACGATCGAGCCGATGATCACGGCCTGCCAGGCCGACAGCCGCAGCGCAGCCAGCAGCACGAGCAACACCACGACGGGCACGAGCGCGAGCAGCGTGTCGCCCGCGACGGAGTGGAGCGGATCGAGGACCTGGTGGAACATGGCGCCTCCCGGCGGGACCTCCCGCGACGTATCGCCTGCCGACCGAACGATCGGTACGAGTGTGGTGCAAACGACTGCGTCCGTCCACCGTAAGTGCTCACCGTGACCGAACGCACGTGGTCGCCGGTCAGCTCCGTCCCTGGACGGGCCAGAAGTACGGGAGGTCGGGAGGCACGTCGGGCAGCCGCGGGCGGTACCACTCGGGATCCTTCCTGAGCAGTGCCGCCTGGTGCGACCGGTGCGTCCTCTCCGTCGTCCCGGAATGACCGCCGCGGACGGCTCAGCCCGGCAGCAGGCGGCGGCCGAGGCGGACGCCGAGCCACCGGCCGTCGCGGACGACCGTCGTGCCCGCCTGCATCACCCAGGCGAGACCGCGCGGCGGGTGCACGGGGTCGCGGTAGTCGCCCACGTCGGTGACCTCCGCGGCGTCGAACGCGACCAGGTCGGCGACGTTCCCCGGTGTGACGACACCGCGGCCGGTGAGGCCGAACGTCGCGGCCGGCAGGCCGGTCATCTTGTGGATCGCCGTGCCGAGACCGAAGACCTGCTGCTCCCGGACGTACCTGCCGAGCACCCGCGGGAAGGTGCCGAACAGCCGCGGGTGCGGGCGCCCGCCGACGCCGGGCGGCAGGCCGTCCGAGCCGATCATCGTGTGCGGGTCGGCGAGCGCGGCCAGCAGGTCGTTCTCGTGCATGGTGAACAGCACGGCGCTGACCCGCAGCCGCTCGGACCGCAGGATCTCGACGAACGCGTCGAACGGCTCGACGCCGAGCCGCTCCGCCGTCTCCTCGACCGTGCTGCCCTCGAACCGGTGGCTCGCGGTCGACGCGACGAGCACGCGGTCCCAGCCGGCGCCGCACTCGTCCCTCAGCCGGCGCAGGGTGGCGGGGTCGGCGAGCCGCTCGAGCACGGCGGCGTCACCGCCGTCCTGCGCCCAGGCGGGGAGCCGGGTGGTGAGCATGGTCGACGACGCGGTGTACGGGTATGCGTCCTGCGCCACGACGGCACCGTCGGCCCGCGCGGCGGCGAGCCTTTCGAGTGCCGCGGGCACCCCGCCCCAGTTCGGCTCCCCCGCCGCCTTCAGGTGGGAGACCTGCACCCGCCGCCCGGCCGCGCGGCCGATGGCGAGCGCCTCCTCGATGCTCGCGAGCAGGCCGGCGCCCTCGTTGCGCATGTGCGTGGCGTACAGCCGGCCCTCGGGCAGGTGCCGCGCGAGCGCGACCAGCTCCTCGGTGTCGCTGAACACCGCGGGCGGGTAGATCAGGCCGGACGAGACGCCGAACGCGCCGGCGTCGGTCGCCTCGCGCAGCAGTTCCCCCATCCGCGCGCGCTCGTCCGGTGTGGTGGGCCGGTCGGCCATGCCGGCCACCGCGAGGCGCAGCGTGCCGTGGCCGACGAGGGGCACGTAGTTGGTGACGTAACCGGCGGCGTCGAGCGTCTCCATCAGGCCGGCGAACGACGACCAGCGCCAGTCGATGTCGGGGAAGATCCGCCCGCACAGGGCCGCCAGGTCGGCCCGGTGCTCGGCGACCACGGGAGCCAGCGAGAAGCCGCAGTTGCCGACGACCTCCGTGGTGACGCCCTGCAGGATCTTCGTCGTGTCGTCCGACTCGAGCAGCGGCGCGTTGTCGGCGTGCGAGTGCACGTCGACGAACCCGGGCGCCACGACCAGCCCGGTGGCGTCGACCGGCTCGGCGGTGCCGTCCGGGATGGTGCCGGGCGGCTCGACGGCCGCGATCGTCTCGCCGTCGACGAGGACGTCGCGCGGGGCGGGGTCCTCGTCCAGCCCGGACGCGACGAGCCCGCCGCGGATGAGCTGTGTCATGCGCGCCCGCCTCCTCGTTCCCGTACGGCAGGAGCCGCGCACAGCGCAGCCGGCTCTTCCCGGCCGGCACGCGCGACCCCTACCTCCGGCGCACCCGTCAGGTCCTGCGCTCTCGTCATGCGTCGAGGTCCAGGAACGCCTCCAGGCCCACCGTGAGGCCCGGTGTCTCCGGCACGCGGCGGACGCCCAGCAGCACGCCGGGCATGAACGAGGCGCGGTCGAGCGAATCGTGCCGGATCGTGAGCGTCTCGCCGTGGCCGCCGAGCAGCACCTCCTGGTGCGCGACGAGCGCCGCCAGCCGCACCGCGTGGACGTGCACGCCGGCGACGTCCGCGCCGCGCGCGCCGTCGAGCGCCTGGGTGGTGGCGTCCGGGGACGGGCCGAGTCCCGCGCGCTCGCGGGCCGCAGTGACCAGCTCGGCCGTGCGGCGTGCGGTGCCGCTCGGCGCGTCCGCCTTTCCGGGGTGGTGCAGCTCGACGATCTCGACCGAGTCGAAGAACTGCGCGGCCTGCGCGGCGAAGCGCATCATCAGCACGGCGCCGACGCTGAAGTTCGGCGCGACGAGGACGCCGACGCCCGGCGCGTCCGCGAGCCAGCCGCGCACGGTGTCGAGCCGCTCGTCGTCGAAGCCGGTGGTGCCGACGACGGCGTGGATGCCATGGTCGACGCACCAGTGCAGGTTGGCCATCACAGCGTCCGGCGTGGTGAAGTCGACCACGACCGACGCCTCCGTGGCCCGCAGCCGGTCGAGCTCGTCGCCGGCGTCGAGCGCGGCGACCAGTTCCATGTCGCCGGCCGCCGTCACGGCTCGGCAGGCCTCACTGCCCATCCGCCCGGCCGCGCCGAGCACCCCCACGCGAGTGGTCATCACGCACTCCTCGAACCTGGTCGCTAGTGGGCGAGGGAGCCGCTGAAGTCGCGGTCCTCGTCGAACGGGCCCACCACCGCGAGGTTGAGCCGGCCCTCGAGCAGGTCGCGCGCGACCTGCCGCACGTCGTCGAGCGTCACGGCGTCGACGCGGGCCAGGATCTGGTCGACGGACAGCAACTCGCCGTAGACCAGCTCGCTCTTGCCCAGCCGGCTCATCCGCGACGACATGTCCTCCATGCCGAGCACGGCGCCGCCGCGCAGCTGGCCCTTGCCGCGCTCGAGCTCGTCGGCGCCGATGCCGTGGTCCGCCACGGCCACCAGCTCGTCCCTGCAGATCGCGAGCACGTCGTCGACCTTGTCCGGCTGGCACCCGGCGTAGATCCCGAACAGGCCTGCGCCGGCGTACTGCGAGGCGTAGGAGAAGACGTTGTAGGCCAGGCCGCGCTTCTCGCGCACCTCCTGGAACAGCCGCGACGACATCCCGCCGCCGAGCGCCGCGTTGAGCACGCCGAGCGCGAACCTGCGGTCGTCCGTGCGGGACAGCCCCGGTGTGCCCAGGACGAGGTTGGCCTGCTCGGTCCCGCGGTGGACGACGGCCACGTTGCGCGCCGGGCCCGCGAGAGCCGCGGCCGTACCCGTCCGCGGCGGAGCGGGCGCGTCGTCGGGAGACCCGAGGGCGTCGGCCCCGGCGAACGCCGAACGCACCTGGCGGACGACCTTCGCGTGGTCGAGGTTGCCGGCCGCGGCCACCACCATGTGCGGCGCCTTGTACCTGCGCCGGTAGTAGCCGGAGACCTGCCGGCGGGTGAGTGCCTTGATCGACTCGACGGTGCCGAGGATCGGCCGGCCCAGCGGCGTGTCACCGAACAGAGTGGCCGCGAAGGTGTCCTGGACGACGTCACCCGGGTCGTCGTCGTTCATCGCGATCTCCTCGAGCACGACGCCGCGCTCGTTGTCGACGTCCGCCGAGGCGACCGACGACGACGTGATCATGTCGCACACCACGTCGATCGCGAGCGGCAGGTCGGCGTCGAGGACACGCGCGTAGAAGCACGTGTACTCCTTGGTCGTGAACGCGTTCATCTCGCCGCCGACGGCGTCGATCTCCGCCGCGATGTCGAGCGCGGTACGCCGCTGCGTGCCCTTGAACAGCAGGTGCTCGAGGTAGTGACTGGTGCCCGCCAACGCGGGCGACTCGTCCCGCGAGCCGACGCCCACCCAGATGCCGAACGACACCGACCGCACGTTGGGCACCGCCTCGGTGAGGACGCGGAGCCCGCCGGGCAGGACGGTCCTGCGCACCGCGCCCATGCCGTCCTTCGCGCGGAACAGGGTGCGGGTCGACCCGGGGGGCTGCTCGCTCGCCAACACGTTCGCCGTCACGGCACCTCTCGTCGGTCTCCGTCCACCGCGCCCGGAATCCCCGCCGGGCGCGGCCGCAGGACACGGGCCGCACGCCGGCACCCGGGGGCGCCGGCGTGCGGTCCGGCGTGCGTCAGCCCGCCTCGGTGGCGGCCTCCTCCAGGACCGGGACGAGCGAGAGCTTGCCGCGCGAGTCGATCTCGGTGATCTCGACCTGCAGCTTGTCGCCCACCTTGACGACGTCCTCGACCTCGTTGACCCGCTTGTTGTCGTTCAGCGCACGCATGTTCGACACGTGCAGCAGGCCGTCGCGACCGGGCAGCAGCGAGATGAACGCACCGAACGAGGTGATCTTCACGACCGTGCCGAGGTAGCGCTCGCCGACCTCGGGCAGCTGCGGGTTGGCGATCGCGTTGATCTGCGCCCGAGCCGCCTCGGCCGACTTGCCGTCCGCGGCGCCGATGTAGATCGTGCCGTCGTCCTCGATCGAGATGTCGGCGCCGGTCTCGTCCTGGATCGTGTTGATGACCTTGCCCTTGGGCCCGATCACCTCGCCGATCTTGTCGACCGGGATCCGGACCGTGATGATGCGCGGCGCGTGCACCGACATCTCCTCGGGCTCGTCGATGGCCTCCGCCATCACGTCGAGGATCGTGAGCCGGGCGTCCTTGGCCTGGTTCAGCGCGGCCGCC
>DASUWX010000240.1:0-6956 GCA_036378185.1 Streptosporangiales bacterium | reverse complement strand
CGGGCGCCGAGCCGCAGGTCGAGGTGGCCGGGCCGCGGGAGCACGGACGTGGCGGTGCTGCCCTCCAGGAACCCGTCGAGGTACATCTTCAGGTTGCTGCCGTCCGCGGTGAGCACGACGAAGTGCCAGACGTCCGGTGTGACCGCGGTCGCGCCGGTGACGCCGACGCTGCTGCTGTCGTCGTTGACCCAGCCGTAGAGCCTGCCGTCGTCGCCGATCCGCAGCACGTAGCCGTCGGGGTAGGGGACGTCGTATTTCTCCACGATGCCCTGCTGCTGGTGCGTCGCCGTCGTCTCGACCCACGCCGCCACGGTGACCGGGCCGGACACCGCGACCGTCGGGGAGTTCGGGACGTCGACGTAGCCGCCGGCGAGGTGCACCGCCGGGTCGCTCGACCCGGCCAGGGCGCCCGGCACGCCGTGTTCGACGGCGTCCACGTCGTGGCCGTCGTTGCCGTTGCCGGAGGCGTCCGCCGACGTGCTGCCCGGGTCGCCGAGCCGCCAGTAGCCCGCGGGGTCGTGCCCGCGCACGAGGGCCGGGAAGTCGGCCGTCGGCCGCGCGGCCACGGTGACCGGCGTCGACGCGGTGAGGGTGTCCTGCCCCGCCACCGCGACGGACACGGCCACGTCGCCGCTCGACCCGACGGCCGACGCAGGCGGCGCCACGCGGACGGTCAGCGTCGCGTGCACGGACCGGTTGTCGCTGCGCAGCGACACCTTCGCCGGCTCGGCCGTCACCTGCCAACCGGACGGCGCCGTGGCGGTCACGGTCGCGTCCAGCTCGTGCGGCGCGAGACCGGCGAGGTCGAACCGCACCGTGTTCGCCGTGCCCGCCGCGGCGAGCTGCCTGGACGCCACGGCCGTCACCGACGTCGGGTGGGGGCTGAGGAAATGGTCGGTCTCGGTGCGGGCGAAGTCGGTGAGGCGTTCGTACACGCCCGGCGCGACGACCTGCGGGATGCCGCGCGCCTTCGTCACGAGCCGGTCCATCCGGTCGCGTGCGGCCCGGACGCCGGCCCGGTCGCCCCGGCTCTGCGCGAGCAGCGCGTCCAACGCCGCGAGCCCCGTCCCCGCCTGTGCCTCGAGCTTGTCGAGCCACGGCGCCGACTCGTCCACGAACCGCGTGTCCGGCACCGAGGCGCGGATCTTCGCCGGCGCGTCATGTGCCGCACGCAGCGCGGCGCCGAGCGCGTTCGCCTGGCCCGCCAACGGTTTCCCAGAGCCGTACGCGTCGAGGAACGCCTTGATCAGCGGTTGCGCAGGCGAGGCGGGGCCGGTGTTCAGCGGTGAGTCCACGGAGTTGGCGGCGTAGACGCCCAGTGCGTCGGCGCCACCCCCGGATCCGGCTCCGCCGCCCCCGGAATCCCCGCCGGCGAACTCCGCGATCGACCGCCGCCAGGACCGTTGCGCGTCGTAGGCCGGCGCGTTCCAGGCGAAGTCGGCGATCGTGAAAAGCGGGATCAGCGACGCCTCCTCCTGCTGCATCTCGTTCGCCAGTATCCCCGCCGACGCCTCGGCGATCGCCGGGTCGCGCCCGACGAGCGGACCGAGGTGCTGCTGGTTCGGCGCGTAGTCGTTCACCGGGTAGTTGTCGAACACGAGCAGCCGGCGGTCGCCGAACGCGGCGCTCGCGCTGTCCAGGTCGGCACGGGTGATGGTGGGGGAGACGACCTGCGGGCCGGTCCAGAAGACGGTGACGTCGGACGGGATCAGCGCGGCGAACCTGGTGCGGTACGCGGACTTCGCGTCACCCCAGTACTCGGCCGGGACGGCGACCAGCCGTGCGCCGTCGTGCGTCGCGATGAAGTGGTCGTGGACGTAGTCGACGACGTGTGCCTGCGCGGCGGCGAGCGGGCTGGCGTCGCCGCCGAACGCCGCGTCGTCCGCGCCGCAGGCGAACCGGCCGTTCGCGTCGTCCCAGCCGACCGCGAACGTGCGCTCACCGGCGTCCCACAGCTGCTCGTAACGGCCGACGAGAGCGCGCAGGTCGTCCTCGCTCGAATGACAGATGCCGGCCGCCGGGTCGAGCTGCGCCTCCGGGTTGACCCGGTAGACGAAGTCGACGTGCTGGTCGCGGGCGTGCGCGATCAGCTCGGTGAACCGCGCGAGCTCGTCCGCGGGGTACGGCGACCGCCACGCGGAGCCGGCCGTCCGCGGGTCGCCCGACGGCGTGTACAGCAGCGCGTTCATCTTGTGCGCGGCCAGGAAGTCCACGTGGTGCAACGCGTCCGCCTGCGCCCACGGCTCGCCGTAGAACGACTCCATGCCCCCGCGCAGCGGGAACGACGGCCAGTCGCGCACCCGCACGCCGGCGACGTACGTGCCGTCCCCGAGCTGCTCGAGCAGCTGCCGGAACGTCTGCACCGCATAGAACGTGCCGATCGCGTCGACGCCGGACAGCGCGACGACGGGCCGGCCGCCGTCGCGTCCGGCCGCGAGGACGTAGCCGCCCGACGGGAGCCCCGCCGGACCTGCCACGCCCAGCCCGTGCAGCACGTCCGCCGTGCCGGGGTCGTCCTCTGCGGGGCCGCCCACCCACACGTCCAGGACGGCGGGATCCGTTGCGGCGGCGGGCGATCGCGTCGCGGCGACGTCGCTGACTCCCGCGCCGTGGAGGACGCCGGTGAGCGTGCGGACGGCACCGGCGTCGGTGTGCGTGCCGACGACGAGGCGCACGGAGTTCGGCAGCCGCACCGGGCCGCCGAGCGCGCTCATCGACCGCGGTGTCGGCGCGACGACCGGCAGCCTCGTGGCGGCGTCGTCCGCGGACGCGGGCGAGCCGGGCGCGAACGTCGCCGCCAGGACCGCGAGCGCGGCGGTTGCCGCAGGTATCCGCAACGCGCTGATGTCCACGGTGCCACCTCGTCGCTCCAGACTGGTATAGACCTGTGTCATTAGAGGCGCGGGGCCACGGCGGTGTCAACCAGGATGGCGGTGGGTGACCGAACAGGGTCAGGGCTCGACGACGCGCGCGAGGAAGTAGACCGCTCCGGTCTCCACGTGCCGGACGACGACGAGGAACGGCCGGTCGACGTGGAACCGGACGACCTGGCCGCCGACCGCGGCCACGGTGCGCATCATCACGGCGGTGGCGGCGGCGCCCTCGAGGCCGGCCTCGTCGAGGCGCAGTACGGCCTTGTGCGCGATCTCCTCGATCCAGACCGGACGGGTCGGCGTCATGCCGGTGAAGTCGGCCTCCGCACGGTCGAATGCGGCCGTGACGCCGAGCCGCCCGAGCGCCCGCCGCAGCTCGGCCAGCGAGGTCTCGAGGCGGAACCTGGGCAACGCCAGCTGCACTCTGGCCGGTCGGGCGGCCGCGTACAACCGGGCCAACCGCGCGGCTGTGAGACCCGGTTCGGCGGCGGCGAGGCCGTCGTCCGGGAGCAGCAGGTCCGCGACGGCCTCGCTCCAGGTCGGCAACGTGAGCAGCCGCCAGCCGTCCGCCTCTGCGTAGGGCAGCCGGTCCTCCTGCAGGTGCATCGTCGGGAGGTCGCGGGTGCCGGACGGTGCGTGGAACGCCGCCGGTCGAGTCGCCGCGTCCGGGAACCGGTGCAGCCACGCCACCTTGAGATAGAGCGCGTTCACCAGCACGGCGACCATGTCGGGGTGGATCGCGCCCGGGGCGAGCAGCTCTCTGATCAGGTCCCCTGTCGTCTTGGCGACGTCGGCGTTGATCGCCTGCCGCGCGCCCTCCGGGTCGCGCGAGAAGTCGGCGTTGTGCAGCGCGCCGCCCGGCCAGGACAGCACCTGCCGGCGGTAGGGGTCCTCGAACGGATGCGCTTCGGCGGCCCAGAGCGAGTTCGCGACGGCCAGCTCGGCGTCGTCGAGCTCCGCCGCGCCGGCGAGCATCGCGGCGAGCGCGTCCAGGCGGGCGTCGGGTGCGATCGCGCGGGCCAGCTGCTCCCGCGTCCGGCCCCGCGCGCCCGCGGCCGCGAGCCCCAGCGCCGACGCGACCGAGTAGGGAGACCAGACGAGGTCGCCCGTGCCCGGCAGCTCGCGGTGCAGCGCGAGCACGGGCGCCAGGCGGCCTTCGTCCATTCCAGGAGCCTAGCGCCGCTCGCACTCGGGCCGCCGACCTTGTAAGGTGCGGGGCCGACCCCGGGCAACGCTACGCTGGGTACCAGGATGATCGGGAGCAGATGATGAGTTACGGAGCTGACACACCGTACGGCACCCGGCGTCGCGTGGATCCGATCCGCATCTGGGCAGGCGGGGCCGCCACGGCGCTCGTCGCCGGCGGGGTTGCGTTCGTCGGCGTCCTCGTGATCCAGGCGATCTTCCGTGTCCCCGGGCTGCACCGGATCGGCGCGGAGGTCTTCGGCGTCGACCAGATCTCGCTGGCGATCTCGGCCGCCGTCGCCGCGCTGCTGGCCACCGGGCTGCTGCACCTGCTGATGGTCAGCACGCCGCGGGCGCACAAGTTCTTCGCCTGGATCACCGGGCTGATCGTGGTCGCGGTGATCGTGCAGGAGCTCGTCGGCGGGGGCGGCTGGCTCGCGAAGCTGCTGCTCAGCGCGCTCTACCTGATCATCGGCGTCGCGATCACGTCGCTGCTCACCGGCGTCGGCCGGACGGCCATCAAGTACGTGCCGTACCAGCCCAAGCCGCGCTACGTGGAGCCGGAGGCGCACTACGGCGCCGACGAGCCGTACTACAGGGACGACGAGCCTACGCGCCGCTTCCCGCGGTACTGACCCTCACCCCGCCGTCCACCACGGCTGGCGGCCGGTGAGCCCGAGCAGGTGGTCGAGCGGCGAGGCCTGCCGCGGTACCGACACGCGCGGCCCGAACGCCCCGCCGCCGTCCGCGGGGAACGCCTCGGCGAACTCCATGCACAGCTCGACGCTCTGCGCGTCCGGCTCGTACGGCCGCCCGGCGGCACGAGCGACGTCCCAGCCGTGCACGACGATCTCGTTCAGTGCGACCAGGCCGGCGACGTCGCCAGGCAGGTCGACGCCGCCCGCACGGGTCATGCCCTCCCATGCGTCCCTGCGCTGCCAGGCATCGCCGAGAGTGGCCAGCTGTGCGGGGATGCGGGTGCGCCAGTCGTCGCCGAGCCGGCTCGCGTCCGCGGTCGGCGCGCTCGGCGCGGCGATGCGCTCGTCCTTCGTCGCGGCCCAGGTGAACGCGAGCGACAGGCCGTTCACGTGGGCGATCAGGTCGCCCAGCGTGTAGTCGGGGCACGGGGTGGGCGCGCCGAGCTGGTCGTCGCCGACCCCGCTCACGAGCTCGCCCAGTAGCCTCGCGGCGGGACGCAGGTCGTGGATCGTGGTCATGAGCTGGCGGGGTGCGGAGCCATGATCCTGACAGTATCGGTCGCATGCGTCACTTCGACCTGGTAATCGTCGGCACCGGATCGGGCAACTCGATCGTCGACCACCGGTTCGCCGACCGCGACGTCGCGATCGTCGAGCGCGGCACGTTCGGCGGGACGTGTCTGAACGTCGGCTGCATCCCCACCAAGATGTTCGTGCACACCGCGGACGTCGCGGCGACGCCGGCGGACTCCGCGAGGTTCGGCGTGGACGAGACCCTCGACGGGGTGCGCTGGACGGCGATCAGGAACCGCATCTTCGGCCGGATCGACCCGATCTCCGCGGCCGGCCGCGCCCACCGCCTCGACGACCCCGACAACGGGAACGTCACCCTCTACGAGGGGCAGGCGGCGTTCACCGGTCCGAAGCAGCTCCTGGTCACGCCGAACGACGGCAGCGCGCCCGTGGCGATCGAGGCCGACCAGATCGTTCTCGCGGCGGGCAGCCGGCCCGTGCTGCCGGAGCTCGCCGGGCTCGACGGCGTCGCGTACCACACGAGCGACACGGTGATGCGGATCGACCGGCTGCCGGACACGTTGACGATCCTAGGCAGCGGGTTCGTGGCCACCGAGTTCGCGCACATCTTCGGCTCGCTCGGCGTCGACGTCACGCTGGTCGCGCGGTCGGAGCTGCTGCTGCGCCGGGACGAGGACTTCGACGTCGCGACCCGGTTCACCGAGCTGGCCCGGCATCAGTGGGACGTCCGGACCAAGCGCACGGCCGAGCGGGCCGAGCAGCACGCTGGCACCGTCCGGCTGTACCTCGACGGGCCCGACGGCAGGGAGACCGTGGACGCCGAGGTGCTGCTCGTGGCCGTCGGCCGGCAGCCGAACACCGACCTGCTCGACGTCGGCCGTGCCGGTTTGGCCACCACCGAGGACGGCTTCCTCGTCGTGGACCAGTACCAGCGGACGACCGTCGACGGTGTCTGGGCGCTGGGGGACATCTGCTCGCCGGCGATGCTCAAGCACGTCGCCAACCACGAGGAGCGGACGGTCCAGCACAACCTGCTGCATCCCGACGCCCTCGTCGCGAGCGACCACCGCGCGGTGCCACACGCCGTGTTCAGCTCGCCGCAGGTCGCCGCCGTGGGGCTCACCGAGCAGCGTGCCCGCGAGCTGGGCGTCGACTACGTCGTCGGCGAGTACCAGCTCGCCGACATCGCCTACGGCTGGGCGCTGGAGGCGGAGGCGGAGTCGGGCTTCGCCAAGCTGCTCGCCGACCCGCGGACCGGGCTGCTGCTCGGCGGCCACGTGATGGCGCCGAACGCGGCGACGGTGATCCAGCCGGTGATCCAGGCGATGAGCTTCGGCATGGACGCCCGCACCCTGGCGCGCGGCCAGTACTGGATCCACCCGGCGCCGTCCGAGCTGATCGAGAACGCCCTGCTGCGTCTCCCGTTCGCTTCGCGCTGAGCGCGCCTACGCGCGGCGCTCGACCACACCGCGGACGAACGCGGCCTGGCCGACGTGCTCCATGCAGTCGTCGATGACGCTGACCAGCCGGACGCCGAGCGAGACCGGCGGGTCCCACCCCTCGTCGACGATGCGCGGGAGGTCGACGTCGGTGAGGCCCTCGACGAACCGGACGCTCTGCGCGTGTACGGCGTCGTGGTAGCCCACCAGCAGCTCGGCCTCGACCC
>DASUWX010000239.1:0-40827 GCA_036378185.1 Streptosporangiales bacterium | reverse complement strand
ACCGGGTGCAGGCGGCGATCGTGGCGTACGAGGCCGGCCTGGTCGACGAGGCGTGACCTGCACCGGCTGCGCAGGAGACGCGTCAGCTCCGCGGCCGCGGCGACGCCGAGTGCCACGCCGAGACCGAACAGCACACCGCGGAACGGGTCGTCCTCGAACGCGACCCCGCCGAAGTAGCCGACGAGCGTGCCGTAGAGGCCCCAGCTGGCCGCGGCGAGCGCGGCGTACGGCGTGAACCTGCGCAGCGGCATCGCCACGGTGCCGGCGGTGAGCGTCACCGTCGTCCGGCCGCCGGGCACGTACCGCGCCACCACGAGGATCAGCCCGCCGCGGCGGACCAGCGCGCGGTCCGCCCAGCGGACCGCCGCGGCCCGGCGGGTGCCCGCCCTGGCCAGCCGGCGGACCAGCCGGCCGCCCGCCAGCCGCCCGACCAGATAGGAGGTGTGGTCGCCCGCGAACGCGCCGAGCGCAGCGTAGAGCACGAGCAGCGGGACGGACGGTGCGCCGTGCGCGGCGAACACCCCGGCCACGATGACCGCGCTCTCACTGGGGAACGCGGGCAGGAACCCGTCCAGCCAGGCCAGCAGGAACAGGGCCGCGTACACCCAGGGGGAGGCCATGGTGTCGCGCAGGGCCTGCATGATCGCGTCCGTCATGCAGACGACGCTATGGGCCGGACGGGCCGGACTCCGCCGTCGATCGGCGGTCACGGGTACTGTCTTTCGTCAGGTACGAGAGGGCCCGGACGCCGTCGGCGTCCGGGCCCTCGATCGAGTTCGACTATTTCGCGGCGACGACGTTGAGGTCGATGCTCGCGTTCACCTCGGGGTGCAGCCGCACCGCGACCGTGTGCTTGCCTATCGTCTTGACCGGGCCGCCGAGCTCGATCCGGCGCCGGTCGAGCTTCGGCCCGCCGGCCTTGAGCACGGCGTCCGCGACGTCGGCGGCGGTCACGGAGCCGAACAGGCGACCGCTGTCGCCGGCCCGGGCGTCCAGCCGCACGTCGAGCGCCGCGAGCTGGTCGGCGACCTCCTTGGCCTGGTCGAGGTCGCGGATCTCCCGCGCCTCACGGGCACGGCGGATCTGCCTGACCTGCCGCTCCTCGCCCTTGGTCGCGACGATCGCGAGACCCTGGGGCACGAGGTAGTTGCGGCCGTAACCGTCCTTGACGGTCACCACGTCTCCCGGAGCGCCGAGCCCGGAGACCTCCTGAACGAGGACGAGCCTCATCGTGTTCTCCTCTCGGCTCAGCGGGCTTGCATGGTGTACGGGAGCAGCGCCACCTCGCGGGCGTTCTTCACCGCCGTGGCGACGTCGCGCTGGTGCTGCCGGCAGTTGCCGGACACGCGCCGGGCGCGGATCTTGCCACGGTCGGAGATGAACTTCCGCAGCAGCGCGGTGTCCTTGTAGTCGACGTACGTGACCTTGTCGACGCAGAACATGCAGACTTTCTTGCGCGGCTTGCGCACGATGTTCTTGGCCATCATGGAACTCCTTCGTCGAAGTCCGCCTCACGGCGGGATTGGCCCGGATTTCGGATAGATGTGTTGTCGGTCGGTCAGAACGGCGGCTCGTCGTACGAGCCCGGACCGGACGGAGCACTCGCGGCACTCGGCGTCGCCCACGGGTCGTCGGCCGGTGCGCCGCCGCCCGAGCGTCCGCCACCGCCGAAGCCGCCGCCGTTGTCGCCGCCGAAACCACCGCCGGAGCGGCTGGTCTTGGTCACCTTCGCCGAGGCGTACCGCAGCGACGGACCGACCTCGTCGACCTCGACCTCGTAGACGGTGCGCTTCTCACCCTGCTGGGTCTCGTACGACCGCTGCCGCAGCCGGCCGTTCACGATCACCCGCATGCCGCGCTGCAGCGACTCGCCGACGTTCTCGGCCGCCTGCCGCCACACGCTGCAGGTGAGGAACAGCGCCTCGCCGTCCTTCCACTCGCCGGTCTGGTTGTCGCGGTAGCGCGGCGTGGACGCGACGCGGAAGCTCGCGACCGCCTGACCGGACTGGGTGAACCGAAGCTGCGGGTCGTCGACGAGATTGCCGACGACCGTGATCGGAGTGTCGCCTGCTGCCATCGGAGCTACCTACCTCCTGCTCAGCGGAGATCCGGTCGGATCACCTTCGTGCGGAGCACCGACTCCTGCAGGCCGAGCTGCCGGTCGAGCTCCTTGACCGCCTCTGGTTCGGCGGTGAGGTCGAGGACCGCGTAGATGCCCTCGGACTTCTTCTTGATCTCGTAGGCGAGCTTGCGCCGACCCCATACGTCGACCTTCTCCACGCTGCCGCCGCTCTTCTTCACGACGGACAGGAACTGGTCGAGCGACGGGGCCACGGTGCGCTCCTCGACCTCGGGGTCGAGGATGACCATCACCTCGTAGTGACGCGCGGACACCTTCGTGCCTCCTTCGGACTCAGCGGCCACGGCGTCTCCGTGGCAGGAGGTTGCGTCTGACCCGTACGCATACAGCACGGCACCGACGGCCAACCAGGGGGAAGATCGACGCTGCGCCGCATCCGGCGGGTGCCACCTGTCGTCAGGTGGCGGCGCCAGCCTACCAGCGTCCCCCGCCGGGCCGGGCGCACCGTCCAC
Organism: Streptosporangiales bacterium; assembly: GCA_036378185.1. Taxonomy (GTDB): domain Bacteria; phylum Actinomycetota; class Actinomycetes; order Streptosporangiales; family WHST01; genus WHST01. The sequence continues at coordinate 38,235 of DASUWX010000239.1, read as the reverse complement.
AGCCCGCGTCTCACCGGTCGCGCCGTGCTCCCGCCAGGATCGCGGCGGCCGCGGTACGGGCCGTGACGGCGGCGTCCGGGTCGAGGCCGAGGCCGTGGGCCACGCAGGCGCCCTCGTGCAGCAGCACCAGCTGGCGCGCGACCTCCTCGGGGTCGGCCACGCCCACGTCACCCGCGAGTCGGCCCAGGAACGCCGCCAGCCAGCGCTTCTGCTCCGCGACCGCCTCGCGGCCGGGGTGGTGCGGGTCGGTCAGCTCGGCCGAGGCGTTCACGAAACCGCACCCGCGGGCCTGGTTCTCCCGCCGCTGCCACTCGCCCAGCCCGTCGAAGACCGCCAGCAGCCGCTCCGTGGGGTCGGCGCCGTGCTCGTCGACGTAGCCGGTGAGGAACGCCCGCCATCGCTCGTCCCTCGCGCCAAGGTACGCGGCGACCAGCTGCGCCTTCGAGCCGAACCGGTCGTAGAGCGTCTTCTTGGTGACGCCTGCCGCCTCGGCGACCAGCTCGACCCCCACCGCCCCGATGCCGCGGGTGTAGAACAGCTCGCTGGCCGCGGCGAGGATCCGCTCGCCGGCCGGCGTCAACCGTGGTCGCGTGCTCGTCGCCATGGAACTCCCTCCGACTAGCCTGACAGTATACCGACCGGTATGGTTACCTGGTCGGCATGCACCGCAGAGCGCTCGACGCCGCCCTCGCCGCCGGGTTCGTGCTCAGCTGGAGCTCGGGCTTCGTCGGCGCGGAGCTGGGCAGCCGCACCGCCCCGGCGACGACGCTGCTGACGTGGCGCTTCCTGCTGTCCGCCGTCCTGCTCGGGGCAGCGGTGCTGCTGCGCGGGCGCTCGGGCCGGGGGGCACGTGCGCGCGGCGTCGCGGGCCAGGCGGTGGTCGGCCTGCTCGCGCAGGGCGGCTACCTGGCCGGCGTCGTCGGTGCGGTACAGCTCGGCGTGCCCGCGGCGGTCACCGCGCTCGTCGCCGCACTGCAGCCGCTGGTGGCCGGCGCGCTGGCCCGGCCGGTACTCGGCGAGCGGGTGCGGGCACGGCAGTGGCTGGGGCTGGGCGCGGGGTTCGGCGGCGTGGCGCTCGTCGTCGCCGGCGGGATCACGGCGCCGCGCGGAACGCCCGGCTGGGCCTACGCCCTGCCGTTCGCCGGGATGCTCTCGCTGGTCGCGGCGACGCTGCTGGACAGAAGGCTGGCCGCGCCGATGCCGCTCACCGGCGGGCTCGCCGTGCAGACCGCGGCGAGCGGCGTCGTGTTCGTGGCGATCGCCGCGCCGACGGGCACGCTGCTCCCGCCGGCCGACACGACGTTCTGGCTCGCGGTGGCGTGGACCGTGCTGCTGTCCGGCATCGGCGGGTACGGCACCTACTGGCTCGCCGCCCGGCGCGTGGGCGTCACGAGACTGAACGCACTCCTGTACCTGACGCCCCCGACCACGGCGGTGTGGGCGTACGCCATGTTCGGCCAGCCGATCGGGGTACTCACCGTCGCCGGGATGGCCGTCTGTGCGCTCACGGTGCCGCTCGCGTACACCCGCAGGCGAGCTGAGGCGCTCGCGCCGGCACCGTGCGGCGAGGTTGTCGGCGGCGGGTCGTAGGGTCGGCAGCGTGGCAGCAACGCTCATTGGCGCACACGTGGAGCAGACCGAGGCACTCGCACAGGCGAAGGCGCGCGGTGCCGACATCGCGCAGACCTTCCTGGGCGACCCCCAGGGGTACAAGGGACCGAAGATCCCGGCCGGCATCGAGGACCTCGCACCGGCCGGCATCGACCTCTACATCCACTCGCCGTACCTGGTGAACGTCGCGACGACGAACAACCGCATCCGCATCCCCAGCCGCAAGCTGCTGAGCCAGCACGCCGAGGCCGCGGCGAAGCTCGGCGCGAAGGGGCTCATCGTCCATGGCGGCCACGTGGGCAGGTCGGACGACCCGGCGGTGGGGTACGCGAACTGGCGCAAGGTCTTCGAGCGTACGGAGTTCCCGCTGCCGATCCTGATCGAGAACACCGCGGGCGGCGACGGTGCGATGGCGCGGACGTTCGACTCGCTCGCCCGGCTGTGGGAGCAGCTCGACGGGTTCGACGTCGGCTTCTGCCTCGACACCTGCCACGCGCACGCCGCCGGCGAGGACCTCGACGGCATCGTCGAGCGCGTCAAGGCGATCACGGGCCGGGTCGACCTCGTGCACGCCAACAACAGCCGCGACGCGTTCGGCTCGGGCGCCGACCGGCACGCGAACCTCGCGACCGGCGAGATCGACCCCGCCGCGATCGCCGAGGTGATCCGCACGTCCGGCGCCCCCGCGCTCGTCGAGACGCCCGGCGACGGTCAGGCGGACGACATCGCGTACCTCAAGGAGCGGCTCGCCGGCTAGGCGCACCCGGCATGCCCACCATGGACGCGGGCGGTGCGCTCGTCGCCGCCGTGCGTCAGGTGCTGGCCGAGCACGCCGACCCGACGAAGGCGCCGCAGATGCAGGCGTACATGAAGTCCGCGTTGCCCTACCGCGGTGTCGGGCTCCCGAAGGTGCGCGCGCTGGTCCGCGCCGTGTACGACGCCCACCCGCTGCCCGGCAGAGATGCGTGGGAGACCGCCGTCCGCGCCATGTGGGACGCCGCCGAGTACCGGGAGGAGTGGTACGCGGCCATCGCCCTCACCGGGCACCGTCGCTACGCCGGCTACCAGGACCCGCATGCGTTGCCGCTGTACGAGCACCTGGTCGTCACCGGCGCCTGGTGGGACGTCGTGGACGAGGTCGCCACCCACCGGGTCGGCCCGCTGCTGCGCGGCCACCCGGGCGAGATCGCGCCCGTGCTCCGCCGCTGGGCGGGCGACGCCGACCACTGGCGGCGCCGGACGGCGATCCTCGCGCAGGTCGGCGCCAAGGGCGCCACCGACACCGGCCTGCTCGCCGACTGTCTCGCGCCGAGTCTCGGCGAGCAGGACTTCTTCCTGCGCAAGGCGATCGGCTGGGCCCTTCGTGACTACGCCAAGCACGACCCCGAATGGGTCCGCGGCTACGTCGACGCGCACCGCACCGAGCTGGCCCCGCTCTCCGTCCGCGAGGCCACGAAACACCTCTGAGGCTCAGGTGTCCTTCACACGATGAACGGGTGCTTCACACGAGTCCTGCACCGTGTGAAGCACCCGTTGATCACGTCAACGTGATCGCCGGGAGCTCGAGGGTGGAGCTCGGCGAGTGAGCACGGCCGGCGGCAGGAACTCAGCCGGCCCACTGGCCGTGCACGAAGCGGGAGGTGTACCAGGCCATCAGCGGCGCGGAGAGCACCAGGTACACCGGCAGCAACCACTTGTGCCGCAGCGAGAGCCGGGCGAGCAGCAGCCACAGCGGCCACCACAGCAGCGTCGACCGGGTGACCGATAGGTAGTACGCGCTCGTCAGCAGCGCACCCACCTGCAGGCCCACGTAGACCAGCTCGTCGAACCTGCGTCGCACCAGCAGGTACACGCACAGCGCGACGCCGGCGACGGCGGCGGCGATCTCGGCGCGGAACGCGCCCGCGAACCGGCCCGACATGGCGGAGTCCCACGTGGTCGCGAAGGCCTGCCACGGCCAGGTGAACGTGCGCCCCCAGCCCGCCTCCTGCGCGTGCAGCCAGGCGAGCCAGTCGCCGCTGCGCCAGTGCAGGTACGCGGCGAACGCGGCGAGCGGGAGGAACGGCAGCACGAGCGCGAACACATGCCACCTCGCCGAGTCCTGCTGCACGATGTGCATCGGCCCGGTGCTGGGGTCCGGCGGGAGCGCATAGTCCTTCGCCGCCGCGTGCCGGCTCGCGTGCCGGCCGCGCCGCCGCCGCGACCTGCGCCGGCGGCGTTCGCGCAGCACCTGGGTCACGAACATCACGATCAGCGCGACCGCGAGGAACAGCCCGGTGATCCGCACGGAGGCGGCGAGCGCGCCGAGGATCCCCGCCCAGCCCCAGCGCCCGCGCCGTGCACACAGCCACGCCGGCAGCGCGAAAGCGAGGAAGGTCGCCTCGGTGTACCCCGCCGCGAGGAACACCGCCCACGGCGAGACGAGCAGGAACGCGACGGCGCGCGGACCAGTGCCGTGCGGGCCCTCGGCCTCGCCGAGCCGCAGCAGGGCGATCGTCGCCACCGCGGACGCGACTAGTGAGATCAGCAGGCCGTCAAGGGTCCAGCTCGGCAGCACGTAGTGCACCGCGTGTAGCAGCAGCGGCAGGCCGGGCAGGAACCCGGGCAGCCCGGGATCAGGCTTCTCGTGCGGGTTGCCGCCGTATCCGTACTGGGCGATCTCGGCGAGCAGCGCGGCGTCCCACTGCCGCCACTGGTCGATCGAGCCCAGCGCACCGGCGAGGCCGCCGAGCGCGACCACCGCGGCGAAGAGTACGAGCAGTCTCGAGCCGGCCCACAGCCCGAGCGCCCACCACTCGACGGCCGCGGCCCGCCGCATCACGGCGGGGCGGCTCGCGCGGACGAGCCGACGGGCAGCAGCGGCCGTAGGTCGAAGTGATCCGCGGCGCCGTCCAGCACGCCGCCGGCCGGGTCGTCGTCACCCCACCAGCGCACGGCGTCGTGCTCCGGCCTGAGCACGTCGCGCACGACCAGCCCGGCGAGCACCGCGAGGGTCACCAGCCGCGCGAGCAACGTGACGAAGTACAGCCCGGCGGGCAGTCCCTTCTCCGGTTTGACCAGGTCGTAGAGGTACCACCAGATGCCGAGGAAGTAGAGCACCTCTCCGGCCTGCCAGGCGAGGAAGGCCGGCCAGCGCGGGCGCGCGAGCACGGCGAGCGGGAGCAGCCAGAGCACGTACTGCGGCGACCAGACCTTGTTGGTCGCGAGGAACGCCACCAGGGTGAGGAACGCCAGCTGCGGCCACCGTGGTCGCTCCGGCGCGAGCAACGCGAGCAGTGCGACGCCGACGCACAACAGCCCGAAGGTGATCGTGCCGACGGGGTTCAGCAACGGCGGCGGGCCGCCGTCCTGCGCCGTGCCGAAGAACCCCGGCATCACGTTCTGCAGGAAGTACCAGGTGGAGCCCCAGTCGGCGGGCCGGGTGCGGCTGAAGTCGTAGAACTTGCTCCACCCCGCCGTCGCCGTGAGCATGATCGGCACGTTGACCGCGAGCCAGGTGCCCGCCGTGGTCGCGAGGGTGGTGAAGAAGTCGCGCAGCTTGCCGGCGCGCAGGCACAGCACGAACAGCGGGCCGAGCAGGATGAACGGGTAGAACTTCGTGGCGATCGCGAGCCCGAACAGCACGCCCGCCCAGCCGCTGCGCTGCCGCGCCCACGCGAGCATCGCCGCCGTGGTCAGGAACACCGCGAGCAGGTCCCAGTTGATGAACGCCGCCAGCACCAGGCCGGGTGCGACGGCGAACATCACGGCGTCGTACGGACGGCGCCGGCCGAGCGTGCGGACCAGCGCCCACGCGGTGCCCAGTGCGCAGCCGCTGAGGAACAGCGTGTTGAGCACGTAGAACAGGTAGCCGCGAGTCGTCTCGTCCATGGACAGCGGCGCGACGATCAGCGAGAAGATCTCCATCACGCCGCCGATGACGACCGGGTACTCCACCGGGTGGTCGAAGTACGGCACGTACCCGTCGGAGAGCCGCTCGCCGAAGTACAGCGGGTAGATGTCGGTGTAGCAGACGTGCGTGTAGTGGAAGTTCGCGATGTTCCAGCCGCCGCTGCTGCACGGGTACTTCTGCAGGTACGCCAGCACGCACGCCATCGCCGTGAGCACCAGGACGACGTACAGCGGCGTCCACCACGTGCCGCCGCTCGCGGCCCGGCGACCCAACGGCCCGCCGATGATGCCGGACAGCGCGTGCGCCACCGGGTCCTCGCGGGACGGCGCCGCCTGGCGTACCGCAGCGGTCGCGACCGCGCCGCCCCCGTCGCCCTGACCACCCGGCCGGGCGTGCTTCCCCCCGCGGTCAGCCACCGGGCTCCCTCGCGGGGTCACTGTTGGGGGTCGGGCTGCGGTGATTGCCGCCGTTCCCGCCGCCGTCGGGACCGGTGGGGCAGATGAGGCGACCACAGCCGGACGTCTTGGTCGGCCCGGGAGTCGGCGGCGCGGACGACGTCGGCGGCTCGGACTGCGTCGGGCTCGGGCTGTGCGTGTCCGGCGGGCCGCTCGTGGTGGGCCCGGTCTGCGTCGGCGACGAGGTGTCGGGCGGCGGCGAGTACGAGTGCTTCACCGTGCCGACGTACGCCGGCTCGGGGAAGTCCTCGACCTTCATGTTCTGCGTCACCTTCAGCATGTATGCCTGCCACACCCGTGCAGGGATTGTGCCACCGAAGACGGTGTTGTACCCGCCGACCCTCGGAATCTGGCCGCCCTCGGCCTTGTACATGGCGACCGCGGTGGTGAGCTGCGGGATCGTGCCGACCCACCACGCCGACCGGTTGAACGAGGACGTACCGGTCTTGCCGGCCACGGGTCGGTCGGGCAGCCGCGCGCCCGTACCGGTGCCGCCCTGCACGACCTTCTGCAGCGCGAAGAGCGTGTCGGCGGACACGCCCTTGGAGAACACCTTCCGCGGGCTCGGCTTGGCCTGGTAGATGACCCGCTTGCCGGTCGCGTCGGTCACCTTGATCAGCGTGGTCGGCTCGACGTAGTTGCCCTTGTTGACGAACGTCGCGTACGCACCCGCCTGCTCGAGCGGGCAGACGTCCATCGGGCCGAGCGGCTCGGACGTGATCGGCTGCATCCGCGTGCTCGCGTGGTTCAGCGGGCACCACGGGCTGGTCTGGATGCCCATCTTCTTCGCGTTGTCGATCACCTTGGTGAGCCCCACGTCCTGGCCGAGCCGGACGTAGACCGTGTTGACCGAGTGCTCGGTCGCGGTCGCGAGGTCGATGGAGCCGAACTGCTCGCCGCCGGAGTTCACGAACTTGTGCCCGTTGATGACCTGCGGCGAACGCCCGTCGTAGTACGTCTTCAGGCCGATGCCGTTCTGCAGCGCGGTGGCGAGCACGTACGGCTTGAACGACGAGCCCGGCTGGGTCAGGCCGCCGGTGGTGGCGTGGTTGATCTGCTGCTTCAGGTAGTCCCGGCCGCCGTAGATGGCGACGATCCTGCCGGTGCCCGGCTCCACCGAGGCGAGCCCGAGCGCGACGCCCTTGCGTTTGAAGACGTCGGGGTAGGCGTCCTTCACCGCCTGCCTGGCGTACTTCATCAGCTTGGGGTTGAACGTGGTCTGCACGTGATAGCCGCCGGTGAGCAGCTCGTCCTCGCTGATGCCGCGCCGGGCGAGCTCGTCCTTGACCATCTGGATCAGGTAGCCGGTGCCGCCCTTGTACCAGTTGTTGCGTTCCGCCTTGCTGATGGTGGGGAACTTCACCGGCTGCTCGGCACTGAGCCAGCCCTGCTGCTTCATGCCCGTGATGACGTAGTCCCAGCGGGCCCGCAGGTTCTGCGGATGCTGGTCCGGGTCGTAGAGCGACGGGCTGCGGATCATCGAGGCGAGCACCGCGCCCTCGGCCGGGGTCAGCTTGCTCACGTCCTTGTTGAAGTACGCCTTCGACGCGGTCTGGATGCCGTACGCGCCGCGCCCGTAGTAGACGGTGTTCAGGTAGCGCTCGAGGATCTGGTCCTTGGACAGCTGCCGCTCGACCTTGATGGTGAGGATGAGCTCCTTGAACTTGCGGGTCCAGGTGCGCTGGTCGGTCAGGTACGTCTTCTTGACGTACTGCTGACTGATCGTCGACCCGCCCTGCAGGCTGCCGCCGTGGATGGAGACCCAGAATGCGCGGAGGATGCCGGTGAACGAGATGCCCGGATCGGTGTAGAACGTGCGGTTCTCCGCCGCGAGCACGGCCTCGCGCGTCTGCTTCGGCACCCGGCTCAGCGGGACGTTCTCGCGGTTCTGCGCGGCCAGCCGCGCCATCGTCGTGCCGTTGGAGTACGTGAGCACGGAGGCCTGCGAAGTCGCGACCGGATTCTTGTCCGGGATCGGCGTCGTGGCGTACGCGTACGCGAAGATGCCGACGCCGAGCGCGACGAACGCGAGCAGGCAGATGAGCGTCCACTTACCGATCCTGCGCAGCCGCGGATGACGCGAGCGCGTGTCGCGCCCCGAACCGCGGCGGCGGTAGCCTCCGGGGCCGCCACTCCTGGATCGGCGTGGTGACTGATCGGTCGCCGGCGTCCGCGAGCGACGCAATGGCTCGCCTGCTCGGTGGCTGGTCGGTCGGTATGCCATGTTCCTCGTCAATCGGTGCAGGTGGGGCCGCTGCACCCGGCTGCCGCGGGCGGGAATGACGTCACCGTTCTACCGTCCCAGCCTATGGACGGCCAGCGCTACCCCCCTCGCACGTGTCCCGGGCTCGGTCAGCGTTCGGCCGTACGACGCTTGCGCGGCTGCGGCGGTTTACCCGTGCCGAGCACGTACGAGGTGGTCAGGTGGTTCCACGCACACCCCTGGCACACCTCGACGACGTACACCCGGAACTCACCGTACTGCTGCGCCATCGCGGCGAGCTCGCGCGTCTGCCGCACCCGTCCCGCGTACTGGCCGAGCTCGTCCCCGTACACGTACGTGACGTGCGTGAGCCGTTCCCTGCGGCACACGGGACAGGTCTCGTTCGTCTCCTCGCCGTGGTACCTGGCGGCGCGCAACAGGTACGGATGGGCGTCGCAGACGTCGTCGCCGAAGGCGTTGCCGGAGAACAGCGCGGTCAGCCTCGCTCGCCGCTGCAGCGAGTAGTCGACGACCGACCGCTGGGACCACATGGCTCCCAAGCGTACGTGGCGAACGCGCGCTCTGCAGCCGATCGCACTCTTGCGTGACCGCTGCGAGCGAGCTACCTTCCTACGCATCGATGTATCGATTCGATATATCGACGGCGAATGGGTCGCGGTCGGACCCGGGAGCACTCGGGACGGGAGCACATGGTCAGGCGGTCGGACGTGCTCGAGCTCGCCGTGCTCGGCCTGCTCAGGGACGCCCCGTTGCACGGCTACGAGCTGCGCAAGCGGCTGACCGCCCTGCTCGGCCCGTTCCGGGCGATCTCGTACGGCTCGCTGTACCCGTGCCTGCGCCGGCTCGTCGACCGCGGCTGGATCGAGGCGGACGACGCGGCCGCGGAGCCCGGCGTGCTCGCCGGCCGGCGGGCACGGATCGCGTACGAGCTCACCGCCGACGGCAAGGAGCAGCTGAGCAGGCTGCGGGACGAGTCCGGCCCCACCAGCTGGGAGGACGACTCGTTCGGCGTCCATTTCGCCCTCTTCGGCCAGACGCCCGCGGACGTGCGGTTGCGCATCCTCGAGGGACGCCGCACCCGGATGCAGGAGCGGATGGCCGAGTTGCGCGAGTCGATGGCCAGGCGGCGCGAACGCCTGGACCGCTACACGCTCGCGCTGCAGGAACACGGACTCGAGGCGGTCGAGCGCGAGGTGCGCTGGCTCACCGATCTCATCGAGACCGAACGCGACGAGCTCGGCGGTCACCCGGACCGCTCGAACCGGCGTCGCGGGCCACGGAACCCTTGACAGACAGGAGCAGGACCAGATGGGAACGGTTCGAGTAGCGATCGTCGGTGTCGGCAACTGCGCCGCCTCGCTGGTACAGGGGGTCGAGTACTACAAGGACGCGGACCCCGCGCAGACGGTCCCTGGGCTGATGCACGTCCGGTTCGGGCCGTACCACGTCCGCGACGTCGAGTTCGTCGCAGCCTTCGACGTGGACGCGAAGAAGGTCGGCCAGGACCTCGCCCACGCCATCGGGTCGAGTGAGAACAACACCATCAAGATCTGCGACGTGCCGCCCACCGGCGTCGTCGTCCAGCGCGGCCACACGCTCGACGGGCTCGGCCGCTACTACCGGGAGACGATCGAGGAGGCCGACACCGAGCCGGTGGACGTCGTCGCCGCGCTGCGCGACGCCGAGGTCGACGTGCTGGTCTCGTACCTGCCCGTCGGCTCGGAGGAGGCGGACAAGTTCTACGCGCAGTGCGCGATCGACGCGGGAGTGGCGTTCGTCAACGCGCTGCCGGTGTTCATCGCGTCCGACCCGGCCTGGGCGAAGAAGTTCGAGGACGCCGGCCTGCCGATCCTCGGCGACGACATCAAGAGCCAGGTCGGCGCGACCATCACGCACCGGGTGCTGACCAAGCTGTTCGAGGACCGCGGCGTCGAGGTGCAGCGCACGATGCAGCTCAACGTCGGCGGCAACATGGACTTCAAGAACATGCTGGAGCGGGAGCGGCTGGAGTCGAAGAAGATCTCCAAGACCCAGTCGGTCACCTCGCAGGTCGACCGCGACCTCGGCGAGCGCAACGTGCACATCGGCCCGTCCGACTACGTCGCCTGGCTCGACGACCGCAAGTGGGCGTACGTGCGGCTGGAGGGCAAGGCGTTCGGCGACGTGCCGCTGAACCTCGAGTACAAGCTCGAGGTGTGGGACTCGCCGAACTCGGCGGGCATCATCATCGACGCGATCCGCGCGGCGAAGATCGCCAAGGACCGGGGCGTGGCCGGCGCCGTGACGTCCGCGTCGTCGTACCTGATGAAGTCGCCGCCGGTGCAGTACCGCGACGACGTCGCCCGCGAGCTGGTGGAGAAGTTCATCCGCGGCGAGATCGACCGGTAGCCGTCCCGGACGCCGGTGTCAGGGGTCGTCTCGGGCGGCCCCCGGCACCGGCGACCCGGCGTAACGTGGTGTCGTGAGCACTCCCACCGACGGGAACCTCGTCCAGCGCGATCGGATGGACTTCCCGAGCATCAGCTCCCGCGCCTACGAGCACCCGGCCGACCGCTCGGCGCTGGTCGCGCTGCGCAAGGTGCCGTACGCCGACGCCGTCCTGAAGAGGATGGCCGGGCTGTTCAGCGAGCGGCGGCTGCGGCTGCTGTTCCTCGCCTCGGCGGTGCGCGTCGACGAGACCCAGCTGCCGCACCTGCACGAGCTGCGCGCCGAGGGCGCGCGCATCCTCGACCTGCCCGAGGTCCCCGAGCTGTACGTCACGGCGAACCCGTTCCCCGGCGCGTACACGCTCGGCGTTGACCACCCGTTCATCCTGCTGAACAGCGGCACGGTCGAGCTGTACGACGACGACGAGCTGCGCTTCGTCATCGGCCACGAGATGGGGCACATCCTCTCCGGGCACGCGCTCTACAGCTCGGTGCTGTTCTCGCTGATGCGCATCTCCGGCGTCGGCACCGCGATCCCGCTCGGCTCGCTCGTGCTGCGCGGCATCATCGAGGCGCTCAAGGAGTGGTTCCGCAAGTCCGAGCTGTCCGCCGACCGCGCCGGCCTGCTGGTCGCCCAGGACGTCGCGACGGCGACCCGCGCGCACCTGAAGATGGCCGGCGGCCTCGAGGCGACCGACCTCGACTTCGCCGCGTTCCTGCGCCAGGGCGAGGAGTACCAGAGCACGGGCGACGCTCGCGACGGCGTGGCGAGGCTGCTGAACATGCTCTCCAGCACGCACCCGTTCGCCTCCGTCCGGGCGGTCGAGCTGGGCAAGTGGGTCGGCTCGGGCGACTACGACCGGATCAGGTCCGGCGACTACCCGCGCCGCGAGGACGACCCGGAGGCGTCGTTCACCGACGAGATCAGGCGGGCCGCGGCCGCGTACAAGGACTCCTGGGACAACTCCGAGGACGCACTCGTCAAGACGTTGCGTGACCTCGGCAGCGGCGCCGCCGACCTCGGCGGCAAGGTGTTCGAGAAGATGCGCGAATACGTCCGCCCGCACTGACTAACCCGCCCGGGTCCTCGGGATCCAGCGGCGTAGCGCGGCGACGGTGAGGACGGCGACCACGCCGATCGAGACGATCGCCGGAGCCAGCGCCGTGGCCGCGGTCACGGCGCTCACCACGGCCGGACCGGCCGCCGTCCCGACGTCCGGCGCGAGCCGCCACGCGCCGAGGAACGCGGCCCGCCCCGCGACCGGTGCGGCGTCCACCCCGAGCGTCATGACGACGCCGGCACCGATGCCGTTGCCGATGCCCATGAGTGCCGCGACGACGGACAGCGTGAGCGTCGTGTGGGTGAGCGGCAGCAGCAGGTGCGCGACGCCGAGGACCAGCATCGACGGCGCCGCGATCCACATCCGGCCGTACCGGTCCATCACCTTGCCGGCGGGGTAGAACAGCAGCATGTCGACGGCGCCGGAGACTCCGTAGACGAGGCTCGTCGTGGTTGGGTCCAGGCCGATGTGGTCGGACCACAGCGGCACCACCACCTGGCGGGACGCGCGCACGGCACCGAACATGAGCGCCGCGAGCCCGAGCGTCCGCAACACCGGCCAGTGCTGCCGTACGAGCGTCACCGTCGACACGCGCGGCGCGTCGTGCCGCCTCGTGACGTCCGGCACCAGCAGCAGGGCGATCGCCGCGGCGAGCGCCGCGGCCAGGTTCACGGCGTACGCGCCCTTGGTGCCCATGAGGTGCATCGCGCCCGCACCGACGAACGGCCCGAGGAACATGCCGACCCGCTGCATGCCGCCGAGCGTGGACATCGCCCGGCCGCGTACCCCGGGCGGCACCAGCTCGGCGAGGTACGACTGCCTGGCGAGGTGCCACACCGCGCCGGCCATGCCCGTGGCGAAGACGGCGGCGGCCAGCTCCCAGACGGAGGCGGCGAGCAGGCAGCCCGCCAGCGCCACTGCGGCGACGACCGCGGCGCCCACCATCGCGTTGCGCTCACCGAACCGCGACGACAGCGCACCGCCGGGGACGTCCCCGCAGATCTGCCCGATCCCGATCAGTGCGACGACCAGCCCGGCGACGCCGACGGACGCGCCGAGCCCGCGCGCGGTCAGCGCGACGACCGGGATGATCGCGCCCTGCCCGATGCTGTAGACGAGGCACGGAGCGTACACCGAGGCGATCAGGCCGCGGATGCTCCAGCCGCCGGGCATCGGCCTCCAGTCGTCAGTCGGTGAGCTCGACGCGGACGGGTCACCCGGACGTGCGCCCGCGTGCCCCGCTCGCGCCGAGACCGCCCTCATCCTGCCAGACCCGGTGGATCGTCACCGGCTCCAGTGACCCGCAGCACGCGACCGCGGCCGGAGAAATCCCGGGGACCTGTCCGAGCGTGGATGCCGCAGGTCAGCGCCAGCGCATGATGTTGGCGAGCAGGCCGGCCTGCTCGACGGCGTCGTCGAGGGCGTTGTGCGTGTGCGGCAGGTCGGGGTGCAGCGCGGCCGGCATGTGCCGCTTCGTGGCCCTGGAGATGGCGGTGCGGGCACGGGCGGCGTAAAGCGTCTTGACGTCCAGCGCACGGCCGTGTCCGAACGGCGACCGGCGGGCGAACGACACCAGGTACCAGTACGTGAACAGCCAGTCGAAGCCGAGCGGATAGGCGGCGAAGACGGGGGACGCGTCGTGCCGGTCGGCGACCTCGTCGACCCAGGCGGCGAACGCGGTCATCGCGTCCTGCGGCGCCCGGCCGGAGGCGACCAGCTCGTCGCGGTCCAGCCCGGAGACCGCGAGCGCCTCGGGTACGAAGTCGTCGCTGATCGGCCTGAGCTCGGCGTACCAGGTCTCGGCACGCAGGTCGCCCGGCGCGGTGTAGCCGTCGGCGTCGTACGTGCCGGCGACCGAAGCGCCCAGGGACAGCATCGAGTACGGGCCGGGTATCGGACCGTCCGCCTCGATGTCGACGCTCACGTAGACGTCACGCTTCATGTCCCCACCACCGTCACACCACCGCGCTCAGCACCGCGCCGAGGATCACCGCGACCGCCGCGAGCACCGCTATCGCGATGAGCCTACGGCGCCGGGCCAGGGCGCTCTGCCGCAGCGCCCGCGCCTCGGCCAGCGCTGCGACGTCCGCCGCGAGCTGTCGCTCCACGCGGGTCACGACGGCGGCCGCCGCCTCGATCGACGCCGCCGCCGGCAGGGTCACCTCCGCGGTCGCGCCGGTCGCGGCGACGCCGGACCCGGTCAGGGCACGCTCGGCGGCGCCGGACACCTCGGCGAGCCGGCGGTCGAGCTCGGCGGCGGCCGCGTCGACGCGGTCCCGCTCCTCGTCCGCCTGCCGCCGGGCGGTGGCCTCCTGCTCGTCGATCCGTCTCGACCGCTCGTCGTGCACGGCGGGCGCACGGCCGAGCGTCCGCAGCGCCTCGGCGTACTCGTCCCATTCGGTCATGCGCGCCCGCTTCCTCGTTCTCCTCCGGCAGGTGCCGCGCGGGACGTAGACGACAGGTTCGCGGCGGCATGCGCGGCCCCTACCTGCGGCTCACTCGTCAGCTCCCGCGCTGCCGTGCTCACGACGCACTCCCGGCGAGCGGGTCGACGTCGGCGGCGCGCAGCGGGCCGAACGGCACCACCACCTCCGGCTGGTCGCCCATCCCGTCCCAGTACAGGCCGCGGTACCGCTCGGACGCCCAGCTCACGGTGGGTCCGCAGATCCGGCGGACGCCGTCGGCCGGGTGCTGCAGGAACAGGTACGCGCTGAGGTTGCCGCGGTTCGGCCCGAGCTGGTCGGTGAGCACGTGCAGCCGGTTCCACCAGCCGTAGGTGAACACGCCGGCCAGCGGGCCGTCCCTGACGACCTCGCGCAGCGCGTCCCGCTGGGCGAGCCGGCCCGCGCGGTGCAGGCCGTAGCCGAGCACGTGGCACGGACCGTCGGCGCCGCCGGAGCGGACGGTGCCGCGGAGCGCGTCCAGCCGCTCGCCGAGCTCGTCGCGTGCCACGACCTCGACGGGCCGACCGAGCCGGCGCAGCAGGTCGACGAGCGCCTGCCTGCCCTCGGCGAGCTCGTCGCTCGGCGGCAGGCAGTCGAGCAGCACGAACCGGGTGCCCGGGCCGCCGCCGCGGGCGAGTGCGTACGCCACGCCGCCGAGCACCCCCAGTGCGTCGGCCGGCCCGTCGCCCAGGACGGCGAGACCGGCGCCGGGCTCGGGACGCACCTGCAGCGTCACCGGGTCCTCGCCCACGCTGATCGGCATGCCCACCCACGCGCCGAGCGACTCGGCGTCCTCCCGGACGAGCTCGGCGCCCGCGACGTCGGTGAGCCGGGCCGGCTCGCCGACCTGGAACACGCGCGGCGGACTCAGCGCCCCCCGCCGCTCCCGGGATCCCCGCGGGGCGCCACCGGACCGCCGCCACAACCGCCTGCGCAGGTCGTCGAGCACGCCCTTGTCGGCGTACGAGATCAGCACGCGCTGGTTCGCGTCGACCGCACCGTAGTCGTCGTTGAGGACCGCCTCCCCACGGAACCGCAGCTGCGCGGCCGCGGTGTTGAGCAGCTGCAGCATCTGCTGCGAGTCGCCGGGTGTGGTCTTGAGCACGATGCGGTACGGCACCTGCCCGAAGATCGAGTCCCGCCTCGTGGCGAGCCGCTGGATGCCGGACAGGCTCTGCGTCGCGAGCACGACGTGCACGCCGTAGGCGCGGCCCAGCCGGACGAGCTGCTCGAGCAGCCGGGCCGCCTCGTCACCGGTCTCGCCCTCATCCAGCAGCACCTGGAACTCGTCGAGCACGACGAGGATGCGCGGCGGGCGGTCCGGCGACGGCGGGAGCTGTGCGATGTCCGCGACGTTGCCCCTCGCCTTGAACATGTCACTGCGCCGGGTCAGCTCGGCGGCGATGTGCCGGAGCACGGCGAGGCCGAACGGGCGGTCGCTGTGCACTCCGATCACCCGCGCGTGCGGGAGCCAGTGCTCGCGGCCCGGGGCAGGCCCGAGCGCGGCGAACTCGAGGCCCTGCTTGAAGTCGAGCAGGTACATCTCGAGGTCGGCGGGTGCGTACCGGGCGGCGAGGCCGTGCACGAGGTTGAGCAGCAGGTTCGACTTGCCCTGGCCCACCGCCCCGCCGACGAGGACGTTCGGCAGCGGGGGGTTGCCGCTGCGCAGCCGGATGGCCGCGGGTCGCTCGTCGGCGTACCCGATGACGGTGGTCAGCTCGTCGCCGGCGGGCTGCCACCACTCGCTCTCGGGCGGCAGCGTCGCGGCGAAGTCGACGGTGGGCAGCGTCATGGCGTCGGCGCGGTCGGCGACCAGCGTGCAGACCGACCGACTCTGCGCCGCGGGCGGCGGCGGGTCCAGGCGGATCGGGGCGCCGCCGACGTCGACGTCGTCCAGGACGACGTGTCCGTCCTCGAGGGCGACCGGGTGCAGCAGGGTGAGCAGGTCGGCGACGTCGACGCCGTGTTCCGGCGTCACGTCCGGGTCGTGGTGCACGAGCAGGCAGATGCCGCGCGCGTCCGCCGTGGTGGCGATGCGGACGAGGTCGTCCTGCGCCTTCGCGTCGACGCCGGCCGGGTAGTCGAGCAGGACGACGATGCGGTAGGGCTCGACGCCGTGCTCGGTGGACGCGACCAGCTCGGGGAAACCGCCGTGGCCGAACTGGGTGAGCCGGGCACCGCGCCTGGTGGACGTGGTGACGAGGTCGCCGAGCGCGGCGGCGAGCTCGTCGGGTGAGTGCGCGGGCGGCGGCATGATCCCCGGGTGGCGCTGCTGCAGCTCGCCGAACAGGCCGAATGCGCCGGAGATGCGCGGGTCGTAGGCGTCGACGCGGACGCGCATCGCCTCGCTCGCCGCGACGACCCGCAGCACGGCGTTCTGCACGAACCCGTGCGCCGCCGCTCGCGAGTCAGACCACAGCTGCCAGCCGCAGGTGCCGAGGAACGGCAGCACGACCGGCACTCCGGCCGGTCCGCCGGCACCTGCGACGTCGATCGTGCCGACCCGTTGGTGGTGGGGAACACCCGCCCCGACGAGTTCGGCGGACGTCCAGCCGGGCGCGCCGTGCTCGAGGCTCGCGAGGCCGGGGGCGAGACGTGCGGCGTGCCTGAGCGCGAGGCTGAGCGCGGCGTCGGTCGCCTCGCCCGCGGCGCCGCCGAGCTCACGTCGCTCGTGCGCGGCGGCCGCGGCGGCCCGCTCGTGCGCGTCCCTGCGCGCGGCCGCGGCCGCGTCGCGTTCGGCGGCGGCGACCCGCTTCGCCTCGGGGACGAACGCGGCGAACGCGCGGGCCAACCCGCGCAGCCGCGCCTCCCACGCGGCGGGATCCTCGGCGTCGGCGTCCGGCAGGTGCCACTCGCGCGCGGTTTCGGCAGGGCCCACGGGTCGCGGGCGGGGCCGCCGCTTCGGGACCGACTCGCTCACCTGGGGACCCCCATTGTGGTGATGACCACCGCAGGGGTCCCCACTTGTCGCCATGACACCAATGGGGGTCCCCAGCGGTTCCGGGTCGCGGTCACGGGCACGGGCGCTCCGGCCGGTTGACGACGACCTGGGCGGGACGCAGGACCGCCGTGCCGTGCGCGTAACCGCGGCGCCGCAGCTCGAGCACCGCGCCGGCAGGAGCGTGCGGCTCCGTGCGCGTGTCGACGGCCTCGTGCAGGCGGGGGTCGAAGCCGCCGTCGACGCGGATCTCGTCGACGCCGTGCGTGCCGAGCACGTCGAGCAGCTCGGCGCGCACGGACGCGACGACGTCGGGGTCCGGCCCGTCGTAGCGGTCCAGCCGGTCGACGACGAGCGCGAGCCCGCGGACGAGCGGCAGCAGGTACTCGGCCGCGAGCCCGGCGCGGCTGCGGTCGAGCTCGTCGCGCAGCGCGTCGATCGTGTCGCGCTTGGCGCGGTCGTCGAGCAGCCGCCGGGTGAACAGGTCGGTCAGCTCGTCCAGCCGCCGGACGACCTCGTCCTCGCCCTCGGTAGCGCCGCCTGTCACTGTCCGCCCCCGAGTCCGCCGCCCCCGGGACAGCCCTCACGTGGGTACACCTCACGTGGGTACCCCTCACGTGGGTACATCGCAGTGGCTATAGCAGCGGCAACGTACCCACGTGAGGTCAGCGGCGGGGGTGGGAGCGCACTCACTGGACCTCCAGGCGCGCCATCGCGTTGCGCATCCGGTCGACGTCGGAGCGGTCCAGGTTGAGCGGGCGGTCCAGCTCGAGCTCGCCGACGGACCGCCCGGTCCTCACCTCGGTCACCGCGACGTGCACCACGCCGTCGACGTCGTAGGACATGGTCACCTTCATCTCGCTGCCGCGGGGCAGCCCGGGCGGCAGCGAGATCGGCGTCTCCTGCAGCTTCACCACGTAGTCGGGGTCGGGGTCGTCGCCCTCGGTGATCTCGAACAGCCACTCGGTCTGGCCGTCCTGCAGCGTGACGAAGTGCTCCTCGTGCCGGCACGGGATGCTGCTGTTCTTCGGCACGACGACCACGTTCACGGGGCGGCTAGCCGCCGTGTCGTACGCGAGCACGCCGAGGCTCTGCGACGTCACGTCGCTGATCGACACCGGCTGCGACCCGACCCGCCGCTCGACGCCGGACCGCTCCGCGGCGGTGAGGTCGGCGACGATCGCCGCGCCGTACGCCACGGCTTCGTCCGGGTTGATGCCGCTCTCCGGCTGCCGCCCGGACAGCCGCTCGACCATCTGGCGCACCATCGGCATCCGGGTCGACCCGCCGACGAGCAGGACGTGGTCGACGCCGTCCCAACCGACGCCGGCGGCGTCGAGCACGGACTCCAGGATCGTCTCGGTGCGGTCGAGCAGCGACGCGGTCAGCTCCTCGAACTCGGCGCGGGTGATCTGTATCTGGTGGTTCTCGCCGCCGGCGCTGACGAACACCGACGCGCGCGGCACGTTCGTGAGCGTGCGCTTGGCCAGCTCGCACTTCTCCCGCAGGTCGGCCTCGAGCACGCCGCCGTCGAACAGGTCGGGGCCGCCGCGCTCCTGCACGTACGCGTTCACCCGCAGCATCAGCTCGTTGTCGAAGTCGAACCCGCCGAGGTTGCGGTCGCCGTCGGTGGCCAGCACGTCGAACTCGCCGCTCGCGATCCGCATCAGCGTGACGTCGAACGTGCCGCCGCCGAGGTCGTAGACCAGGCAGGTGCCGTGCTCGACCTCGTCCAGCCCGTACGCGACCGCCGCCGCGGTGGGCTCGTTCACCAGCCGCAGCGCGTTCAGCCCGGCGATCTCGGCGGCGTCGAGCGTGGCCTTGCGGCGCGCGTCGTCGAAGTACGCCGGAACAGTCACGACGGCGTCGGTGACGCGGGTGCCGAGCGCGAGCTCGGCGTCGTCGGCCAGCCGGCGCAGGATGAACGCGGAGATCTCCTCGGGCCGGTACTCGGTGCCGTGCGAGTCGACGAACGACCAGTGCGGGTCGCCCATGAACCGCTTGACGAACCGGACGCAGTCGTCCGGCATCGTCGCCGCCGTGCGCGCTGCGGTGGAGCCGACCAGCACCGTGCCCTCTCCGCCACCCCCCGGGTCCCCGCCGGGACCACCGGAGAACAGCACCACCGACGGCGTGATGTTCTCGCCCTCGCGGTTGCGCAGGATCGTGGGACGGTCGTCGGCTCCGACCACCGCGACCGCGGAGAACGTCGTCCCGAGATCGATCCCCAGCGCCTGCGCCACAACCACCTCCAGGTCCCGGAGTCTAGGTCCGACCGCCCGAGCGGTTGCTCTCGTCCCGGTTGATCACCCAGCCGGGCGCGAACGCCCACCAGAAGAACCCGCCGGCCGCGGCGATGCACACCAGTGCGAACAGCGCCCTGACGAGCGCCGAACCGACCGGGACGGCGAGCAGGAGCAGTCCGAGCAGCGCGACGCCGCCGGCCGCCGCCACCGCGCAGCCGGTCGCGTTGCCGATCTTGCGCAGGTGCCGGTTGCGCGCCCACCGCACCACGCCGGTGAGCCGCTCGACGTCGGCGAGCACCGTCGCGTCCTGGGTCACCTCGCGGGCACGGAACAGCAACCGCTCCATCGCGTCGACCTCGTCCGCGGCGGTGATGTCGAACCCGTCGCCGGCGCGCTTGCGGGGCACCGCCTCCGCGACCCGGACCAGGCAGCCGCCGAGCAGCGCGCCGGTGCCCTCACGGTCGCGGCCGGTCGCGTAGAGGTCCTCTAGCAGCGGCAGCGCCCGTTCCGGCTTGTCGCCCTGGGCCATGACGCTCGCCAGCGCGTACCTGGCGCCGTGGTCGTCCGGGTCGAGCTTCGTCGCGACCTCGTACGAACGGCGCGCGTCGTCGTACTGTTCGAGCTCCTCGTAGATCACGCCCTGGTCGAAGTAGTAGCCGGCGTTGCGCGGCTCGATGTCGGCGGCGCGGCGGGCGTGCGACAGCGCGTCGCGCAGGTTGCCGAGGCCGAGGTTCGCCCGGCCCAGCAGGCTCCACACCTCGGCGGACCGCGGGCTCGCGTTGCGCGCCTCCTTGGCCGCGTACAGGGCGGACGCGTAGTCGCCGCTCGCCAGGAACCGGCGCGCGTTCGCCACCCAGTCCTCGCCCGGAGGCGGCGGTTCAGGAGCGCGCCGACTCGCCGTCAGGTCGGCGTCGTACGCCGCGCGCTGCTGCGGGTCGAGCAGCACCTTGCGCGCCTCGGCCACCAACCGCAGCCTGCGCTCCGCCTCCTGCCGTCGCGCGAGATCCGGGTTGGTGGTGCGCTTCTGCCACGTGCGCACCTCCTGCCTGACCTTCCGGTCGATCTGCTCGGTGGTGGCGTCGCGCGGCAGGTCGAGCGCGGCGTAGTAGTCCTCCACGCACCTCAGGCTAAGGGCAGCAGGTGCAGGACGTTCCACGACACGGGCGGGAGGGTCACGCTGAGCGAACGGGCACCGAGCTCGGCGCCGGTGCCGGGACGCGGACGCACCCGGTCCGGGTCCGCTGCGGTGTTCACTGCGCGGACGTCGCCGTTGGCGAGGACGCTGTGCTCGGCCAGCCGCAGCGCGGGCAGCGCACGCACGTCGAGGTCGAGGCGCACCGGGTCGGTGACCGACCGGTTGACGGCGAACACCGAGACCGCACCGGTCGCCCCGTCCCTCGTCGCGACGGCGAGCACGACCGGCACCTCACCGTGTCGCTTCGTGTCGCACACGGGCGCGTCCGGCTCCACCCGCAGCACCTCGCCGCGGGCCAGCCGCGCGGCCTGGGCGAACGGCCAGAACGTCGGCTGCCGCCACGCCGGGCCGCCCGGCTCGGTGCGGATCGGCGCGATCACGTTGGCGAGCTGCGCCTGGCACGCGACGCCGACGCGGTCGGCGTGGCGCAGCAGCGTGACCAGGAACGAGCCCACGACGACGGCGTCGGCGACCGAGTACTCGTCCTCGATCAGCCGCGGCGCCTCCTGCCACGGCAGGGACGAGGCGCCCGCGAAGTGCCGCTGGTTCCACACGTTCCACTCGTCGAAGGACAGCCGCAGCCGCTTGTCGCTGCGCTTGACCGCCTTGACGTGGTCGCAGGTCGCGACGACCTCCTCGATGAACGCGTCCATGTCGGCGGCACTGGCCAGGAAGCTCGCCAGGTCGCCGTCGTGCTCCTCGTAGTACGCGTGCAGCGAGACGTAGTCGACGTACTCGTAGGCCTGCTCCAGCACGACGCGTTCCCACTCGCCGAAGCTCGGCATGCTCCGCGACGAGCTGCCGCACGCCACCAGCTCGACGCGCGGGTCGACCAGCCGCATCGCCTTGGCGGTCTCGGCCGCGAGCCGGCCGTACTCGTACGCCGTCTTCCTGCCCACCTGCCACGGGCCGTCCAGCTCGTTGCCCAGGCACCACAGCCGGACGTCGTACGGCTGGTCCGCGCCGTTCTTCCTGCGCCGGTCGGAGAGCAGGGT
This sequence comes from Streptosporangiales bacterium, assembly GCA_036378185.1. GTDB lineage: Bacteria > Actinomycetota > Actinomycetes > Streptosporangiales > WHST01 > WHST01. Next base: position 16,748 of record DASUWX010000239.1, on the reverse strand, counting down.
GCCGCCGGGATGGTTCGCGTACTCGACGAGGTCGGCGGCCGCCTGCACCCCGCGGGTGCCGAGGTTGACCGCGAGCATCGGCTCGACGCCCGCGGCGCGCGTCCAGCCGATGAACTCGCCCAGCCCGAACGCGTTGGTCTCGATCGACCGCCAGGCGAGGTCGAGCCGGGCCGGCCGCTCCTCGACCGGGCCGACGCCGTCCTCCCACCGGTAGCCGGAGACGAAGTTGCCGCCCGGGTAGCGGACGACGCTGACGCCCATCTCCCTGGTGAGCTCGAGCACGTCCCGCCGGAACCCCTCCGGCGTCGCGTCCGGGTGCCCCGGCTCGTACACGCCGGTGTAGACGCACCGGCCCATGTGCTCGACGAAGGAGCCGAACAGCCGCCGGTCGAGCTCGCCCACGACGAAGGCGGGATCCAGCGTGGCACGGGCGGTGAGCACGGGCCCTCCCGGCGAGTAGGCTCCGCTCGATTCTTACAACGTTGCAGACGGCGTTGTAAAGATCCTCGGAGACGCTCCGACGGAACCGAGTGTCGTCACCGGGGCGTCGGACCCCTCGACGCACCGCGGAAGGACCGCGGCAGCCGCCATTCCGGGGGGAACCACCTTGACCGCACGGGGGACGTGTCGGGTCACCGATCTGACCGCGGTCGGCAACACCGCGCGCGGCTTCGACGCCGCGTCGAACGACTCGGACAAGGCGCTCGGCAAGGCCGAGGACAGCAGCAACGGCGCGCGCGCCGGCAGGCTGAAGTCGGTCGGGACGATCAGCGACCTGCGCCTGTTCTGGTCCGCCAAGTTCGGCAGCCAGGGCGTCGACCTGCACACGATCGGCGACCAGCTCGTGGGCACGGCGAACGCGTACGCGCACGGCGACCAGGCGCCCGTCGACGAGTTCAAGTACGTGGCACCGCACTACTACGGCCGGATGCGTCCGATATGACCGACTTCAAGACGCTCCGCGCGCTCGACCCGAAGTCGTTCATGGACGCCGCGCAGCACATGAACGCGGCGTCGGACAAACAGAACACCGCGCGCGGCGACTACGCCACCCAGGTGGCGGTGCCCGTCGAGGGCGGCGACATCTGGTCCGACGACGCCCAGCCCGACGCCGTCACGGTCCTCAACATCATGGACCTCGCGTTCGACACCTCGTCGACGCTGATGGCCTCGGCGGCGGTGACCACCACCACGCTCGCGATCGAACTGCACGCGGCCAAGGGCGCACTCGACAAGGTCGTCTCCGACGCCGTGGACAAAGGGCTCGAGGTGCACGACGACGGCAAGGTCGTCGAAGGGCCCAAGTTCACGGTGCCGCAGAGCCACGGTTACAACCCGTACAGCGGCAGCATCGCCGGCGCGGTCGACCTGGGTGCGCCGCTCGTCGAGGAGTACCAGGGCCTCGTCGACCTGGCCGTGCAGCGCGCCACGGACGCCGACGACGCGTGCTCCAAGCTGCTGCAGCAGATCGCCTACACCGACGTGCCGATGGCCACGACCGCCGAGCCGGGACTCCTCGCCACCGCGCAGTGGGTCAACGACCAGGCGTACCAGACCTACGGTCAGGCGAGTCAGCTGCTGTTGCAGCTGCAGAACCAGGCGAACACGAACCTGCAGAAGTACAAGAACGCGCACGAGAACCCCGTCCTGGGCATCCTCAAGGGTCTGTGGGAGGGCCTGACCGGCATCTGGAACGCCGCGATGACGATCGCGTCGCTGCCGGTGATGGGCGTCGAGGCACTCTGCGGCAGCGACTCCGCGAAGCAGTGGTTCTCGCAGCTGGGCGACGGCCTCTCCAAGATGAACCTCGGCGACCTCATCGACCTGGACGACCTGAAGAACGGCCGGTACGGCGAGTTCATCGGCCAGAACCTCTGGTGGCTCCTCCCCGTCGGCAAGCTCGGCGACCTCGGCAAGGCCGCCGACGCCGGCGCGAAGGGCCTCGCCGACCTCGGCCGGGGCGCCAGGCAGACGCTCGCCGACGTGCGCGCGACCCTGCACGCCGGGGTCGGTGGGCGGGCCCCGATCCCGGGCAAGCCGTGGACCGGCACCGGGAAGACCAGCCAACAGCTCGTCGACGCCGGCACGGCGCAGGGGAAGGGCGGCGTGCCACGCAGCGTCCAGGAGATGGACAAGCACGCCACCGGCCAGCGCGGCAGCGGCGACAAGTTCCCGCCGCTCAAGGGCGGACCGGCACAGAAGCTGGAGACGGCGCAGCAGCAGCTCGGCCAGATCATGACGAACCCCCGGACCCGGGAGGTGCCCATCGTCGGCGGTAAGTTCAAGGGCGGTTACTACTACATCGCCCCTGACGGCCGCGGCGTCGCGTACGACGCCGCAGGGAACCTGCAGTACTTCGGCGAGTTCACCTACCCCGGTTAGGACGACGACGTGATGCGACTCGACGACATCGCCGGGGTGAGCCTGCGCGAGGTCATCTACTACGTGCTCCCGGACCTCGCCGACGAGTCCATGATCCGCCACGGGGACCGGCACGATGTGTCGATGGGCATCGAGTTCCGCACCGAGGGCGGCGGCGCGTTCACCGTGTCCTGGGTCACCGAGGGGCTCGACGCCCGGGTCGAGGTCGACCTCGGGCCGTCCGCGGAGCGCTACGGCGACGCGAAGCTCACGGCGGTCGCCGCGACCGGCTGGCCGGAGTGGCGGCAGGCGCTGGGACGGCGGGTCACGGCGGTGACTGGGCTGCAGGGACTCAAGCCCGCCGAGGAGGGGCTCACCCAGGTCGGCGTCCGGCTCGGGTTCGACGACGGCGGCGTCACGGTCGCCCTCGGCGAGGTCGACGGCCAGGGTGCGCTCGCATACTCGCCCAACAACCTCGTCGTGCTGTTCGACGAGGCCGAAGCCACGGCGTACGCCGCCTCGCTCGCCGAGGAGACCTGACCGCTGCGCACGCCTACGGCGCGAGCGGCGCGGCGTCGTGCGGACCCGCTTCCCGGTCGTCCAGCAGGTGCAGGCGGTACGCCGCCGCGGCCGCCTCGCCCCGGCCGTGCACGCCGAGCTTCGAGCTGATCCGTGACACGTGCACGCTCGCCGTCTTCGGCGACATGAACAGCTCCGCGGCGATCTGCCGGTTGGTGCGGCCGGCGGCCACCAGGCGCAGCACCTCGAGCTCCCTGGTGGTGAGGCCGAATCGCGCGGCCCCGTCGTCGGACGCGGGCGGCACGGGCTCGGCGCCGTCGAGGTCGACCCGGGCCCGGGCGGCGAGCCGGTCGGCGGCCAGCCGCAACGGCCGCGCGTCGAGCGCGTCGGCCGTCTCGCAGACCTCGCGGATCAGCTCGGCCGCGCTCGTGCGGTCGCCCGCGGCCGCGAGACACTCGGCCAGGCGCAGCGACGCCCAGGCTCGTTCGTACGGCTGACCGGCGTCCCGCCATGCGTCGGCCGCGGCTCGCCACAGCGCGGCGTCCGCCTCACCCCGGCCCCGGCAGAGCTCGGCGGTGACGGTTGCCCGGTAGGCGGGTTCGACCCGGCCGACCACGATCAGCTCGCCCAGCCGCTGCCTGATGGACCGTTCGAGCTTGTCGGCCCGGTGCCGGGTGACGTCGTCGCGGAGCGCGTCGGCGCGGGCCCGCAGGTCGGTGACGGCGCGTGCGCCGACGTCGAGGATCGGCCAGCTGTACCGGCGGCTGCGGGACAGCGCCGGGTCGTTCATCGCCCGCTTGACGACGTCCGCGGCGTCGTCGACCCGGCCCTCGGCGAGCGCGACCCGGGCCTCGATCGCGGCGAGCGGCAGCAGGTCCTGTGCCACGACGTAACCCTCGGCGAGCAGTGCGTGGACCGTCGCCGCGGTCCGTGCCGCCGCCGCGATCTCGCCGCGGCCGATCCAGACGCGGGCGCGCAGCATCATCAGGATGCCGCGGGCCGACGGCGGTGGTTCCAGCGCGAGCTGTTCCGTGATGAGGGCGAGCGCCTCGTCCCACCGCCCGAGCGAGATCAGCGGTTCGGCGATGTTCGCGGTGAGGTGACAGGACCGGACGGTGTCGACGGTGATGCGGTCGAGGCCGGCACGGGCGACCTCGATCGCCTTCTCGTGGTCGCCGATCCCCTCCAGCAGGTCCGACTCGTTGGTGTCCAGCGCGAGCCACGGCCAGACGCCGACGTCCATCGCGCGTACCTCGGCGAACTTGGCGAGCGCGGCGTCGATGCGGCCGAAGTGCCCCTCGATCGACGCGAGGGCGGAAAGCGTCCTGGCCTCGATGTCGGCGTACCCCTGTGCCCTGGCTATGGCCAACGCCTCCTGCCCGTACGCGTACGCCGCCTCGTCGTCGGGCTCGAGCATCAGGGTCTTCGCCATGCGGTTCAGCACCTCGGCGAGCGCGCGCCCCGGCGGCAACGGCCGCACCAGTCGCTCCGCCTCGCGCAGGTCCTTCATCGCGCCCCCGCGACCGGAGCTGCTGCGCAGCTTCGCCCGTTGCGAGTAGAGCAGTGCCGCGCGCTCGGGCTCCCGAGCGCGCTCGACCACCTCGAGCGCGGCCGTCGCGATCGCGACGCCACGCTCCGAGTCGCCGCTGTTGGCGGCGGTCTCGACCGCCGCCTCGAGCACGTCGAGCCGCTCGGCACCGATCAGCTCCGCCGCACCCGGCACGCGGTCCCACAGCTCGAGGACCCGTTCGAGCATCGCCAGCCGGTCGCGGTACGCCGCCGCCCGGTCTGCCTGGGCCGCGGCCTCCCAGGCGGCAGCCAGCGCACGCTCGGCGTCGAACGCGGCGTACCAGTGGTAGGCGATCGCGGCCGCGCGGCCGCGGCGCAGCGGTTCGCGGTGACCGGTGAGCTCGGTGGCGTAACGGGAGTGCAGCCGGCCGCGCTCGCCGGGCAGCAGGTCCTCGTACACCGCCTCACGGAGCAGCGCGTGCCGGAACGTGTAGCCGCGCTCGTCGGCCACGAGCACGTTGCCCTCGACGGCCACCCGCAGCGCGGCGGACAACTCGGGGTCGGCGACGCCGCTGACCGCCGCGAGCAGCTCGTGCTCGACCGCGATGCCCGCGACCGCGGCGACCCGCAGCACCTCCTGCGTCGGCTCGGGCAGCCGCTCGACCCGGGTCAGGAGCAGGTCGCGCAGCGAGTCGCTGAGCCCCGCCTCGAGCAGCAGGGTGACGTCGGTCTGCCGGCACGAGACGAGCTCCTCGACGAACAGCGGGTTGCCGCCCGTTCGCTCGTACGTCGCCTCGACCTGGGCCGGCTCCGGCTCGGCGCCGAGGATGTCGGTGAGCAGCTCGCGCACGTCGTCGCGGGAGAGCCGGCCGAGCTCGAGGCGCTGCACCGCACGGCTGCGCTCCAGCTCGGCGAGCAGCCGGCGCAACGGATGGGTGCGGTGCAGCTCGTCGGTGCGGTACGTGACCAGGAGCAGCACGCGGGCGTCGCGCAGGCTGTGCACCAGGAAGAGCAGCAGGTCGCGGGTGGACGCGCCGGCCCAGTGGGCGTCCTCGATCACGAGCACCAGAGGCCGCTCGCGTGCGAGGGACTCGATGAGCAGCAGGACGTGTTCGAACAGCCGGGCCTGTGCCGAACGCGAGTCGCCGGCGGCGTCGACCTCGCCCAGCTCGGGCAGCAGCCGGGCGAGCACGCCGGCACCGGGGCCGGCGAGCCCGGCCACGCCCGCCGCGCCGATGTCCCTGATCAGTCCGCGGAACAGCGAGGTGAACGGCGCGTACGGGACGCCGTCGCCGGTCAGCTGCAGACATTCGCCGACGAGCACCCGGGCGTCGGCCGCGACACGCTCGCCGAACGTCGTGACCAGCCGGGTCTTCCCGATGCCCGCCTCGCCGCCCACGAACACGGTGGTGGGCGTGCCGGCGACGGCGTCGCCGAGCGCCGCGGTGAGCTCGTCCAGCTCCGCGGTGCGACCGACGAGATCGTGGCTCGACATGCGTTCCGGCACGGCACCAAGCTTGCCATCGCCGGACGACACGGGGACCGCGTTCACCCGCGCGATCCGGCGGGCGCGCCGATCCGGACCGGCGCCGGGGGTGCCTGGCCGCGGGCCTTCCGGCGCCTCCTCAGGCGCCGGACCGGACCGCCGCGCCGGAACTCCTCAGCCGCGTCGTGCAGGGCCGCGATGTGCGCCTTGGTCAGCTCCTCCATCAGGAAGGGGTGCATGGATTGCTCCTTCGGGTACGCGACGCGTCCTGCGTCCGCACCTTCGAGGTTCGCCGTAAGGCCCCCGGCCCGGCATCGGTAAGTCGCCCACTCGTCCGGCGCCGGGTGCCTTATTCCCGAATCGGGCCGGGAGCATCCGACCGGCCGAAGCTGGACTCGGCCGGATCCGCGTACATGTGCAGGCCGAAGCGCGTGGACAGGTCACGGCAGATGCCGACGCCGCGGACGCTGTTGCCGTGCCGGTCGAGCCCGGGCGAGAAGAAGGCGGCGCCGAACCGGTTGGGCATCGTGACGAGCAGTCCTCCGCTGACGGCGCTCTTGGCCGGGATGCCCACGTCGTATGCCCACTCACCGGCGGCCGTGTACATGCCGCACATCATCATGACCGTGACCACGTCGCGCACGTGCGGCCGCGGCAGCGCCTCGTCCCCGGTGACCGGGTTCCGCCCGCCGCAGGCGAGCGTCGCGCCCATGTTCGCCAGGTCCACCGAGGTGACCCGCACCGAGCACGCCGAGAGGTACACGGCGATGTTCTCGTGGAGGTCGCCGTCGAGCATGCCAAGACTGCGCATCAGGTAGCTGATCGCGAGGTTCCGGTCGTTCGAGACCAGCTCCCGGGCCAGCAGGTCCTCGTCGACACGCAGCCCGGGATTGCCGGAGTAAGCGCGCAGCTCGGCGACGATGCGCGCGACCTTCTCCCGCCGGTCGGCGCCGCGGACGAGGCTCGTCGCCACCAGGGCACCGGCGTTGATCATCGGGTTGAACGGCCGGTTGTTCGCCTCGTCGAAGGTGATCGAGTTGTACGGGTCGCCGCTGGGTTCGACGCCCACCCGGCGCAGCGTGGCCTCACGGCCGTTGTCCTCGAGGGCCAGTGCGTAGATGAAGACCTTCGAGATCGACTGCAGCGGGAACGCGTAGTCGGAGTCGCCGAGACACCAGCGGGTGCCGTCGACGTGGGTGAACGCCATCCCGAACCGGTCGGCCTCGGCGCGCATGGCCGGCGGGTAGTAGCTCGTACGCGGTCGTCGCCGTGGTCGGGGTGCCAGGCGTACAACCTCTCGATCTGCGCCTGCACGATCGCGTTCTGTTCCCTGGTCGGCATGCGACCTCCCCCGCGCCGTGGAGCTGTTCCGAGGTTATCCAGCCCCTGTGGACGGAGCACGGCGATGTCCGCGCGGTCGCGTAGCGTGGCCCGCAGCCGAGGAGAGGACGCGGGCGCATGACGGCGACGGGCGCGGGCATCGACGAGCTGCGGGTGCGGGCGGAGGACGTGCTCGGCCGGCTCGCAGGGCCCGAGGCCCGGCTGCGCGAGGACCAGTGGACGGCGATCGAGCTGCTCGTCCGGCAGCGGCGCCGGGCGCTGGTGGTGCAGCGCACCGGGTGGGGCAAGTCGGCGGTCTACTTCGTCGCGACCGCGCTGATCCGCGCTGCCGGCGGTGGCCCCACGGTCATCGTGTCGCCGCTGCTCTCGCTCATGCGCAACCAGATCGACGCGGCCGCCCGTGCCGGCATCCACGCGGCCACGATCAACTCGGCCAACGTCGACGACTGGGACGCCATCCGGGCGGACGTCCTCGACGGGCGGGCCGACGTCCTGCTCGTCTCGCCCGAGCGGCTCACCAACCCGACCTTCCGCGAGACGGTGTGGCCGTGGCTCGCGCGGAACGCCGGGCTGGTCGTCGTCGACGAGGCGCACTGCGTCTCCACGTGGGGGCACGACTTCCGGCCCGACTACCGGCGCATCGCGGCGCTGCTCGACGACCTCGAGCCCACCGGCGTGCCCGTGCTCGCGACCACGGCGACCGCCAACGACCGGGTGACCGCCGACGTCGGCGCCCAGCTCACCACGGCCGACGGCGGCGCGCCCGCCGTGCTTCGCGGCGACCTCGACCGGACGTCGCTGCGGCTGGCCGTCGTCGAGGTCGACTCGGTGTCCAGGCGGCTGGGCTGGCTCGCCACCTACCTGCGCGACCTCCCGGGCTCGGGCATCGTCTACACCCTCACCGTCGCGGCGGCCAGGGAGACCGCCGAGCACCTCACCGCCGCCGGCTACGCCGTCGAGTGCTACCACGGCCAGCTCGACAACGACGAGCGCGTGCGCCGTGAGGAGCAGCTGCTGAAGAACGAGGTCAAGGCGCTCGTCGCGACGTCCGCGCTGGGCATGGGCTACGACAAGCCCGACCTCGGCTTCGTCGTCCACCTGGGTGCGCCCGACTCGCCGATCGCGTACTACCAGCAGGTCGGCCGCGCCGGCCGCGCCACCGACCGCGCGGAGGTGGTGCTGCTGCCCGGCGCCGACGACGACGCGATCTGGTCGTACTTCGCCACGGCCAGCCTGCCGGACGAGCAGGTGTGCCGGCGCATCATCGAGACGCTGGCGGCGGCCGACCAGCCGATGTCCGCCGCGGCGCTGGAGACGAGCGTCGACCTCGCCCGCGGCCGGCTCGACACCACGCTGAAGATCCTCGCCGTCGAGGACGCCGTCGCCCGGGTCGGGCGCGGCTGGGTCGCCACCGGGAGGCTGTGGACGTTCGACAAGGAGCGCTACGACGACGTGCTGCGCACCCGGAGGGCGGAGCAGGACCGGATGCGCGCGTACGTCGGCACCGACGGCTGCCGGATGGCGTTCCTCCGCGACGAGCTGAACGACCCCGGCTCGGCGCCGTGCGGCCGGTGCGACAACTGCACCGGGCAGCACTGGCCCGCCGACGTGCCGGTCGAGGCGGCCCAGCAGGCGCAGGCGAAGCTCGGGCAGACCTGGCGGCCGATCACGCCGCGGGCACAGTGGCCCTCCGGCGTCTCCGGGCTCCGGGTCGCCGGGCTCGACGTGCGCGGGAGGATCCCCGAGGACCGCCGCGCCGGTGCCGGCCGCGCGCTCGCCGCCGTCGACGACCTCGGCTGGGGGCGCCAGGTGCGCGAGCTGTTGCGCCCCGACGTCGACGGCGAGCCGCCGGCCCGGATGCTCGACGCGCTGCTCGGCGTGCTGCGCCGCACCCGGTTCCAGGACGCCTGGGGCGACGACCCCGCGGGCCGGCCGGACGCCGTGGTGGCGATGCCGTCGCTGTCGCGTCCCCGACTGGTCGCGGCGCTCGCGTCGGGCGTCGCGCGCGGGCTCGGCCTGCCGCTGCTCGGCGCGCTCGCGCGCACGCACGACCGCCCGCTGGGCGGGTTCAACAGCGCGCGCCGGGTGCGCGCCGTGCACGACGCGTTCGCGGTGCCGCCCGAGCTCGCGGCCGCCGTGGCGGGCCGGCCGGTCCTGCTCGTCGACGACCGCGTCGGCTCGCGCTGGACGCTGACCGTCGCGGCGGCCCTGCTCCGCGAGGCGGGCGCGACCGGGGTCCACCCGGTGACGCTGGCGACCGGTCCCGGCGGCTGACCGCCGGGCCCGCGCGGTCCGCGTCGTACGCTTCGAGGACCGACGAGCGATCCCTGGATGCGCGGATGGATGCGAGCGCGGGCACGCGGCCGGCGATGACCGTGGAACGGACCGCCGACGCCGCGATGGCGGACGTCCTGCTCACCCTGCTCGGCGACATCGAGGCGAACCTGGCCGGCACGCTCGCCGACACCGACCCCGAGTGCCTGCACGACCTGCGCGTCGGCATACGGCGTACCCGGTCGTTGCTCAAGCTGACCGGCGACGTCCTGCCGCGCGGGCTCGGGCAACGGTACGCCGCGCGCTTCAAGTGGCTCGGCGAGCTGACCACGCCGGTGCGCGACCTGGACGTCCATCTGCTCGCGTTCGACGAGCTCGCCGCGGACGTCCCCGCCTCCCACCGGCAGGAGCTCGAACCGTTCCGCGAGCACCTGCGGCGGCAGCGGTCGATGCGCTTCGATGAGCTGACCCACGGCCTGTCCGGCGATCGGTTCACGAAGCTGCGCGAGGGCTGGCGCGAAGAGCTCGCCGCCGCGGCCGCTGGTTCCGGTGGCTCGGCCCAGCCGGAGGTGCCGACGGTCGGCGAGCTGGCGGCCGAACGGATCGGCCGGGCGGGCAGGGCCGTCCGCAGGCGGGCGCGGGCGCTCACGCCGGACTCACCGTCCGATGCCCTGCACGACCTGCGCAAGCGGGCCAAGGAACTGCGCTATCTGCTCGAGACGTTCGCACCGCCCCACGGCAAGAGCGCCCGCAAGGCGATCAAGGAGCTCAAGCGCGTTCAGGACGTGCTCGGCTCTTACCAGGACGCGCAGGTGCAGCTGTCCGCTGTCCGCGAGTACGCCGCCGGGCTCGACTCGACGCCCGCCGCCGTGGACGAGCTCGCGGCCGCCCTCGGCCACCGGCAGGAGCAGGCCCGCACCGACCTCGGGCCCCGCCTGTCTGCCTTCCTCAGTCGGTGACCAGGCGGTCGGGAGTGAGCGTCACGTCCAACGGCTGGTGCAGCGCGACCTGCTCCCCGGCCTCGCCGCGGGCCACCTCCGTGTACGCGCCGTCGAGCAGGTCGTACGCGACGACCGACGGCACCGCCGGGTCGACCAGCCAGTACGAGGCGACGCCGCACTCGGCGTACTTGGAGAACTTCAACACGGCGTCCTTGCGCCGGGTGCTCGGCGAGAGCACCTCGACCGCAAGTAGCAACGGCTCGGTGATGTTCTTCTCGCCCAAGTCGTCACGGCCCACGACAAGCAGGTCGGGCTGGAGCGAGGTGCGCTGGTCCGGTTGCCAGTCGAGCGGTGCGAACAGCGCACGCAGGCCCTCCGGGCACGCCGTCCGCAGCGCCAGGTAGACGTTGCCGGCGACGACCTGATGCACGGGAACCGGTGCCGGGCTCACCAGCAGGATCCCGTCGAGCAGCTCGTACTGCAGGCCGTCGTCGGGCAGCCGGGCGAGGTCGTCGACGGTCCACTCGTGCGCCGCACGCGGCATCACCGCCATGACGGTCATCGTGCCCCCTTTCAGGGCGGACCGCCACATGATCACACGCGAACGTGGTGGAAACGGGTTGTCCACAGCCCGATTCGGTGACCGCTCTTCGTGGCGAGCTACGACATCGCGTACCAGAAGGGGAACTCCGGTCCGCCCTTGGTCAACGGCCGGTGCGGCGACGGCAGCTCCGCGGTCATCGCACAGGCGGCGTCGATGTCGCGGGCACCGAGGTCGTGCAGCCAGTGTTCCGCGGAGACGCGCGGATCGCTCGACGCCCCGCCTGCCGGATTCGTGACGTGCCGGATGACGAAGACGGCGATCACGGCCAGGGCCACCACGACCACGGCCGCGGCCACGATGACGAGTGGCCGGCGCCACCACCGGCGCGGGCCCCGGAACGCCTCATCCGTGGCGGCATCGATCATCGGCTCACCACTTACCCCTCGCGCGCGTCTTCGCCCGTTGCCGGCGGGGTCGTGCCTACTACCGCGAGCCGGGACCCCTCCCGCGCACGAGCGTCAGGGGCGGGCGGTCGCGTCCAGGTAGGCCCGACCGCGCGGGGAGATGCGGTAGCCGACCTCCAGGCTCTCGGTGAGGCCGAGCTCCTTGAGCTTGCGGACATCGGTCTTGAACGGCTGGGTCGGCAGGCCGCGGATCACCGCGAGGTCGGGTGCCCGCCGGGCCTCGTTCGCGGCGATCAGCTCGAGGACGGGACGGGTCCAGGCCCCGTGGCTGCTCGCCCGGTCGAGCCGGTCCAGCCGGGCGGTGATGGCGGCGACGTCGTCCGCCGTCAGCACGGCGTTCTCGCGCAGCGCGATCCGCGGGTCGGCGCCCGCGTACCGCAGCCGCATCCGGTAGACGCGGCCGGTTCGCCCCCGCAGGAACGACAACAGCTCGGCGCGGCCCGAGGTGCCCGCGGCCCGGGCGTCGGCGTCGGTGATGTCGGCCATCCGCACGACGTCGACGGCGTCGATCGCGACCAGCCCGACCGCCGTACGGTGCAGCGCGCCCGCCTTGGCTCGCGGCCGGTCCCAGCGGCGGAAGGCGAGGGTGACCCGCCCGGCGACGATGCCGTCCAGCACAGGCCGCGGGATGAGCACCTCTACTCCGGCATCAGAACGGTCGTGTCGTCCAGGTTGTAGTCGAACCCGAGCAGCGTCGCGCCGCGCTCGTCGAGCCAGGCGAGGAAGTCCTTGTGCACCGGGTGCACCCGGTAGCGCTGCAACGCCGCCTCGTCGGGGAACTCGGAGAACAACAGGTAGCCGTAGCCGTCGGTGCGACCGCCGGTCATGTCGGCGCCGAACCGCAGCCGGGTGAGCTCGCCGATCCGCTCCGGGAACGCGGCGACCGCGTCGCGCATCTCGCGCTCGGTCGCCTCGTCCAGCGGCGCCGGGAACCTGAACAGGACCACATGTTGGAGCACTACCTGACCACCCTTCCGCGGACGACGATACGGCGCGGCGCGCGCAGTACGGAGATGTCGGCACGAGGGTCGGCGTCGTACACGACGACGTCGGCCGGCGCTCCCTCCTCGATGCCGGGCAGGCCGAGCCAGCGGCGCGCCTCCCACGACCCGGCGGCGAGCGCCTGCTCCGGGCTCATGCAGATCTCGGTGAGCCGGATGATCTCCTCGACGACCAGGCCGTGCGGCAGCATGCTCCCGGCGTCGGTGCCGACGTAGACAGGGATGCCGGCCTCGTGCGCGTCCCGCAGTCGGTCGCGGCTGGACGCCTCCAGTCTGCGCATCCGGTCCGCGTAGACCGGGAAGCGCGTCGCGCTGTCGGCGATGCCGGTGAAGTTGTCGACGTTCAGTGTGGTCGGCACGAGCGCGCAGCCCGCGCGGACGACGTCGTCGAGCAGGTCCGCGGTGAGCCCGGTGCCGTGCTCGATCGAGTCGACGCCCGCCGCGACCAGGTCCGGCAGCGCCTCCTCGCCGAACGTGTGCACGGCGACCCGGGCGCCGAGCTCGTGCGCGCGGCCGATCGCGGCGGCGAGGACGTCGCCGGGCCAGAGCGGCGCGAGGTCGCCGAGGTCGCGGTCGATCCAGTCGCCGACCAGCTTCACCCAGCCGTCGCCGACCCGCGCCTGCGCCTCGACCGTCGCGACCAGCTCCTCCGGCTCGACCTCGATCGCGAAACCGCGCTGGTAACGCTTCGGCCTGGCGATGTGCCGGCCCGCGTGGATGATCTGCGGCAGCTCCGGGTCGTCGTAGACCTCCTGGAACGTCACCGGGACACCCGCGTCGCGCAGCAGCAGCGCACCGGCGTCGCGGTCGAGCTCGGCATGGCGGCGCGCCTCGTCGGCGGTGTCGACGGCGCCGTGCTCACCCAGCCCGACGTGGCAGTGCGCGTCGACCAGCCCGGGCAGCAGGTACCCGCCGTCGGCAACCGTCTGCGCACCCGCGACCGGCGTGAGGCTGAACCGGCCGTCGGCCACGTAGACGTCGCGCGGCTCGCCGTCGGGCAGCACGACGCCGTGCAGGAACAGCGCGGCCTCGGCGGTCAATGGAACAGCCCCACGATGGTCAGGATGATGCCGAGGATGATGCGCACCCCGAGGATGACGAGGAACGCCGGTACGCCGATGCGCAGCAGGCACAGCCGGGTGAGGCCGGGCACGTTGACCCGGGTGCGCAGCGCCGGCCCCTCGATGGCGTCGGGGTGCTTGAGCAGCACCGCCGCCGTGCCCCCGGCGGCGGCCACGAGCACCGCGCCGAAGATCACGAGCAGGAACGTCGCGCCGGTGAGGAACCGGAACCGCGCGGCGAGGTCGAGGATGAACGCGAGCAGGACGATGACGCCCACGGCCACCGCGGCGAACCAGATCAACGCACGGGCCCGCTGGCCGCGCTCGTTGTGCCAGCGCTCCACCGCGCGCTCGGCGTCCCGCAGCTCCGTCTCGGCCTGCTCCAGCCGAGACGTGCACGCGTTGAGGTTGTCGCTCGCGGTGTCCCAGTCGGGGAACGCGAGCCCGGCGGACGCGATCTGCCGCGGCACCTCACCGGCACCGGTGCGTTCCTGGACGGACAGGACGAGGTCGCGGCCCTCGCTGGCCCGGCGCAGCGAGTCGTCGATCTGGTGCCGCCGCTCCTCGCTCTGCTCCCTGCGTTCCTGGCCGGCTGACCGCTCGATCGTCTCGGCGTCGTGCAGCGCCTTCCACGCCTGCCGAGAGGCGGCGTTGAAGTCGAAGATGGCGGCCAGGTACGCGCGCTCGGCCGGCTCCTGTGGCTGCCGCTCGCTCATGGTGTCGTCACCTCCACGGGCGCCGGCGCGGAGCGGGCGACGATCTCCGGCGACGGCCGCGCGAACGGGTCGACGAGGATCGGGTCGCCGTTGTCGCGCATGTCGTGGAACCAGAGCCGCCCGGCCGGCGACGCGAACGGCGGCCTGCGGCCCAGGAACGAGCCGGCGTTGAACTGGTCGACACCGCCGATGCAGCGCAGCTGGAGCCGTCCCGCGTTCCGGCCGAGCGACTTCAACCGGTCCGGCTCGTCGATCCAGACGACCGGGTGGATGCCGCGCGTCGGTGCCGTCGTGAACAGCCAGTCGAGTGAGGTGCCCGGGTGCTCCGGGTCGGGTTTGATCGGCGCGGTGACCCCGGAGTGGTGCAGCCCGAGCACGGCCACCACCTGCGTGCCCGTCCGGTCCTCGAACATGCCCGGCAGGGCGTGCATGCGGTCCTGGCTGACGTGGCTGATCCGCCCGCCGGAGTAGGCGATCAGGTCGTCGAGCGGAGCGCGGGCCGGCAGGTTCTTCTCCGGGAGCAGGTCGACGACGGTGACGCCGACGTCGCCGGCCTCGTCCTCCAGCGACAGGGCGAGCAGCGACGAGCAGATCGTGGCGATGGCGAGCCGTTCGTCGCGGGACGACAGCAGCATCCCGCGGCCGTCGCCGGGGGTGAGCGGTACGCCGACCAACGGCGGCGAGACGCCGACCGGCGCGCCCACGAACAGCGTCGGTGTCTCGGCCGCGCGCACGTAGTCGGCCACGTCGGCGACCTCGACGCCCCCGACACCGCGGCTGACCCGCACCTCGGGTCGCCGGTCCGTGCGGCCGGCCAGGTGGCGGCGCAGGCCGGCACGCTCGTCCGGCTCGAGGATCGCGGTCTGGAACACGTGGTCGTGGTCCTTGTCGCCGCGCGCGTCGTTCAGCACGCCGGAACCGCGCCGGTTGTTGTCCAGCCGCCGGTTCACGATCCGCCCGAGCACGCGGCTGAGCTCGTCCGGCGGGCAGCGCAGCGCGATCCGCAGGTGCAGCTGGTTGAAGACCGACGTCACCTGGCTGCCCCGCAGCGCGCCGAGCGACGCGAGGCTCTGCGTCGCGAGCAGCAGGTGGATGCCCTGGCTCCTGGCCTGCTTCGCCAGGATCTCCAACGCCTCCCACGCCTGCGCCTCGGTCTCGCCCTCCATCATCAGCTGGAACTCGTCCGCGATCAGCACGACGCGGGGCAGCGCCTGACCGGTCACCTGGCGGTACCTGGTCAGGTTCGGGACCGGCTCGTTGTAGCGGTCGGCGGTCCGCTTGAACAGCTCCCGCCGCTCCTCGTCGAGCCGGACCAGGTGACGCAGCACGCCGAGGGCGAAGTGCGGGTCGGCCTCGATGCCGACCGTGCGGATGTGCGGCAGCGCGGGCCGGTCCTGGCGCGGCGCGTACTCGGCGAACTCGACCCCGGCCTTCATGTCGAGCAGGTGCAGCTCCAGCTCCTGCGGGCTGTGCCGGTGCGCCAGCGCGTGGATCAAGGTGTGCAGCAGCGTGGTCTTGCCCGAGCCGGTCGGCCCGACGAGCAGGCCGTGGATCGGCACGCCCTCGGCGTCGCCCAGCTCGAGCCACTGCGGCGAGCCGTCGCCGCGCCGTCCGACGACTGCGGAGACCTTCTTCTCGGTGCTCGCGGCCCACACCTTCTCGCCCTGCAGGAGGTAGCGCATCCGGACCGGCCGGTTGGCACCCTGGCGCGCCGCGGGCGCGAGCACGTCGGTGAAGAACCGGTGCTGGACGTGTCCCGGCGGGTCGGGACAGGTGACCTTGACGTACTTGTGCAGCTCGGCCGGCGCGGACTCCCAGGTGGCGTAGCCGTCGCCGCCGACGTGGAAGTGGTGCCCGTGCTCGGTGAGGTCGCCGAGCTTGATGCCGGGCGCGAGCGGGCGGCTGGTGTCGAGGACGGCGACGACCGCGATGCCGCAGCGCTGCCCGGCGCGCGCCACCGCGCAGAGCCGCTCGAAGTTGTCGCTCTTCAGGCCGATCGGCAGGCCGCCGGCGAACACGATCGAGCACGGGATGTCGTTCGCCGTCCCGCGCCGCCACCGCTCCACGAGGCTGTCGTTGCTGCCGAGCAGGACCCGGGTGTTGAGCTGCTGGATGTGGTCGAGGGCGGCGCGCAGCTCCGCGGTCACGGCGTCGGCGTCGGAGCGCACCGCGCCGGTGGACAGCGGCTCGGGCAGCCGGCTCAGCATGCCGAGGTTCTGGCCGAACCCCGCCGGGTCGAGCAGGTGGACGCGCATCGCGCCGGGTTGCGACGCCGCCAGCGCGCGCACGACGAACGCCTGCGCGAGCGCGTGCGCCTGCGCGGACGTGGACGCGTCGTGGGTGACGATCAGGCTGCGGCCCACGGCGGGCAGGGCGAGGGGGAACGTGGCGAAGCCCTCCGGCTTGGCCATGTGGAGGTTCGCGACGGCCAGCAGGTGCGGCGGCGAGATCGGCTCGCGGTACTCGGCGGACCACACCGGCGCGTTCCACGGCATCCACGCGTACGGCGAACCGCCGCGGAACAGCTCGGC
>DASUWX010000238.1:0-2516 GCA_036378185.1 Streptosporangiales bacterium | reverse complement strand
GCAGGTCGGCCTCCCCGACCTGCGCGGCCCGGTCGCCGATCTCGATCTCGTAGACGAAGCGGTCCGGTCGCGGCGCCGGTTCGGGCAGCTCGTCGAGCCGGACGGCGTCGAGGAGCCGGGCGACGTCCGGATGGTCCGCCGAGTCGATCTCGGCACGGCGGACCAGGCCCGCGAACCCGCCGCTGCGGGTGACGGCGATCCTCACGTGATCTTCACGCCCACGGTCGTCCACGCCTGGCGTACGGCGTCGCTCTCGGTGCTCTTCACGCCGAACAGCCTGCCCGCGGTCTCGGCCGTCATGCCGGCGAAGGTGGCGAAGTCGGCGTCCGGTGGCAGCCCGCCCCCGCTGAGCGTCTCGTACCAGATCCGGCCGGCCTTCTCCCAGGCGTGCCCGCCGATCGCGGCGGCCGCGAGGTAGAACGCCCGGTTCGGGATGCCGGAGTTGATGTGCACCCCGCCGTTGTCCCGTGACGTCGTCACGTAGCCGTCCATGTCGGCGGGCTGCGGATCCCTGCCGAGCCGCGGGTCGTCGTAGGCGGTGCCGGGCTCCTTCATCGACCGCAGGGCCACGCCGTGCACCCCGGAGGCGAACATGCCCTGCCCGATGAGCCAGTCGGCCTGGTCGGCGGTCTGGCCGAGGTGGTACTGCTTCACCAGCGAGCCGAAGACGTCGGACAGCGACTCGTTGAGGGCGCCGCTCTGCCCGGTGTAGTCCAGGCCGCCGCAGTACTGCGTCACGCCGTGGGTGAGCTCGTGGCCGGTCACGTCGAGCGGCCCGGTGAAGGTGCGGAAGATCTCCTGGTCGCCGTCCCCGTACACCATCTGGGAGCCGTCCCAGAAGGCGTTGTCGTAGTCGACGGCGTAGTGGACGGTGGCGACCATCGGCAGGCCGGCGCCGTCGATGGAGTCGCGGCCGAAGACGTCGCGGTAGAACGCGAACGTCACGCCCAGCCAGTCGTAGACCTCGTCGGCCGCCTGGTCCCCGGTCGCGGGGCCGCCTTCGGCGCGGACCTTCCGGCCCGGCAGCGTCTCGCGGTGCCCGGCGTCGTGGATCGCGCGGTTCGGGGACGCGTCCGGCGGGGCCGTCGGAGGGGCCTCGGCGATCAGCCGCGCGGCGTCGCGCGTCCCGCGCCGGTCCGCGTCCAGGAGGAGGGTGCGCCGGGCCAGCTCGCGCACCCGTTCGTCGTCGTGGCGTTCGGCGACGTGCTCGAGCACGTGCGGCGGAACGATGCTGCATCTCATGCCCGCCACGCTCGCACGCGCGGCGTGATCCACACCACACGCGGGCCGCATGTGGTCACGCACGGTTGGTGTGTGTGTGCGTTGTGTGACTCCTGGGGAGGACTACCAGTCTCCGCCGAAGTCGTCGTCGACGATGTGCTCCTCGATGATCTCGACGTGATCGTCGTCGTCGAGGAGCTCGTTCACCACCATCCCGCCGACGAAGCCCGCCGCGCCGGCGGCGACCATCGCGCCGGTGCCGTACCCGCGCCGCTGTGGCGGATACTCCTGCGGGTAGCCGTACCCGGGCTGCGGGTATCCCGGCTGCGGATACCCGGGCTGGGCGTATCCGGGCTGCGGGTAACCGTTCTGCCCCTGGACGTACTGCGCCCAGCGCTGCGCGCACGCCCCGCAGGCACGGACCGGCCGGGGCACGCCCCACTGCGGCGTCCAGGAGATCTCCTGCGTACCGGGACCGTGCGACGCGTCGAAGAAACAGGTCATGATCTCTCTCCTCGCAGTGCCGATACCGCCGGTGAGCCCGGTCTCCGGGGCTCGTTGTGCGGACGGGTGGGCATGGTCGTGCGCGCCTCCTCGCTCGCCCGGCGGACGATGGACGTTTCGCCCCATATCGCCCACAGCGCTCGTTCGTCGGCCCGCCGCTGTGTCAACGCCGATTGGACCGTCGCGAGTTCCGCGCCGGTTCCACCTGTTTCGTGCGGGAGAATGAACAGGTGAGTCTCTATCGTGACGAGGGCGTCGTGCTGCGCACCCAGAAGCTGGGTGAGGCCGACCGCATCGTGACGATCCTGACGCGGCGCACCGGACGCGTGCGGGCCGCGGCCAAGGGCGTGCGCAAGACCAGGTCGCGCTTCGGCGCCCGGCTCGAGCCGTTCACGCACGTCGACCTGCAACTGTACGAGCGCCGCTCACTCGACCTGATCACCCAGGCGGAGACGCTGCGCCCGTACGGCCAGCGGCTCGTGACCGACTATCCGCGCTACACGGCCGGCGTCGCCATGCTGGAGACCGCGGAGAAGCTCACCCCGGTCGAGAAGGAACCCGCGCTGCGGCAGTTCCTGCTCGTCGTCGGCGGGCTGCGCACGCTCGTCGAGGGGGAGCACGATCCGCGTCTCGTGCTCGACGCCTACTTCCTGCGCTCCCTCGCCGTCGCGGGCTACGCGCCCGGGCTCGAGGAGTGCGCGCGCTGCGGCACGCCGCTGTTCGACCGCGACACCGGGGCGATGCGGGCCGGCCGGGCGTTCGCCATCGCCGCGGGCGGCATGGTGTGCGGC
>DASUWX010000237.1:0-6388 GCA_036378185.1 Streptosporangiales bacterium | reverse complement strand
GCCGCCGGGTCGCCACGACACCGAGCGCGAAGCCGATCGCCAGGTAACGCGCGGTTCGGTTCATCGGTCGCCTCCGTCACTGCACCCCCGGACCCCCGCCGGGCGTCGTACATCTGAGCGCCCGACGATACCCGGAGCGGTCAGTCGCTCCCTGCGGAGTCTCCGCGCAACACGCCGCGCAGGCGTTCCAGGACCTCGCCGTACTGCCGCTCGGCGCCGCGGTTGGTCGGCTGGTAGTACCGCCTGCCCGCCACGGTATCCGGGGCGTACTGCTGCCGGACGACGCCTCCCGGGTGGTCGTGGGGGTAGACGTAGCCGGTGCCGTGGCCGAGCTTCTGGGCGCCGCCGTAGTGGGAGTCGCGCAGGTGCGTCGGCACCTGCCCGGCACGCCCGTCGCGCACGTCGGCCATCGCGGCCCCGATCGCCTTGGTGACGGCGTTCGACTTCGGCGCGAGTGCCAGGTGGACCACGGCGTGGGCGAGGGTGAGCGAGGCCTCGGGGAAACCGATCATGGCTACCGCCTCGGCCGCCGCGACGGCCGTCTGCAGCGCCGTCGGGTCGGCCATGCCGATGTCCTCGCTGGCGAGAATCACCAGGCGGCGGGCGATGAACCGCGGGTCCTCCCCCGCCTCGATCATCCGGGCCAGGTAGTGCAGGGACGCGTCGACGTCGCTGCCCCGCAGGCTCTTGATCAGCGCGCTGGCGACGTCGTAGTGCTGGTCGCCGTCGCGGTCGTAGCGGACGGCCGCGCGGTCGACGGCCTGCTCCAGGACCTCCAGGCCGATCTCGGCCGCCCCGCGCGCCGTCGCCGCGCCCGCAGCGGCCTCGAGGTAGGTGAGCGCGCGCCTCGCGTCGCCACCGGCGAGCCGGACGAGCTGGTCCTCGGTCTCGCCGGGCAGGCTCACCTCGCCGTCCAGGCCGCGCGGCTCGGTGAGCGCTCGGCGCAGCACCGTGCGCATGTCGTCCTCGGTGAGCGGCTCGAGCGTGAGCAGCAGGGACCGGGACAGCAGCGGGCTCACCACGGAGAAGAACGGGTTCTCGGTGGTGGCGCCGATGAAGGTCACCCAGCGGTTCTCCACCGACGGGAGCAGCGCGTCCTGCTGGGTCTTGTTGAACCGGTGCACCTCGTCGACGAACAGCACGGTCTGCCGGCCGGAGAGCCCGAGGTCGCGACGCGCCTCCTCGACCACGGCGCGGACGTCCTTGACGCCGGACGTGACCGCGGACAGCTCGACGAACCGGCGCCTGGTGGCCAGGGAGACGACGTAGGCCAGGGTCGTCTTGCCGGTGCCCGGCGGGCCCCAGAGCAGCAACGACATCGGCGCGTCGCTCTCGACCAGCCGGCGCAGCGGCGTGCCCGGCTTCAGCAGGTGCTGCTGGCCGACGACCTCGTCCAGGCTGCGCGGGCGCATCCGGACGGCGAGCGGCGCGTTGGTGCGCTCCGCCTGCTCGCGCGCCTCCTCGAAGAGGCTGTCCTGGTCGGCCACGTGCCACACGCTACCGGTGCACGGTGACCGACAGCCGACTCGTCGACCGGTGGGTCAGCCGACGACGGCGAAGGCCTCGACCTCGAGGAGCAGGTCCGGGCGGACGAGTGCGGCCACCTGGACCGCGGTGCTGGCGGGCGGGCGGGCGGTGTCGACGCACTCGTCGCGCGCGATCCGCACCGAGGGCAGGATGCCGACGTCGGTGACGTAGTAGGTCAGCTTCACCACGTCGGCGAAGGTCGCGCCGGCCTCGGCCAGGCAACGGCGCAGGTTGGCGAACACCTGCCGCGACTGGGCCAGGCCGTCACCCGGGCCGACGAGCTCGCCGTCCTCGTCCAGCGCGATCTGGCCGGCGACGGCGACGAACCGGCCCGTCCCCCAGACGACGTGGCTGTAGCCGTTTCCAGGCGCGACGCCGGCGGGCGTCCGCACGTGAGTCAGCTCGGTCATGTCGATAACTTAGCCAGGTGCTCGCCGCCCTCGGTCGGTTCTCCCACCGACGCTCCCGCTGGATCCTGCTCGCCTGGCTGCTGCTCGTCGTGGCCGGCTTCGGCCTGGGCTCGCACGTCTTCGACCGGTTGACCGACACGGCGTACGCGCCGCCCGGCAGCGAGTCGGTGCGCGGCGCCGACCTGCTCACCGACGTCGCCGGGCAGGGCCAGCAGATCGTCGTGCTGCTGGACGGCCACCGCGTCGGCGACCCGAAGCTGCGCCGCGCCGTCGAGGACGCCGTGGGCGACGTCCGCAGCCAGCCGCACGTCCTGCAGGCGGTGGACTGGTACGGCACCGGCGCCGCCACGATGCGTGCGCGGGACGGCCGGGCGAGCCTGGTCCTCGTCGAGGTGGACGGCACGCTGGACAAGGATCAGCGGGACCTCGCCTTCGACCAGGTGGCCTCCCGGATGCGGCAGCTGCCCGAAGCGGTGCCGGGACTGACGGTGCGGGTCGGCGGCGCGACGGCGGTCGGCCGCGACATCAACGGCCAACTCGAGCACGACCTGCGCACCGGTGAGCTGATCGCGCTGCCGGTCACCCTCGTGCTGATGATCTTCGTGTTCCGCGGGATCGTGCCCGCCCTGCTGCCGATCGCCGGGGCCTTGGGCGCGATCGCCACGTCGCTGCTGGCGTTGCTGGGTTTCTCCTACGCCGTCGACGTCGACTCCAACGCGATCTCCATCACGACCATCCTCGGCCTCGGCCTGTCCATCGACTACGCGCTGCTGATCGTCAACCGCTACCGGGAGGAACGCGGCAACGGGCTGCCCGGCCCGGCCGCCGTCGAGCGCACCGTCACCCTCGCCGGCCGCACGATCTGCTTCTCCGCGCTCACGGTCGCGACCGCGCTCAGCGGGCTCTTCGCGTTCCGCACGCCGATGTTCCACACGTTCGCCGTCGCCGGCGTCGGCGTGGTCGTGCTCGCCGCCCTGGCCGCGCTCACCCTGGTACCGGCGCTGCTCACGGTCGCCGGCCGGTTCGTCCGGGTGCCCACGGCGCCGCTGCCGGACGACGGGTTCTTCGCCCGGCTCGCCCGTGGGACCAGACGGCTCGCACCGCTCGTCGTCGTCGCCGTCACCGCGGTACTGCTGCTCGCGGGCGCGCCGTTCCTGCGCGTGGAGTTCGGCGGCGTCGGTGCGGACATCCTGCCGGCGTCTGCGGAGAGCCGGCAGGTCGCGGACGTGCAGCGGGACCGGTTCCCGGGCGGCGACGCGGACCCGGTCCGCGTGGTCGCACAGGTGCCCGCCTCACGCCTGGCCGCGTACGGGCGCGACACGGTCCGGGGCCTGCCCGACGTCGCGCACGTCAAGGCGGGCGACGCCGGCAACGGCGTGAGCACTCTCGACGTCTACGCCGTACGCGCGGGCGACGGCCGGTCGCACGACGAGGTCGCGCAGGACGTCGTCCGGGCGATCCGCGGCCACCGGCCCGACTTCCCCGTCTACGTCACCGGATCGGGCGCGCTGCTCGTCGACATGAAGGCGGAGGTCCGCGACCGGCTGCCCTGGGGCCTGGCGCTGATCGCGGTCACGACGTTCCTGCTGCTGTTCCTGATGACCGGCTCGGTGCTCGTGCCGATCAAGGCACTCGTGATGGACACGCTGTCGCTCACGGCGACGTTCGGCATGCTCGTGCTGGTCTTCCAGGAGGGCCACCTGTCCGGCCTGCTCGGGTTCGACCCGCCCGGCTCGCTCGACCTGTTCGTGCCGATCATCGTCTTCGCGTTCGCGTTCGGGCTGTCCATGGACTACGAGGTGTTCCTGCTGTCGCGGATCAAGGAGACCTACGAGGCGACGCGCGACAACGCCCGCGCCGTCGAGCTCGGCCTGCAGCGCAGCGGCCGGATCATCACGTCCGCCGCGCTGATCGTGATCGTCGTGTGCGTCGGCTTCGCGTTCGGCCGGCTCGTGTTCATCAAGGAGATGGGCCTCGCGATGTGCGTCGCGGTCGCGGTCGACGCGACCCTCGTCCGGTGCCTGCTCGTGCCCGCGACGATGTCCCTGCTCGGCCGCGCCAACTGGTGGGCGCCGCGGCCGCTGCGCGCGTTGCACGAGTGGCTGGGTCTGCACGAGCATGCCACCGAGCACGGCTGGTACGCGTACGAGCCGATCGGGATGCCCGCATCGCGCAACGGGGACGAGCCGACCGCACCGCTCGCCCGGATCGGAGAGGGAGGGCCGCCGCTCGTGGAACACTTCCTGGAGACCGTGCCGACCGCAGCCGACCGGTCGGTGCCGATCCGCGTCTTCGCCGCCGCCGGGGACGACGCCCCTGTCCTCGTCTTCTGGCCCGCGCTCGGCGTCCCGGCCGGTTACTACGACCGGTTCGCCTCCGCGCTGGCCGATCGCGGCTGCTCCGTCGTCCTCGCCGACCTGCCCGGCCAGGGCGACTCCACCGTCGACCCGCGGACGGCGTCCCTGGGGTACGCCGACGTGCTCGCCGGCGACTACGCCGACACGGTGGCCGCCGTCCGCCGGCACTTCCCGGCGAGCCCGGTCCTCCTCGGCGGCAACAGCATCGGCGGCCAGCTGGCCGTGCTCTACGCCGCGCTCCATCCGGACGAGGTGCACGGCATCGTCCTCGTAGCGACGGGCACGGTGTACTTCGGCAGCTTCGGCGGCGTCCGGGGCAAGCTCTCGGTGCTTGGCCTCTCGCAGTTCGTCGCGGCGACGGCGCGGTTCACCGGCCACTGGCCGGGCGACCGGTTCAACTTCGGCGGCGCGCAGCCCGGGGCGCTCATGCGCGACTGGGCGCGCAACGGCAGGACGGGGCGCTACGTCGTCGGCGGCGTCGACCTCGACCCGCGGATCGCCGCGATCCGCGCCCCGGTGCTCGCGATCACCGTCGACGGCGACGGGCTCGCGCCGGTGCGTTCAGTCGACCACCTGTGCCGCAAGCTGCGCGGCGCGCGCGTCGACCGCTGGCACCACGCACCCGCCGGGGAACGCCCCGGGCACCTCAAGTGGGCCCGCCGCCCGGCCGCGGTCGCCGACCGCGTGACCGGCTGGCTCGGCACGGTCCGGCTCGCGCGCCGGTGATCAACCGTAACCTGTGCGCTGCACGGACACCCCTTACCCGTCGATAGACTTCCCGGGTGATCGAGGCCATCTCCCCCAGTGATCTCGTCGAGGCGAGCGGCGGCGACGTGTACGTCGACGTCGCCGTCCGCGGTGGCGGCGCGGACGCCCCTGCCTGGGCCGGTGACGATGCCGTGCTCTGGACCCGCATGTGGCACGGCCGGCCGTCACTGACCGGCGTCGGGACGCCCGCGGCCGTCGCCGCCCTGCTCACCCACGTGGCCGACGCGCTGCCCGACGAGATCCGCGTCTCGCTGCCCCGCGGCTGGGCCGACCACCTCGCACCGGCCCTGACCTTCGAGCCGCGCTCGGAGTGGGACTGGCTCTGGACTGACACGCCACCCCCGGCGCAGCCGCACGAGGCGGCGGTCCACTGGCTCGGCGAGAGCGACCACGACGACGTCCGCGCACTGCTCGAGGAGGTCAGCCCGGACGCGTCCGCGTGGCCGGGCGACGAGAAGTCCAGGCGCTGGGCGGGCATCCGCGCCGCGGACGGCCGGCTGGCGGCGTGCCTCGCCGACACCAGCCGTTCCGCCACGGTCGGCCACATCTCCTCGGTCGCGACCGCGCCGGCGTTCCGGCGCAACGGCTACGGCGCCGCGCTCACCGCGTGGGTCACCCGCGCCTTCCTCGCCGAGGGCCGCTCGCCGGCCACTCTGGGCATGTACTCCTGGAACGACACCGCACGCCGGATGTACCGCAGGCTGGGCTACGTGGTCGCGCACTCGTTCGCCGCGGGGACGCTCAGCCGGGCCTCGAACGTCCAGCGGCCCGTGGGCGTATGACCGCCCCGCAGCGCGTCGTCGTCCGGCGGGTCGACGCCGC
Source organism: Streptosporangiales bacterium (assembly GCA_036378185.1). Classification (GTDB taxonomy): domain Bacteria; phylum Actinomycetota; class Actinomycetes; order Streptosporangiales; family WHST01; genus WHST01. The sequence goes on along the minus strand of DASUWX010000237.1, from coordinate 504 downwards.
CACGACGCTGCCGTTGCGCGCCGCCGTGCTGCGGACGGGCAAGGACCCGAGCACGGCGGTCCACGAGGGCGACGACGCACCGGACACCTGGTTCTTCGCCGCCCTCACGCCCGACGGCGGCGTCCTGTCGACGGTCAACGTCCGGCCGGGCGCGCCCGACTTCGACCGCGACGGCACCGGCTGGTGGTGGCTGCGCGGCATGGCCACCGCGCCGGAGGCTCGCGGGCGGGGGCACGCGCGGGCCGTGGTGACCGCGGCGCTCGGCCATGTGGACGCGCTCGGCGGCGGGGTCTGGTGCAACGCGAGGATCCCCGCGCTGGGGTTCTACGAGAAGCTGGGCTTCGAACGGATCGGCGAGGAGTGGACGGTCCCGCACACGGGTCCGCACGTGCGGATGGTCCGCTGGCCGCGAGGGGCGTCCGGCTCGCGCTGACGACGCCGGGGCGTCTCAGCGGTGCCGGCGGCCGCGCGGGTAGCGCACCTTGATGTTGCCGCTGCGCACCG
>DASUWX010000236.1:0-13291 GCA_036378185.1 Streptosporangiales bacterium | reverse complement strand
TGCCGGCCGCCTCGAGCTCGACCTCGAGGCGGTCGCGCAGCTCGACCAGCAGCTCGACGTCGAGCGCGGCGTACACGAGCCAGTCGTGCGGCAGCGGCCGCGTCGACCAGTCGACACTGGCGAGGCCCTTCTCCAGGCGGTAGCCGAGCAGCCTCTCGACCAGGGTGCCGAGGGCCACGCGCGGATAACCGAGCAGCCGGCCGGCGAGCTCGGTGTCGAACAGCCGCTTGGGGACGAGCCCGACCTCGGCGAGGCAGGGCAGGTCCTGGTTGGCCGCGTGGATCACCCACTCGGCGTCGACGAACGTCTTCTCGACGGGCGTCAGGTCGACGAGCGCGATCGGGTCGAGCAGCAGCGTGGCCACGCCGGGACGGCGCAGCTGGACGAGGTAGGCGCGCTGGCCGTACCGGTAGCCGGAGGCGCGCTCGGCGTCGAACGCCACCGGCCCGTCGGTCGCGGCGAACGGCTGGAGCGCGCTGCGGAGGTCCGCGCGCCGCTGGAGCACGGCCGGGACGCCGTCGTGCGGTTCGAGCAGCGGCACCGTGTCGCTCGCCGCGGATTCCGCGACCTCCTCCGGGTCGGCGGCGTCGTCTCGTACTGCCTCGGACATGACCTCCACCGTATGCCGCGGGGTGGTGGGGCCCGGGGCGGCACGCCGGGCGCGGCCGGCGGGGTCAGTGCTTGCGGGTGCGGAGAACGGCGACGTCCGGCGGGACGGGCGGCAGGCCGGCGGCCTGGCAGAGCAGGTCGCTCCAGGCGGCGAGGTGGCGGCCGAGCTCGGCGTCCCGGGGCGTCCAGGACGCGCGGATCTCCACCTTGGCGGTCGGCGGCCGGTCCAGGCCGAACGACTCCTCGGCGAGCCGCGTCACCGTGCCGCTGGCGCCGTGGAACGCCGCCTGCCAGGTGTCGAGCGCGTCGGTCAGCCAGCTCCAGCCGACGGCCGGGAGCAGGGCGTCCGCGGCCTCCTCGGGCTCGACCTCGGCGCGGACGAACGACACCACCCGGAACGTGCCGTCCCAGGCGTCGTCGCCGTCGGGATCGTGCAACACGACGAACCGGCCGGTGGCGAGCTCCTCGTCGGCGACCACGACCTCGGCCGACATCGCCGCCGCGTACGGGGCCAGCTGGCGCGGGGCCGGCGTCTCCTCCAGCTGGATCTCAGGGCGCAGAGACATCGCCCGCAGACTCGCCATCGCTCGGCCGAACTCGCGAGAGGTTCCGGCCGCGTCCCCGAACACGGTCATGACGGCAGCGTAGGCGAGGTCGCGCCCGTCGCGTGGTATGGCGCGCCGAAATCCGCCCGGCCAACCGTGGCGGCCCGCGGTGTGTCAGCATCACGGCGATGAGTGCAGCAGCGGACGCCCCCTTCCTCCTGGTTTGCCGGGGTGAGCCCGCCCCGTACACGCCTGTCTGGTTCATGCGGCAGGCAGGCCGGGCCCTGCCCGAGTACCGCGCGGCCCGCGAGGGCGTGCCGATGCTGGAGGCCTGCCGCCGGCCGGAGCTGGTCACCGAGCTGACCCTGCAGCCGGTGCGGCGCTACGGCGTGGACGCGGCCGTGCTGTTCAGCGACATCGTCGTGCCGCTGCACGCCGCCGGCGTCGACGTCGAGCTGCGCCCCTCGGTCGGGCCCGTGGTCGGGACCCCGGTGCGGTCGGCGGCGGACGTGGCGGCGCTGCCGAAGCTCGACCCGGCGGCCCTCGAACCGGTCGGCACCGCGGTGCGGATGCTGGTCGGTGAGCTGGGCGACCTACCGCTGCTCGGGTTCGCCGGCGCTCCGTTCACCGTCGCGTCCTACCTGGTCGAGGGCGGCCCGTCCCGGCACTTCGAGCGCACCAGGGCGCTGATGTACGGCGAGCCGGCCACCTGGCACGCCCTGCTGGAGCGGATCGCGGAGCTGACCGCCACGTTCCTGGCCGTCCAGGTGGCGGCGGGCGCGGCCGCGGTGCAGCTGTTCGACTCGTGGGCCGGCGCGCTGGGCGAGCGGGACTACCGGGAGTACGTCCTGCCGCACACCCGCGCGGTGTTCGCGACGCTGCCGGACGCGCTCCCGCGCGTGCACTTCGGCGTCGGCACGGGGGAGCTGCTCGGCGCCATGGCCGAAGCCGGCGCGGGCGTGGTCGGCGTCGACTGGCGGGTGCCGCTCGACGAGGCGGCGCGGCGGGTCGGCCCCGGCGTCGTGCTGCAGGGCAATCTCGACCCCGCCGTCTGCCTCGGCCCGTGGGACCTGGTCGCCGAGCGGGCCAGGGACGTGCTCGCCCGGGGCCGGGCCGCCGCCGGGCACGTCTTCAACCTCGGGCACGGCGTGCTGCCGACGACCGACCCCGGCGTCCTCGCCCGGCTGGTCGAGCTCGTCCACGAGGAGTCCGCCCGCTGACGACGGCCGCCCGCGCGCCCTGTCAGCCGGACGTGGCCGCCGCCGCACGACGGCGGCGGCGCCGGCGCAGGACCAGGTAGCCCACGGCGCCCAGCGGCCCCGCGACCAGCAGGAACGGCAGCACCGCGCCGACGACGGTGAGCAGGCCGGTCAGGAACACGAGCAGTCCGTGCCACCCGGCGCGGAGCCCCGCGAGCAGGCCGGCGTCGTGCTTCGGCGGCGCGGCGTGCGGCCCGGTCAGGGCCAGCGTCACCGACGCGTAGCGCACCTGCTTGTCGAGCGCACGCTGCCTGGCCTGCAGCGCCTCCAGCTCGGACTCGCGCTGGCTCACCTGCGTCTCGATCGACAGCACGTCCTGGACGTCGGTGGCCTGCCGCATCAGCGTCCGCAGCCGGTCGAGCGACGACTGTGCCGACTTCACCCGCGCACCCACGTCCGCGACGTCCTCGGTCACGTTGTCCGCCTGCTGGGACAGCGACAGGCGCGTACCCAGCCGGGTGAGCCGGGCCAGCACGGACCGGTACTTCGCGGCCGGCACGCGGTAGGTCGTCGTCGCCGAGGCCGACGACGGGTGCTCGCCCTGGGCCTGCTGCCGCTCGACGTAGCCGCCGGCGGCCGTGACGATGCCGTCCGCACGCGACGAGCTCGCGGCCACGTCGCGGACGCGCACGTCGAGGTTCGCGGTGTACGCGATCAGCTGGGCGTCGTTCGGCCCGCTCGCGCGGGATGCGCCGGGCGTCGGCGCCGCCTGGGTGGCCGTGAGCCCCTTGCCGGGCAGGCGTTCCGCCCGGTCGGGCCGCGCGGCCGAGGACCCGCTGCCGCCGCCGCTGCCCGCCGCACCGCACCCCGCGGCGAGCGCGGCGACGAGTGCGACGGTGACGGCGGCGCGCAGCCGGGCGCGCCGGAACGGGATGTGGTCGTCGAGCATGCTGGCCGTCCTGTCTACCCCCGAGCTGTGTCCCGTGGCACGCATCGGAGCGGCCCTTGGGATGCCTCCGGCCGCCAACCGTTACCGGCCCGCGATCTGCGAGTCTGTCGGTATGGAGAGCGACGAGCTGCCGCCCCGGCCGCACGTCGCCGTGGTGGGCGGCGGCGTGGCCGGCCTCACCGCGGCGTGGGAGCTGACCGGCCGGCTGGGTGACCGCGTCGACGTCACGGTGTACGAGGGCTCACCGGTGCCCGGCGGCAAGCTGCGGGTCTCCGAGGTGGCGGGCATCCCCGTCGACGAGGGCGCGGAGTCGATGCTCGCGCGCCGCCCCGAGGGCGTGGAGCTCGCGAAGTCCCTGGGGCTCGGCGACGACCTGGTCGAGCCCGGCACGACGCGGGCGGCGATATGGGCGGGCGGCGGCCTGCACCCGATGCCGTCCGGCCACGTCATGGGCGTACCGGCCGACGCCGCCGCCGTGGCCGCGACCGGCCTGCTGTCGGCCGAGTCGGTCGCGCGGATCGAGGGCGAGGACCGGCTGCCGCCGGACCCGCTCGACGGGGACGTCGCGGTCGGGCCGTACGTCGCCGGGCGGCTCGGCGGCGAGGTCGTCGACCGGCTGGTCGAACCGTTGCTCGGCGGGGTGTACGCGGGCCGCGCGGACGTGCTCTCGCTGCGGGCGACCCTGCCGCAGCTCGTGCCCGGGCTCGAGGAGACCGGCTCGCTGGTCGGCGCGGCGCGTGCGGTCACCGTGAGGGCGCCGGTGGCGGCCGGACCGGTGTTCACGAGCGTGAGCGGCGGGATGGGCCGGTTCGGCGCCGTGCTCGCCGAGCGCTGCGGCGCCCGCGTGCGCACCTCGGCGATGGTGCGGGAGCTGCGGCGGACGCAGTCCGGCTGGGCGCTGACGGTCGGCCCGGCGCGGGCGCCGGAGCGGGTGCTCGCCGATGCGGTGGTCGTCGCCGTACCCGCGCGCCCGGCGTCGCGGCTGCTGGCGGACGCCGTGCCCGCGGCGGCACGCGAGCTCGCCGCGATCGAGTACGCGAGCATGGTGTTGGTCACGTTCGCGTTCCCCGCGGCCGCGTTCCCCTCGCCGCCCGCGGGCAGCGGCTACCTCGTGCCGGCGTCCGAGGGCCGGGTCACGAAGGCGGCGACGTTCATCACCACGAAGTGGCCGCACACTGCCCGCGACGGGCTGGTCGTGGTGCGCTGCTCGCTCGGCCGGCACGGGGACGAGCGCAGGCTGCAGGAGGACGACGCGACACTCGCCCGGCAGGCGGCGGTCGAGCTGGCCGACGCGGTCGGCGTCCGCGGCGAGCCGGTCGACGCCCGGGTCACCAGGTGGGGCGGCGCGCTGCCGCAGTACGCCGTCGGCCACCTGGACCGGATCGACCGCGTGACCGCCGCGCTCGCCGGCGAGCCGACCCTCGCGGTGTGCGGTGCGGCGTACCGCGGCGTGGGCGTGCCCGCGTGCATCGGGACCGCGCGCGAGGCGGCGGACCGGGTGGCGGTCGCTCTCGGGCACACGGGAGAATCGACCCATGGCAGTCGACGGCAAGCAGGCACGTGAGCTCAACGAGATCGTCAAGTACACGATGTGGTCGGTGTTCCGCGCCACGCGTCCCCTCGACGCCGACGGCCGCGGCGACCGTCAGGCGCAGGTGGACCGGCAGCGGATCACCGCGGAGGTGAGCTCGGTGCTCGCCCAGGCGGAGGGCAAGGGCGTCACGACCCGGGGTGCCTACGACGTGTCCGGCTTCCGCGCCGACGCCGACCTGATGTTCTGGTGGGTCGCCGACGAGCCGGACGACCTGCAGGACGTCTACGGCCGGTTCCGGCGCACGCAGCTCGGCCGGTCGATGGAGCCGGTGTTCTCCGCGGTCGCGCTGCACCGTCCGGCGGAGTTCAACAAGAGCCACGTGCCCGCGTTCCTCGCCGACGAGGAGCCGCGCGCATACGTCTGCGTCTACCCGTACGTCCGCTCGCTCGACTGGTACCTGCTCGACCCGATGGAGCGGCGCGGCATGCTCGCCGAGCACGGCCGGATGGCCCGCGACTACCCGGACGTGCGGTCGAACACCGTGTCGTCGTTCGCGCTCGGCGACTACGAGTGGATGCTCGCGTTCGAGGCCGACGAGCTGCACCGGCTCACCGACCTGATGCGCCACCTGCGCGGCGCCGAGGCCCGCCGCTACACCCGGCTGGAGACCCCGTTCTTCACCGGCGGCCGCAAGCCGGTCGCGGACATCGTCGCCGCCCTGCCCTAGCGTCCGGATGCCTCCCCGCCCCCGTGATCATGAAGGTTCGTCCGGGCTGTGACATCCTGGAATCTTCATGATCATGGGAGGGAGTCGGCCTTCCTCGCCCGGCTCGGTTGGACGCGCATCGGCTCGCCGGGCATCTTCGGGTAGTCCGGGGGATAGGGCAGGTCGCCGAGCGCCTCGTCCCGCTCGTCACGCTGCGACCAGTCGAGCAGCGTCTCCAGCGAGTAGGCGTGGTCGTCGAGGTCGGCGTGCACGTGGCCGAGCTCGGCGAACCTGGCCGGCATCGTGCGCACGTCGAAGTCGTCCGGCGTGACCTCGCCGACCTCGTCCCAGCGCAGCGGCGTGGAGACCCGGGCCCGCGGGTTGGGCCGCACCGAGTACGCCGAGGCGATCGTGCGGTCCCTGGCCATCTGGTTGTAGTCGATGAACACCCGCTCGCCGCGCTCCTCCTTCCACCAGTTGACCGTGACGCGGTCGGGCATCCGCCTGGACAGCTCGCGACCGAGCGCGATGAGCGCGCGCCGTGCCTCGACGAACGTCCACCGCGGCTCGATCGGCACGTAGACGTGCAGGCCGCGCCCGCCGGACGTCTTCGGCCAGCCGCGCATGCCCAGCTCGTCGAGGAGGCCGCGCAGCTCGCCGGCGACGGTCACGGCATCCGCGAAGTCGGTGCCCGGCTGCGGGTCGAGGTCGATGCGCAGCTGGTCCGGGTGGTCGACGGCGCCGCGGCGGACCGGCCAGGGATGGAAGGTGAGCGTGCCGAGGTTCGCCGCCCACGCGACCACGGCCAGCTCCGTGGGGCAGACCTCGTCCGCCGTCCGGCCGCTGGGGAACGCGATCGTGGCCGTCTCGACGTAGTCGGGTGCGCCCTTGGGCACCCGCTTCTGGTAGAAGGCGTCCCCGCGGTTGTCCATCCGGGTGGACAGCTTGGCGCCGGGGAAGACGCCGGACGGCCAGCGCTCCAGCGTCGTCGGGCGGTCGCGCAGCGCCGCGAGGATGCCGTCGCCGACCGAGAGGAAGTACCTGACGACGTCGCCCTTGGTGATGCCGCGTTCGGGGAAGTAGACCTTGTCCGGGTTGGAGATCCGGACCGTACGCTCGCCGACCGCCAGCTCGAGCGCCGCGGATTTGCCTGCCATGCGGTCACCGTAGCCGAGCGGGCCGACGGCCGCGCCGTGATCGCGCCGCACGCGCCGTGTACGAGCGGTGAACCCAGGCGGTAGGGTGGCGCCTGCGCGCCGGTGGTACCGGCGCTGTTCTCGCGTACGTGCCGGACGTGCAGTGCAGGCCGGGAAGGCAACGGAGGTCATGGTCGAGGAGCAGGCGCAGGTACCCGACGGCGCCGACGGTGCCGAGGACCCCGCCGAGGAGGCGTGGCGGGACGCGATCGAGGGGCACTGCGACCGGTACCTCGGCCCGTGCCCCAACGTGATCGCCGAGACCGGCACCGACCTGGTGCGCATCGACCTCGACCCCTACCTGCCCGCACACAACCGCGAGCGCACCACCGTGGTCACGGTCGGCGTGAGCACGAAGGCGACCTCCGCGCCGGATGCGATGGCGTCCTACCGCCACATCGAGCTGTTCACCTACCTGCCGTCGAACTGGTCGTACGGCACGGACGAGGCGCACTGGTGGCCGTGCCGGATGCTCAAGGACGTCGGCCGGCTGGTGCACCGGCTGGAGACCTGGTACGCGCCCGGCCAGCTGCTCGGCGGCGACCCGGACGAGCCGCTCACCGACGAGACGCTGCTCACCGGCGTCGTCCTGCTGCCCCCGGTGTACGAGGATCCCGCGTTCGACCAGCTCGAGATCGACGGCACGAGCTGCCGGTTCCTGTGGGCGTTCCCGCTGACCACGCCCGAGATCGAGTTCGCCCAGGATCGCGGTGTGTCCCGGCTGCTCGAGCTGATGGCCGAGCGCGACGTCCAGCTCCCGCTCGACAGCCGGCGGGCCTGCATGATCACCGGCGAGCGGTACGGCCGGTCGAACGGGCACCGCGCGGCGCCGCCGGCGGACCAGCCGGCGCAGCACCCCTCGCACCCGTCGCAACCGCCCGTGCAGTCGGCGCCGCAGCACGCCACGCCCCAGCCGCCGCAGCACGCCACGCCGCAACCGCCGCAGCAGCAGGCGCCTCCGCAGCAGCAACCGGCCCCGCCACAGCACGCCACGCCCCAGCCGCCCCCGCAGCACGCCACACCCCAGCCGCCGCCGCAACCGCAGCGCGGCCCGTACGGCGGCGGGCCGCCGGCCCAGCCACAGGGCCCGTACGGTGCGCCGGCCCCCCAGCAGTACCCGCAGCCGTACGCACCCGGCCCGCAGCAGCCGTACGGTCAGCCGTACCCCGCGCCGCCGCAGCCCTACGGCCCGCCGCAGCAGGGCGGCTACGCGCCCGGGCCGCACGGTCCGTACGGCGGCCCGCAACCGGCCCCGCCGCAGCAGTACGGGCAGCAGCCGTACCCGGGTCCGCCGCCCCAGTACCAGCAGCCGTACCCGCAGCAGCCGCCGTCCTGGCAGCAGTACGGCCCGCCGCAGGGGCAGGGGCCGTACGGTGGGCCCCAGTACCCGCCCGCTCCGCCGCAGCACCGGCCACCACCGCAACCGCCGGCGCAACCACCTGCGCAACCGCAGCCGCCCGGGCCGCAGGGCCCGGTGCCGGGCTCCGCGCGGCAGTCGCCCGAGCTCTGGGGGCGCATCCACACCGGGATCGAGCAGCGGCTCAACCGGCTGCTGCAGACCGAGGGCTTCCTCGTCATCGAGGAGTCGAGCACCGGCTACTACGTGATGCTCGCCAGCAGCCGCAAGCGCAGCACGCTCACCTGCGAGGCGGTCAGCAACCAGTTCCTCCCGACCGGACGCCGGCTCTCACCCGAGCAGGAGCAGCGGATGCGCGCGCTCGGCTGGTCCCCGCCCGGCACGGGCGAGGCGAGCACCACGTGGAACCACGCCCGTACGCTGCCCATGCCGGTGAAGGCCGCCGGCGTGGCCCGGGTCGTGGTGGCCACGCTGCGCGACATCTACGGCTGCGACCCGCGCCGGCTGAGCTACACCGGCAACCCGACCGCCGTCGCGGACGTGAACGAGCCGTTCCACCCCGAGTGACCGCCCGCCGGACGGGTCAGCCGGTCAGGTCGTCCAGTCCGTGCCAGAAGACGTCCGCGATGTGCGCGGCGGCGTCGGCCGGGTTGGGGTGGCGGCGGTCGCCGCGCCACAGCGCCACCCGTTCACAGGCACCGACGACGGCCTGCGCATAGGTGTCGATGCGGGCGGCCTGCCGGACGCCCCTGGGCTTGGGGAACAGGTGCGACACCAGCTCGGCCTGCTGCCGGCGCAACGCCTCGACCTCGTCGCCGGCCGGTCCGGTCAGCTGGCCCTCGGCGAGCAGCACCGACCACGCGCGCTGGTGCTGTGCGATGTAGTCGAAGAACGCCCGGATGCCGAGCGCGAACATCTCCCGCTGGTCCGAGCCGGTGGCCACCGCGTCCTGGCAGGTCTTGAGCAGGTCGGCGCGGACCCTCGCGATGCAGGCCACGATCAGCCCGTCCTTGGACCCGAAGTGGTCGTACAGCAGCGGTTTCGTGACGCCCGCGCGCCTGGCGACCTCGTCCATCGTGGTCGCGGCGTAGCCCAGCTCGACGAGCGTGCGCTCGGCCACGTCGAGTAGCTGCTGCTCGCGCTCGGCGCGACTCATCCGCCTGCGGGTGTGCCCGGTCGTCGCGGTCATGTCGTCATTCTAGCTACTCGTGGTAAGTTACCGTCGGTAAGTTAGCTGGACGATGGGACGCCACATGACGCAGCTTCCCGCGGAAGCCGACGTAGCCGTGATCGGCAGCGGCTTCTCCGGCCTCGGCGCGGCGATCCGGCTGATGCAGGACGGCGTCGACAGCCTCGTCGTCCTGGAACGCGCGGCCGACGTCGGCGGCACCTGGCGGGACAACAGCTACCCGGGTGCGGCGTGTGACGTGCCCTCGCACCTGTACTCCTTCGAGTTCGCGCCCAACCCGGGGTGGAGCCACAGCTTCTCGCGGCAGCCCGAGATCCTCGCGTACCTGCGCGACTGTGCGCGCCGTTACGGCCTGATGCCGCACGTGCATCTCGGTCACGAGGTGCTCGAGGCGAGCTGGGACGACGCCGCCGCCCGCTGGGTCGTCCGCACGACCCGGGGCACCGTCCGGGCCCGCGTGCTCGTCTCCGCAGCGGGCCCGCTGTCCGACCCCGCTCTGCCGGACATCCCGGGCCTCGATGCGTTCGCCGGCACACTGTTCCATTCCGGCGCGTGGGACCACGGGCACGACCTTACGGCGGAACGGGTCGCCGTCATAGGCACCGGAGCCTCCGCCGCGCAGTTCGTGCCCGAGATCCAGCCGGTGGCCGGACGGTTGCACGTCTTCCAGCGGACACCGTCGTGGGTGCTGCCGCGACGCGACCGGCCGATCGGCGCGCTCGAGCAGCGGCTGTACCGCCGGTTCCCGGCCGTGCAGCGGCTGGTCCGCACGGCCATCTACCTCGGCCGGGAACTGTACGTCCTCGGCTTCACCGTCGACCGGCGGCTGCTGCGGCTGGCCTCCCGGGTCGCGCGCAGGCATCTCGCCCGCCAGGTGCCGGACCCGGAGCTGCGGGCGAAGCTGACGCCGGCGTACACCATGGGCTGCAAGCGGATCGTGCTCTCCGACGACCTGTACCCGGCGCTCTGCCGACCGAACGTCGAGGTGGTCACCGAGGCGATCGAGCGGGTGCGTCCGCACTCGGTCGTCACGACCGACGGCGTCGAGCGGCCGGTCGACACGATCGTCTGCGCAACCGGCTTCCGGGTCACCGACCCGCCGATCGCGCACGGCATCCGCGGCCGTGCCGGACGCACCCTCGCCGAGGCCTGGGAGACCGGCATGCGCGCGTACAAGGGCACGACGGTCGCGGGGTTTCCCAACCTGTTCCTGCTGCTCGGCCCGAACACCGGCGGCGCGCACACGTCCGTGGTGCTGATGGCCGAGGCGCAGCACGCCTACCTGCGCGACGCGGTGCGGTTCATGCGCACGCACGGCGTGGCCTCCGTGGACGTCCGGCCGGACGCGATGCGCCGGTACGGCGACACCGTCGCCCGGCGGATGGAGCGTACGGTGTGGGTGCACGGCGGCTGCCGCAGCTGGTACCTCGACCGCAACGGCAGGAACACCACGCTGTGGCCGTCGTTCGTCGCCGGCTTCCGCCGGCGCACCGCCAGGTTCGACAGGGAGAACTATCGCGTGGTGACCTCGACAATGCTGCCGGCGGAGGCGCCGGCATGACGCGACTGCCGTTGCCCCGCGACGTCGAGCGGCGCGCGGCCCGGTTGGTCACGGCGCTGCCCGGTTCATTGCGGCGTGGCCTCGCCGGGCGCCCGATCGGCCGCGACGGGCAGGTCCTCGACCCGCACGTGCAGCTCGTCCTGTCACTGCGCGAGCGCCGCGGCGTCGTCCCGCTCGACGGGCTGACGCCGCGTGAGGCGCGCGAGCACGTCGCCCGCGAGGCGTTGCTCGTCTGCGGTCCGGCGCCGGACGTCGCCGGCGTCACCGACCTCGAGGTCGACGGCGCCGCGGGTCCGTTGCGCGCCCGGCTCTACCGCACCCACGAGCCGGACGCGCCGCTGCTGGTCTACTTCCACGGCGGCGGCTACGTCACGTGCGACATCGAGACCCACGACGTGCCGTGCCGGGCGCTCTGCAGGCACGCGGGCGTGCACGTACTGTCCGTCGAGTACCGGCTCGCACCCGAGCACCGGTTCCCCGCGGCGGTCGACGACGCCTGCGCCGCGTTCGCCTGGGCGGTGAAGAACGCCGCCGACCTCGGTGCGGACGAGAACCGCGTCGGCGTCGGTGGTGACAGTGCGGGCGGCACCCTCGCAGCCGTCGTCAGCCGGCTCAGCACCCGCTCGGGTGACACGGCGCCGGCCGTGCAGCTGCTGATCTACCCGGGGACGGACCGGCTCGGCGCGCACGCGTCGATGCAGACGTTCGCGAGCGGCTACTACTTGACCGCCGGCGACATGGCCTGGTACCACGCGCAGTACGCGGGCCCGGGCGGTGGGCATCACCGTGACCCGCGGCTGTCGCCGTTGCTGGCCAAGGACTTCGGCGGACTGCCGCCCGCCGTCGTGGTGACCGCCGGCTTCGACCCGTTGCGCGACGAGGGCGAGGCGTACGCGGCGAGACTGCGCGCCGCGGGCACGCCGGCGGCGTCGCGGCGATTCTCCTCGCTCGTACACGGGTTCCTGCACATGGCGGGCGCCAGCCCTGCCGCACGCGACGCGCTCGTGGAGACCGGCGGCATGCTGCGGGCGGCGTTGCAGCTGACCGACGACGAACGGAGGACGCGATGACGGCTGGTCGCTCAGGTCGCCTCGACGGCAAGGTCGTGCTCGTCACCGGCGCGGCCCGTGGCATCGGCGCGCGGACCGCACGCCTCGCCGCCGCCCGCGGCGCCACACTCGTGCTCGCGGGACTGGAGCCCGAGCTGCTCGAGACCCTCGCGGCCGAGCTCGGCCCGGGACATGCGGCGTACGAGTGCGACGTCACCGGCCAGGACGCGCTCGACCGCGTGGTCTCCCGCGTCGTCGACGACCTCGGCGGCATCGACGTCGTCATCGCCAACGCGGGCATCGCCAACAACGGCACCGTCGCGGTCAACCCCGTCGAGGCGCACGTGCGCACCGTCGAGGTGAACCTGATCGGCGTGATCAGAACGGTCTGCGCGACGCTGCCGCACGTCACGGCACGGCGCGGGCACTACCTGCTCGTGTCCTCGCTGGCGGCGTTCACCGTGCTGCCGAGCATGGCGGCGTACTGCGCGTCGAAGGCGGGCGTCGAGCAGTTCGGCAACGCGCTGCGGCTCGAGGTCGCGCACAAGGGCGTCACCGTGGGCACGGCACACCCGGGCTGGATCGACACCGACCTCGTCCGCGACCAGCGGGCGGAATCGTCGACGTTCAGGGAGGTGCTGAAGAGCCTGCCCTGGCCGCTCGACGTGATCAGCCCGGTCGACGTGTGCGCCGAGGCGTTCGTCGACGGCATCGTGCGGCGCAGGCGCCGGGTCTACGTGCCACGTTCGCTCGCCTTCGCGCAGCTGCTGCGGTCGGTCGTGCTGAGCCCGCTCGGCGACCTGCCGGTGCGCAGGGGCGCCGCGCGCCGCATCCCGGTGCACGAGGAGGAGGTACGCCGCCTCGGCCGCGCGTTCGGCCGCACCAGCGTCGGGCAGCGCTAGTTGACGCTTACGGCGTTGCCGCGGGCCATCGGCCCGAAGAGCAGGGTGGCGATGTCGGGCACGTCCTTGGGTCGTTCGCCCAGCATCGGGCCGACGAGCGCCCCGACGGTGTGCTTCTCCGCGGCGGTGCCGGTCACCTTCGCCGACGGGTCGAACGGTCCGTTCGACGGCTTCTCCGACGCGTCCTCGTGTCCACAGCCGGGGCCGAGCGACTGGTTGTACGGGTCGTCCTGCGTCCCGTCACAGAAGAAGTTGTCCTTGGGCTGGTACGGCACGTGCGGGTTCGGCAGGCCCCGGCAGCCGCGGAAGTGCGTGTCGGTCCATTTCGGCGCATCGACACCCGGGATGTAGGCGGGCCGGGCCTTGATGATCTCCATGGTGATGTGCAGCCGGTTGTGCGCGAACGCCTTGCCGATCGCCTGGTCCGACTTGGCCAGCCCGGCCAACAGGCACGGGTACTCCGGCGAGTACCGGGCCAGCAACGCCAGCGTCGGC
>DASUWX010000235.1:0-27242 GCA_036378185.1 Streptosporangiales bacterium | reverse complement strand
CCGTGTAAAGCCACCACCGGCATGGTTTACATGGCCCGGGACAACGGGACGAGGGACTTAGGGGACGGACGCCGGGTCGGTCAGGAGCCGGTGGCGAGTTCTCTCGAGCGGTCGTGGGCGGCGACGATGGCGTCGAGGACGGCGGCCCGGACGCGGTGGTTCTCCAGCTCCCGGATCGCGTTGATCGTCGTGCCCGCGGGCGAGGTCACCGCCTCGCGCAGCAGCACCGGCGGCTCGCCGGACTCGACGAGCATCGCGGCGGCGCCGCGCACCGCCTGCACGATGAGGTCGTGGGCGACGTGGCGGGGCAGGCCGAGCAGGATGCCGGCGTCGGTCATCGCCTCGACCAGGTAGTAGACGTACGCCGGCCCGCTGCCGGACAGTGCGGTGACGGCGTCCTGCTGCGACTCGGGCACGCGCATGACCTTGCCGACCGGCTGGAGGATCGCCTCGGTGCGCCGCAGGTGCTCCTCGCCCGCGTGCGAGCCCGGCGAGACCGCGCTCATCGCCTCGTCCACGAGTACCGGCGTGTTGGACATGACCCGCACGCACGGCGTGCCCTCGGGTAGCCGGCCCTCGATGAACGACGTGGTGATGCCGGCCGCCACCGAGATCACCAGCTGGTCGGGCGAGACGTACGCCGCCAGCTCGTCGAGCAGCCTGCCCATGTCCTGCGGCTTCACCGCGAGCAGCAGGGTGTCGGCGGCCTTGACGGCCTCCTCGTTGCTCACCATGGCGACGCCGTAGCGCTGCCGGAGCGCCTCGGACCGGTCGGCGGTCCGCGTCGTGCCGCGCAGCTGCGCCACCGGCTTGCCGGCGCGCAGCATGCCGGACAGCAGCGCCTCGCCCATCTTGCCGACGCCGATGACCGCGACCGTGTCAGTCATGAGCCAACCTCCCGCGTGAGCATCGCAGCGAACAGACCTCCTGTAACGCGCCGAACCGCCGGCACTGAGCGAGGAGCGGAGCGCGGGAGGTTGGCGGGGAACACCGTCATGGTTCTCCCGTCAGCGCCTCGTCGCCAGGGAACGCACGAACACCATGGTGTTCGCCGGTCGTTCCGCCATCCGCCGCATGAGGTATCCGTACCACTGGACGCCGTACGGCAGGTAGATGCGCACCTGCTCGCCGCGGTCGGCCAGCCGTCGCTGCTCGTCCGGGCGGACGCCGTAGAGCAGCTGGAACTCGTACGAGCTCGGGTCGCGGCCGAACTGCACGGCGAGCGAGCCGGCGATCTCGATCAGCCGCGGGTCGTGCGTCCCGACCATGGGGTACCCGGAGCCGGCCATCAGCAGCTTGAGGCAGCGGACGTACGAACGGTCGACGTCGCGCCGGCTCTGGTACGCCACCGACTCGGGCTCGTTGTACGCGCCCTTCACCAGGCGCACCCGGCAGCCGCTCGACACGAGGTCGCGGCAGTCGCCCTCGCTGCGGCGCAGGTAGCTCTGCAGGGCGACGCCCGCCCACGGGAAGTCCTGGCGGACGGTACGCACGATGTCCAGGGTCGAGTCGGTGGTGGTGTGGTCCTCCATGTCGAAGGTGACCGTGGTGCCGGCGTCCTTGGCGGCGGCGCAGATCCGCAGCGCGTGCTCGAGCGCGATCTTGTGACCGTCGCCCGCGATCGACAGCGCCTGCCCCACGGCAGAGAGCTTCACCGACACCTCGGTCGCGGTGGCGAGGCCCTCGGTGGCGAGCCGGTGCAGCACGGACACGTACGACCGCGCGGTGTCCGCGGCCTGGGCGACGTCCATCGTGTCCTCGCCCAGGTGGTCGAGGGTCACGAGCAGCCCGGTGCCGGCCAGCTCCCGCGTCACGGCGATCGCGTCGTCCTCGCAGTCACCCGCGACGAACCGCTTCACGACGCCGCGCGAGACCGGCGCCGTCTCCACCACGTGCTTGAGCCGCTCCGACTCGGCGACCCTGCCGAGCACCCTGCCCAACACCACGCGCGCCTCCCGATATCACTCCGCCACTCCCGGAACCCCCGCCGGGCCCACTCCGCCACTCCCGGAACCCCCGCCGGGCCCACTCCCCCACCCCCGGAACCCCCGCCGGGCCGGCTCCCCCGGGGATCGTCTCCCCGCTCCCAGCAGGCTACTTCCCTGGTCAGCGGGCTACGCACCGCCCGTTGACCCGCGAAGGTCACGGACACGCTACGCTCGTCCCCGTTCACGGGGGCGACACCGAACGTTCACCGAGGCCGGGGTGGAGGCAGCGCGTTCCGATGACCAAGCCCGAGACGATGCTTGTGACGGGTGCGTCCAAGGGCATCGGCAAGGAGACGGTCCGCCGCTTCTTCCTCACCCCCCAGGGCCCCCGCGAGCTCATCCTGCTGGCCCGGAAGTCCGACGCCTTCGACCGCACGGTCGACGAGCTGCTGGCGGACAACCCGTACGAGCGCACCGTGCACCGCTACGACGTCGACCTCGCCGACCGCGGCGCGATCGTCGAGCTCACGGCGGAGCTGGCCGAGCGGCACGGGAACGTCGACGTCCTCGTCAACAACGCCGGGTACACCGACCCCAAGCCGATCCAGCAGATCGACTTCGCCTCGTTCGAGCGGACGATGGCGGTCAACCTGTACGCGCCGTTCACGATCGTGCAGGAGCTGCTGCGGCACGGCAACACCTTCCAACTGGTGGTCAACATCGCGTCCACCGCCGGGCTGGGCGGCCGACCCGGCTGGCTCACCTACTCGGCGTCGAAGTCCGCCCTCATCACCATGAGCGAGGTGATGAAGGAGGAGCTCTCGATCTACGGCACCCGTGTCGTCTGCATCTCGCCTGGCCGCTGCGCCACCGATCTCCGGCGTACGCTCGCACCAGACGAGGACCCCAGCACGATCATGCAGCCGGAGGACGTCGCGGCGGTCATCGAGATGCTCGCGTCCGACGTCGGCCGGTTCGTGGACAGCCGGAACCTCGTCGTCCGTCAGTGACGTCCGGACGTCTCGCCAGCCAGGTACGAGGAAGGCCAGTAACACCGTGACCCGACGCGTCATCAGCGCTGTGAAGCTGTTCGGCCTGAACAGCCTCGGAATCGCGGCGTTCCTGCTCTTCGCGCTGAGCCCCGGCGTGCTCTTCGGCTTCCTCGCCGGCGCCGCGGCCATCGGGATCGCCTGGTACCGCTACCGCAAGGGGGGCATGGGCAAGGCGGTCGTCGTCCGGCTGCTCGTGCTCACCGGCATCATCACGACCTACGTCCCCTCGCTGCAGGACACCAACGACTACGGCCTGCTCGTGGCCACGGCGCTGACGATGGTGGTCGTGGTCAACGAGAGCACCGTCGCGCGCGCGGCTGGCAAGGGGCGGCTCGCGGTCGCGAACCTGCCCGACATCGCGGCCCGCAACGAGCTCGTCTTCGACAGCGACCTGATCTTCCACGCCGACACCGGCATGGTCGTGCTGATCGGCGCGTTCGCCGCGGCCGGCCTGCCGTCGTGGCCGCTCGCGCTCGCCGCCTGTGTCGTATGCGTCGGCGTGGCCGCGCTGCTCGTCGACGCGCGCCGGCTCATCCGGCACAACAACGAGACGTGGTCGGCGTTCCGCGACGCGCTCGAGACGCACAACCCGTCGTTCGCCGTGTACTTCAGCGGCCCGCCCGGGGTCCTCTACCAGCTCGCGATGTGGCTGCCGTACTTCGAGCGCCTCGAGCTGCCGTACGTCGTCGTGCTCCGCGAACGGCACTCGTTCGACACCATCAGGTCGCTCACCGCCGCCCCGGTCGTCCAGTGCACGTCGATCGCGAGCCTCGACAACGTGGCCACCATGCCCAACCTGCACGCGGTGTTCTACGTGAACAACGGCATGAAGAACAGCCACTTCGTCAAGTACCGGCACCTCACGCACATCCAGCTGCTGCACGGCGACAGCGACAAGCCGCCCAGCTTCAACCCGGTCACCGGGATGTACGACCGCATCTTCGTGGCCGGGCGTGCGGGCATCGACAGGTACGCCAACCACGGCGTGCAGATCCCCGAGGCGAAGTTCGACGTCGTCGGCCGCCCCCAGGTCGAGACCATCGACGTCACGAGCGTCCACATCGGCGACGTCGGCGACAAGGTCGTGCTGTACGCGCCGACCTGGACCGGCTACTCCGAGGACGTCAACTACTGCTCGCTGCCGGTCGCGCGGAAGATGATGCGCCGGCTGCTCGACCGGGACGTCACCGTGATCCTGCGCGAGCACCCGTACACGACGAAGAACCCGGAGTCGGCCCGGCAGCTCGCCGCGCTGCAGCAGATGCTCGCGGCCGACGCGCGCGCGACCGGCCGCAAGCACCTGTTCGGCGCCGCGGCGACCGAGGAGCTCACGATCGTCGACTGCTTCAACCGCGCCGACGCGCTGATCTCCGACGTGTCCAGCGTTGTGTCCGACTTCCTGTTCTCGAAGAAGCCGTTCGCCATCACCGACATGGTCGACGAGGGCGAGGCGTTCGTCGAGACGTTCCCGCTGGCACGTGCGGCGTACGTGTTCCGGCGCGACATGTCGAACGTCGACGACGTCCTGGACCAGCTGCTCAAGCTCGACCCGCTCGAGACCACGCGCCAGCAGGCCCGTACGTACTACCTCGGCGACTACCCCGTCGAGACCTACGCCGAGGCGTTCGTCGAGCGGGCCCGCCACTACGCCGTCACGCCGCACGAGCTCGTCACGTGAGCCCGGCGCCGGTGCGGGGCCGGGCGGCTCTCCTCTAGGCTCCCGATCCATGAGCGCCCATGCGGTGGCCATCCTCGAAGGCCGCACCCCAGGACGCACCTCGGTACCGCTCATCATCGGGTTCATCGTCACCGGCGCCGGGCTGCTCGTCGGTATGGTCATCTACGTCCTGCTCGGCGGGCCGATACCGACCATCGTCGGGTTCGGCCTCGCGCTCCCGACCACCGCGATCTGCATCGGCCTGGTCCTCCAGGCCGACCGGCTGGAGCCGGAGCCGAGGAAGATCCTGGCGTTCGTCTTCCTCTACGGTGCCGGCCTGTCGACGGTGATCGCGCTCGTCCTCAACAGCGCCGGGGAGGCGTTGCTGTTCGACCCGCGGTTCGGCGCGCGCATCGGCGGGTACCTCACCGCGACCGTAGCCGCGCCACTGGTCGAGGAGACGCTCAAGGGCTCGGTGTTCGTCTGGCTGTACTGGCGCCGGCGCGCCGAGATCGACGGCCCGACCGACGGGGTCATCTACGCGGCGATGGTCGGGCTCGGCTTCGCGTTCGTCGAGAACATCAACTACTACATGTCCTCGTACCTCACCAGCGTCGAGGAGCACGACTGGGGCGTGCTCGTCGTGACGGTGCTCGAGCGCGGTGTCGGCTCCCCGCTGAGCCATCCGCTGTTCACGTCCATGACGGGGCTCGGCGTCGCGTACGCCGCGACGCACAACACCGGGATCAAGCGGCTGCTCGCCGTCGTCGGCGGCTGGCTCGCCGCGATCGTGCTGCACGGCCTGTGGAACGGCTCGTCGATCTTCGGTCCCCTGGGCAACGGCGTCGTGTACCTGCTCGACATCGGCGTGATCGCGGCCGTCGTCGTGCTCATCGTCTCCGAACGCCGGCGGGTGGTCGCGCTCGTCCGCAGGTACATACCGCAGTACGTCGGCACCGGCGCCGTCACCGAGCACGACCTGCCGATGCTGGGCGGCATGGCAGAACGCCGGCACGCCCGCCACTTCGCGCGGACGCACGGCGGCATGATCGCGCTGCGGGCGATGGGCGACTACCAGCTCGCCGTCACCGAGCTTGCGCTGCTGCACGCCCGCGCGGAGAAGCGGGCGATCGGCGAGGAGGCGTTCCGGAGGCGCCAGCGAGACCTCGTCGCGCTGCTCCGCGCCACGCACGACGCCGCCGTCGGCGACGCGTGACGAGCGGCGTCCCCCCACTCGCTGGGGACCCCCATTGTGGTGCTGACCACTACGGGGGACCCCACCGGTGGCGGGAACCACAATGGGGGTCCCCAGCCCGTCACCGGCCGGTGAGGTAACGCTGCAGGGTCGGCGCGAACACCGGCACGAGCTCGTCCAGGTCGGCCGACGCGAGCGGCTCGATCGCCACGACGTAGCGCGCCATGGCCAGGCCGACGAGCTGGCTCATCGCCGCCGTCAGCCGCAGCCCCACGTCCGGGCCGGAGAGACGGGGTGCCACGCGGTCGAACAGGATGTGGCCGAACGCCTCGCGCATCATCGCCGCGGCCGCCTCGTTGGTGGTGACCGAGCGCACGAAGCCCATCAGGCGGGTGCGGTTGTCGCCCGACTCCCAGAGGCCGAGGAACGTACGGAGCATGCGCTCGCCCATGCCCGCGAAATCGCCGTCGAGCGCCGCCGAGACCATCAGGTCCGGGTCGACGGGAATGCCCGTCGCGGCGACGAACAGCTGGTGCTTGCCGTCAAAGTAGTGGTGGACGAGAGCCGGGTCGACGCCCGCCTCGCGCGCGACACCGCGCAGCGTCGTGGCGTCGTAGCCCCGGTCGGCGAACAGCCGGCGGGCGGCGTCCAGGATCGCACCGCGCGTGTCGGGTGTGCCCGGTCGCCGACCGGGGCCCCGCGACGCCGGCCGCGCCGTCATCGCCGCCAGGCGGAGTGGTCGCCGTCGTCGAGCGCGGCGGACAGGTGCAGCCGCGCGAACGCGAGCGACTCGGCGAGGTCGGCCTCGCGGTCGGCGCGGCTCTCCGCACGCCGCGTGTTGACCTCCAGCACGATCATGCCGCCGTAGGAGTTCGTCGCGAGGTGCTCGAGCACCTCGTCACAAGGCTGCGTGCCTCGGCCGGGCACGAGGTGCTCGTCGGTCTTGCTGCCGGTGCCGTCCGCGAGGTGTACGTGGGCGACCCGGTCACCGAGCGCCTTCGCCATCTCCAGAGAGTTGGAGTGCGAGACCGCGGCGTGCGACAGGTCGAGCGTGACGTTCGCGTAGTCCTGGTCGACGGGCGACCAGTGCGGGGCGTAGGCCGTGGTGGTGATGCCGCCCGGCCCGCGCCACGGGTACATGTTCTCCACGGCGAGCGCGACCTCGGTGGTCTCCTGCAGGCGCGCCACCTTGCCCACGAAGTCGCGCGCGTAGTCGAACTGCCAGCGAAACGGCGGGTGGATCACCACGACCTCGGAGCCGAGGCGCTCGGCCGCCTCCCTGGACCGCTCGATCTTCACCCACGGGTCGTTGCCCCAGACGAACTGCGTGATCAACAGGCACGGCGCGTGGATCGCGCGGATCGGCACCTCGTGGTAGTCGGAGAGCCGCTGCAGCGCGTCGACGTCCTGGCTGACCGGGTCGGTCGACACCATGACCTCGACGCCGTCGAAGCCCAGCCGTGCCGCGATCTCGAAGGCGGTGGCGGTGGATTCCGGGTACACCGAACCCGTGGACAGGACGACGCCCGTCTCGGGCACATCCGCGGACGTTGACACCTCTTTACTCTAGCCAGGTCCCCCGCACCTCAGGCCGGGCGGCGCCCGCCCTATCGTGGTCCTGTGCCTGAGGTAGCTCTCGACTTCCCCCGCGAATGGGTGGAGTTCACCGATCCCACCGACGCCGAGCAGGTCTTCCGCTGCGACGTCACCTGGCTGTGCTCGCGGTACACGTGCATCTTCGGCAAGGGCTGCAAGGGCATCTACGCCGACCGGCCGGACGACGGTTGCTGCACGCTCGGCGCGCACTTCTCCGACAAGGCCGACCGCAAGCGGGTCAAGCGGTACGCCGAGGAGCTCACCCGGGAGCAGTGGGAGTACTACGACGAAGGCCACGCGGGCGGCATCGTCATGCGCGACGAGGACGGCGAACGGCAGACGCGCACCGTCGACGGCGCGTGCATCTTCCTCAACCGTCCCGGGTTCGCCGGGGGCGCCGGCTGCGCACTGCACAAGCTCGCGCTCGACCGCGGCCAGCCGATCCACGAGACCAAGCCGGATGTGTGCTGGCAGGTGCCGATCCGGCGCACGTACGACTGGGTCGAGCGCCCGGACGACACCAAGGTGCTGGTCGTGACGATCGGCGAGTACGACCGGCGCGCGTGGGGCCCGGGCGGGCACGAGTTCCACTGGTGGTGCTCGGGCAACACCGAGGCCCACGTCGGCACCGACCCGCTCTACGTCTCCTACGAGCCGGAGCTGCGCGAGCTGATGGGCGACGAGGCCTACGAGCAGCTGCGCGACATGTGCGCGGAACGGCTGAAGCAGGGCGGCGGCGCCGCCCAACACCCCGCCGACCCGGCGGCCAGGGGCAAGCGGACGTTGCCCGTCACCGCGCTCTAACGGCCCTCGCCCAGCAGGGTGCCCAGCGGGCCGAGGTCGATGTCGAGGTCGCCCGGCTCGAAGCCGTAGCGCTCGCGCAGCTCGGTCATCGCCTCCTCGAGCCGCATCAGCCCGAGGCCGAGCTCCTCGACCTGCTCCTCGCTGAGGCCGCCCTGGTCGACCCGACGCAGCGCCTGGCGTTCCATCAGCTGCCGCACCAGCTCGACGAGCGTGAGCACGAGCCGCATCAGGTCGCGCGCGACGTGGTCGGCGTCGGTCTCCAGCCGGTGCCCGAGCTGCGACTGTTTCACGCTCGCTCCTCCATCTGGTCGCGGACGGACATGATCAACGCACGCAGCTTGATCACCACGAGGTCGATGCCGGCCAGCGAGATGGTGATGTCGCCGGTGAGCACGACGCCGGTGGCGAGCAGCCGGTCGAGCAGGTCGACGAGGGCGATGTCGCGCTGTGCCCCGTCCGGTTGCGCCGGCGCGACCGTCGACGTCGTCACGACCCCTCACCTCCGGCGAACGAGTACGGCGGCCACGGGCCGGTCAGCTCCAGCTCCAGCTGGGGGTGCCGTTCGGCGAGTATGGCGACGGCCTGCTCCACTTCCGGGGTGGCGGAGCGGTCGACCAGGTACGCGCCGTTCAGCATCATGCGTTCGGTGCGGCCGCTGAGCTTGCGGTCCTGTGGCGGGTACCGCCGGCTGGCGACCGCCAGCCCGGCCAGGGCCGCGTGCACCTCGTCCGCGGCCTCCGCGGCGGCCTGCTCGGCCGCCTCGCGCACTGCCGTCTCCTGCCGGCGGCGCATGAGGTACGCCGTGCCGGTCCGCTCGCCGCCGGCGCCGGTCGCGGCCGCCGTCGCGCCGGGTTCAGCGGCGTAGGCCTTGACCCCGTGCTCGACCCGCCCGTCGAGCAGCGCGAGCGTCCGCTCCAGGTCGTCGCGCCGCTCGTCCACCTTCGCGCGGACGCTGGCGTCGTCGGTGCAGATGGTGACCAGACGCAGCGGCGCACACGTCGTGACACCGGTGACGACGCCCACCACGTGGTCGTGCGCCCGCGCCACGCGCTCGACCCAGGCGAGCTCCTCGAGGTTGCGGCGCAGGCCCTCCTCGCCGAACTCGGCCAGGTCGACGTCGCCGACGACGGCGCAGAGGCCGGCGTGGTCGAGCACCCCGACGGGCGCGTCCGCGACACCGCGCACGCCGGTGAGCGCCTCGGCCACGTCCGCGCTCGCTTCCGCCCGGCACACGGCGTAGAGGTATCTGCCGGCCTCAGCCATCGCCGCCGTCCCGCTGCGCCTCCAGCTCCTCGATCTGCCGGCGGAGCCGCTCGTTCTCCTGCTGCAACTCGCGTTCGCCGTTCTCGCGCGCCGACGAGCTGAGCGACGGGTCGTCACGCCACCAGTCGATGCCCATCTCCGCCGCCTTGTCGACCGACGCCACGAGCAGCCGGATCTTCACGGTGAGCAGCTCGATGTCGAGCAGGTTCACCTTGATGTCGCCGGCGATCACGATGCCCTTGTCGAGCACGCGTTCCAGGATGTCGGCGAGGTTCGCCGGCTGCGACGGCGCGCCGTACCGGGTCGGCCGGCCGGACTCCCGCGCGGTCACCTCCGTACTCATCACCCGTCACCGTCCTGGATCTGGGAGCGGACGAACCGCCTGGTGCGGCGGTAGGAGATCAGTTGCCCATCGTCGTCGGTCTCGACGACGTACACGGCGAGCAGGTCGGCGGTCTCGGGCACGCGTTCCAGCTCGACCACGTCGAGCTCGACCCGCCAGCCGTCTTCGTTGCGCGAGATCGCGGTGACCGCCTCCGGCTCCTTGCCGGTCAGCTCGGCGAGCTGACGAGCGGCCCGCCTGGCCACCGCGATAGCGGGAGATCGGCGCTCGGGCGGCTTCCTGGTCTCACTGTCCTCGTCGGTCGCCAACGGTCGTCCTCCAATCGTCGCCCCGGCTCATTCCATCAGCCGGGCGATCAGGCGCTCCTCCAGCTCGGCCGCCTCGTCCGGGTCGATCTCCCCCTCGTCAACCGCTCGTTCTATCTCCGCGAGCCGCTCCCGGATCACCGCCGGGTCGTACAGCTCCCGCTCGGCCTGCTCACGCACCTGCTCGGCCACCCAGACCACGCCGCGGACGGGTGCCAGCGGGAGCGTGAGCAGTCCGGTGAACAAGCCCATGGGTCAGTCCGCTACGAAATCGTACGGCGCCTGCGGCCCGACCAGGCGCAGCCGGATCCGCGGCGAGAGCTCGCGGCCCAGCTTCTCCAGGTCGCGCTCGAGCTCGTCACACCGCTGCCGGTCGACGAGCAACGCCATGTCCACCACCACGGCAGGTGCGCCGCTGGCCCGGACCACGACGGCTCTCGCGACCGACCGGGCGCGATCCAGCACCGCGTCCGCGTCCACCGGCCGGCGCATGCCGAACGCGGCGACGACAAGTTCCCCGAGCCGGACCCGTTCGGCGCGCATGGCGTCGGGCGGCGCGCCGCGGGTCATCTCGTTCAGCCGCCTGATCTGCTCGTCCTCACGGAGGATCTCGGCGAGTACGACGTCCTCGTCGTACACCGCGCGCAGCGAGAACTGCACGGCACCGTCCAGGTCGGTGAGCTGGGCCAGGTACTCGTCGTGGCACACCTGGAGCAGTTCCGAGCACGCCGTGTCGAGATCCTCGACCACCGTCCCGAACCGCATCGGCAGCACGGTGACGTCCCGCGCGACCACGTCGAGCAGGTTGGTGTGGGCGAGCAGGTTGTCCCGCGTCGCAATGGCGACGTCCGCGGGGACGTCGCCGGTGAGCAGCGCCAGGTCGTTGGACTCCACCAGGCGCGGCCGCACGTCGCCGACGCCGCCGGCGTCCGGCAGTGCCACGCCCGCGCGGGTGACGCCGTAGACGTAGTGCAGAGTGCCGGACGCCTCACCCACCTCCCTCGTCTGCGTCATCTCGACGCTCATTCTTCTTCCTCCTCGGAGGACGAGTCACGCTGCTGCGAGCGCCGCCTGGACGACTTGCGGGCGGATCCGCGCCTGCGTGCCGGACGCTCTTCCTCTTCCTCGCCCTCGTCCTGGTCGCCGCCGGTCAGCGCGTCCTTGATGCCGGAGAGCGCGCCCTGCGTCTTGCCGCGCGAGCCGCCCTGCGCCATGCCCTCGACCAGGTCGGGGAGGTCCTTGCCGCCGGTCTGCGCGAGGTCGAGCCGGTTGGTCGCCTCCGCGAACCGCAGGTATGTGTCGACACTCGCGATGACGATGCGGGCGTCGATGGTCAGCACCTCGATGCCGACGAGCGAGACGCGCACGTACGCGTCGATGACGAGACCCTTGTCGAGGATGATGTCCAGCACGTCTGCCAGAGAGCTCGACTGCGGTCGGTCCAGGTAACCACCGCGGGGGCGTTGGTTCGTCGTGACGGTCATGCGATCAACTCACCTCTCCGTCTCTTCGTCCTCGTACTCCTGATCCTCGTCGAGCGGCTCCTCCTCGTCCTCGTCCTCCTCCGGTGATTCCTCTTCGTCCTCGTACTCGTCCTCGGCCTCGTCCTGCGGCTCTTCGCCCTCGTCCTCGGCGGCGCCCTCCTGGCCCTCTTCGCCCTGTTCCTCCTTGAGCGCCTCCTCGTGGGTGCGGACGACCTCGCCGTCGCGGATCTCGCCGCGCCAGCCCTCGACCGAGTCCGGTTCGAGGAGCGTATTGGTCATCACGTGGCGGCGGAAGTGCTTCAGCTCGAGCCGGGCACGCCGGCCCTGGGCGCGCCACAGGTTGCCGGTCTTCTCGAAGAACCCGTGCGGGTAGTACTCGAGGACGACCAGGATCTTCGTCAGGCGCGGCCCGATCTCGTGGAAGGAGACGGTGCCGTCGACGTGTCCCTTCGGCCCGCTGGAGCGCCAGACGATGCGCTCGTCCGGTATCTGCTCGATGATCTCGGACGTCCAGGAACGGCGCGACAGGAAGACCTTGGCCCCGATCGAGACCTTCGCGTCGTCGACCTGCTCGGCCCGCTCGACCTTCTTCATGAATTCCGGCCAGTCGCGGTACTGCGTCCACTGGTCGTACGCGACGCGAACGGGCACACCGACGTCGATGTCCTCGATCATGTTGGTGACCTTGGGGCCGCCGCTGCCCTTCTTGCCGTTGCCGCCGCCCTTCTTGCCGCCGATGCGGTCGGCCAGCTTGTGCAGACCCGTCTCGGCGTACGCGCTGGCGGTGTCCTTGAGTTGGTCCTTCAGTCGGTCCGTCGGCAGGGCCGAGGCGATCCCGCCCAAAACGCCACCTGACTCCTCAGCCACTGGTTCTGCTCCTTCGCTGCCCGGTGCCACTCGCGCGCTTGGCCGTACCCGACGCGCGCTTGCGCGCCGTACCGGTGCCGCTCCTCGAGCGTGCGCCGCCGCCGCCGCTGTCACGTCGCCGGCGCGGCGGCTCCTGCTCCTCGTCCTGCTTCTCCTCGTCCTGCACGTCCTGGCCCTCGTCCTGGACGTCCTGGACCTCTTCCTCCTCGCCCGGCTCTTCCTCGGCCTCGGACTCCGATCCCGAACCGCCCGACCGCAACCGGTCGGTGCGGCGTTGCAGGGTGTCGCTCAGCGCGTCCATGCCCTTGGACGCCATCGCGCCCACGGCCGCCTTGCCGGACGCGCCTACGCGCTTGCTCACCTCGGCTGCCACCCGCTGTGCGCCGGGTGACGCGTTGAGCAGTGCGGTTCCCTTGGTGGCGAGGCTCTTCGTGTCGAGGCGGCTTCCCATCGCAGCGGCCCCGAGCATCAGTGCGAGCTTCATCTTCTTTGTCCTGCCGAGCAGATACCCGGCGACGACGCCGGCCGCGACGGCCTTGCCGTTCTGCATTGTCTACTCCAGCCACCCCCGGATCTTCGAAGTAGCAGGCCTACCCGGGCAAAGGGGATGTAACCCTCCGAGAACGACTTTCGAGGCGGCCTGCTCAGGGCCGGGTCAGCTCGGTGATGAGCCGCTGCCACAAGGGCAGGACGCGCGCTGTGTCGTAACGCTGCGCAGCCTCGATCGCGGCGGCGCCGTACCGGCGGCGCAACTCCGCGTCGCCCATCAGCCAGTCCATGGCCCGGGCGAGCGCACCGACGTCACCGGGGGGTACGAGCAGTCCGTCGACGCCGTCGGTGACGAGCTCGGCCGGCCCGGTGTGGCAGTCGAACGCGACGACGGGGACACCGCACGCCATCGCCTCCAGGAGCACCATCGGCAGGCCCTCGTAGCGCGAGGACAGCGCGTACACCGAGGCCTTGCGCATGTGCTCGTCGAGCTGTTGCGTCCGGCCCATGAGGAAGACGTGACCGGTCATGCCGCGCGCCGTGACGCGTTCCCGCAGCGGGCCCCTCGCCCGTCCGCCGCCGAAGATCTGCAGCCGCCAGTCCGGACGCTCGGGCACGATCCGGGCGAACGCGTCGATGAGCAGGTCGAAGCCCTTCTGCCGGCCGAGCCGGCCGGCGGCGATGACCGTGTGCTCCGTCAGCGGAGCCGCGTCGGCGGCACCCGTCGCGGTCATGTTCGGGATCACCTCGACGCGGAGACGGGGCCCGAGCGCCTCGCGGTAGTCGGCGGCGTCGGCGTGGGTGAGCACCGTCAGCGCGTCCAGCCGCGGGTACCACCTGCCGATCGCGGCGGCGACGCCCGGCCGGTACGACCGCAGGTTCATGTGGTCCTGCCCCACGCGGACGGCGCGCGGCGAGCCGAAGCGCGCGGAGAGCAGGTTGAGTGCCGGCCGGTTGGTGAACAGCACGCCCCCGTCCAGCCCGGCGAGGTACCGCCGCAGGACGACGTCCGTGGCGAGGGAGAACCGCGCCGCGCGGCCCTCGTCGGGCGGGACGTACCTGCTGCGCCACGCGCCCAGGGCGCCGCTGACCGGACGCCGCAGGCGCGGCCGGTCCATGTCGACGAGACGGCGCCGCCGTACCCGGGGATCGAGCTGGAACGCGCACGGGCGCGCGGTCCCGTAGACGCTGACCAGCTCCACGTCGTGGTCTCCGACGAGGGCGTTGGCCTGGTTCACCACCGCACGCACACCGCCGCCGACGCGAGCGTCGTCGAGCACCAGATACCTGATCAGCAACGGTTCCCCCTGTGTCGGCAGTCGTGCCGGATACTAGCCGGGTAGTAACGGCGGGCGCGGTCGGTCCGCGGTCGGCGGGCCGTCGGGTCGTCGGCACGTGCGGAGCGGCCGCTGTCGGCGGCCGCCCGTACAGTGCGCGGCATGGCTACCAAGGCGACGGCGACGCGGCGGGACCGGCCGACGTTCGGCTGCACCGAGTGCGGTTGGCAGACCAGCAGGTGGGTCGGCAGGTGCGGGGAGTGCCAGGCGTGGGGGACGCTCGAGGAGCGGCGCGGCGCGGCGCCCGCGGCGCAGGTCCAGGTGCGGCAGGCGGCCCGCCCCGCGGTGCCCATCACCGAGGTGCCGGCCGCCGAGGCACCGCACCGGCCCACCGGTGTGCCCGAGCTCGACCGCGTGCTCGGCGGCGGGCTGGTCGAGGGCGCGGCCGTGCTGCTCGCCGGTGAGCCCGGTGTCGGCAAGTCCACGCTCGCGCTCGAGGTCGCGGCCGAGGCCGCGCGCGGCGGCGTCCGCACCCTCTACGTCACCGGCGAGGAGTCGGCCGCTCAGGTGCGGCTGCGCGCGGAACGCGTCGGCGCGCTGACGCCCGGGCTGTACCTCGCGGCGGAGACCGACCTCGGTGTCGTGCTGGGCCACGTCGAGCAGGTGCGGCCACGCCTGCTGGTCGTCGACTCGGTGCAGACCATCAGCGCGGGCGAGACCGACGGCGTGGCCGGTGGCGTGGCACAGGTGCGCGCGGTGTCCGCGACGCTCGTGGGCGTGGCCAAGCGGTGGGCGATCCCGACCATCCTGGTCGGACACGTCACGAAGGACGGCACCGTCGCGGGCCCCCGCGTGATGGAACACCTGGTCGACGTCGTGCTGTCGTTCGAGGGCGACCGGCACACCCGGTTGCGCATGGTCCGTGCCGTCAAGAACCGGTTCGGCCCCACGGAGGAGGTCGGGTGCTTCGACCTCGGCGCGGACGGCATCGCGTCCCTGCCCGACCCGAGCGGCCTGTTCCTCAACCGGCGCGACCGGCCCGTCTCGGGCACCTGCGTCACGGTCGCGCTCGAGGGCCGGCGCCCACTCGTCGCCGAGACGCAGGCGCTCGTCGCCCCCGGGGCCGGCGCGGGCACGCCGCGGCGCACCGCGTCCGGGCTCGACGGGTCCCGGCTCGCACTCGTGCTCGCGGTGCTGCAGCAACGCGCGCAGCTCCCGATCGGCCTGGCGGACGTCTTCGCCGCCACGGTGGGCGGCGTCCGGCTCACCGAGCCCGCCGTCGACCTCGCCGTCGCGGTCGCGATCGCGAGCGCCGTGACCGACCGCCCGGTGCCCGCGGGCACCGTCGCCGTGGGCGAGGTCGGCCTCGCCGGCGAGGTGCGCCGGGTGCCCGACGTGCGGCAACGGCTCGCGGAGGCGGTCCGGCTGGGCTTCCGGCGCGCGCTCGTGCCGCCCGACCCCGGGCCCGTCCCCGACGGCATCGAGGTGGTGGAGGTCGGCGATCTCGGTTCCGCACTGCTCGCCCTGGGCATGACCGCGGGCCGGCAGTCCAGGCGCGACACCGCGCCCGCACACGTGGCGGCACGGGCGGCCCGCCCGACCGGCTCGGGCCCCCGTGGCCGTGCGCGCGGGCGGCGCGGTTCCCGGCCGGTACACTTACGACCGATTTCACCGAATTCGCCGTGACCCCGGCGGCGTGGCCCGGCGGGGACCCACGAACCGACACCGGGGGCAGACCACACGTGCCGAAGGACTACGGCGACCTGTTGCGGGTGACACTCGCGGCGGTCGCGCCCGGGACGTCGCTTCGCGACGGCCTGGAACGGATCCTGCGCGGCAACACCGGCGCGCTCATCGTGCTCGGCTACGACCGCACCGTCGAGTCGCTGTGCACGGGCGGGTTCGAGATCAACGTCGAGCTGACGGGCCAGCGGCTGCGCGAGCTGGCCAAGATGGACGGCGCGATCGTGGTCGACAACACCCACGACCGCATCCTGCGCGCCAACGTGCACCTGATGCCCGACCCGTCCATCCCGACGATGGAGTCCGGCACCCGGCACCGCACCGCCGCGCGGGTGGCGCTGCAGACGGGCCGCCCGGTCGTCTCGGTGAGCCAGTCGATGCGCATCATCCAGCTCTACGTCGGCGACCGCCGGCACGTCATCGAGCAGCCTGCCACGATCCTCGCCAGTGCCAACCAGGCGCTGCAGACGCTGGAGCGCTACCGGCTGCGCTACGACGAGGTCTCGCGGGCGTTGTCCGCGCTGGAGATCGAGGACCACGTCACGATCAGGGACGTCTGCACCGTCGTGCAGCGGCTCGACATGGTGCGCAGGATCGCCGCCGAGATCGAGGGCTACGTGGTCGAGCTGGGCACCGACGGACGGCTGCTCTCCCTGCAGCAGGGCGAGCTGATCGCCGGCATCGAGCCGGACCGCGAGCTCGTCGTCCGCGACTACGTCCCCGGCAAACCGAACAAGGACACCGCGGTCGTCCTGTCGGCGCTCGAGGACCTCGGCGACATCGAGATGCTCGACATCGCCTCGGTCACGCGCGCGTTCGGGTTCGGCGGCGGCGAGGTGCTCGACAGCGCCGTGAGCCCGCGCGGCTACCGGCTGCTGGCGAAGCTGCCGCGGCTGCCGCAGGTGGTGTGCGACCGGCTGGTGCAGCACTTCGGCGGCCTGCAGGAGCTGCTCGCGGCGAGCGTCGAGGAGCTGCAGAGCGTCGACGGCATCGGCGACCTGCGCGCCCGCTCCATCCGCGAGGGCCTGTCCCGCATCGCCGAGGTGTCGCTCGTCGACCGTTTCGGCTGAGCCGGCTCAGTTCTTCTGCAGGACGAAGACGGCGCGGTCCTTGGGTTTCGCCTTGCCCACCTGGCCGTCGAGCACGTAGTACCCGGGCTTCGCGGTCACGGTCGTCTTGGCGCAGCCCTTGACCGAACGGACCAGGTCCCAGGTCGCGTTCGCCGTGTAGACGCCGCCGCTCGGCAGCTTGTGCAGCCGGCTGTCCGGCCCCTTCGCGCAGTCCATGGTGGACCAGACGCGGTCCTTGCCGGAGAAGACCGTCACGCCGAGCGCCTGGCTGCCGAGGTCGACGTAGCAGGACGTCTTGTGCACGTTGACGAGGATGAGGGTGAACTTCGGCTTCTGCTTCGGCGCGTAGAACTTCTGGTCGGAGCGGACGCTCACCCGCAGGTCGCTCACCGGGCAGAGCACCTTTCCGTTGCTGGTGCTCGGCTTCGGCGAGGTCGGCCGGGCGGCGGACGTGCTCGCGGTGCCGGTCGGCGTACCGCTGCCGCTCACCGTCGGGGTGGGCGTCGGCGTCGGGGTCGGAGTGGCGGTGTCGGACGGGATGGTCGGCAGGTCGCTCGGCGTGCTGAGAGCACCGGTCGGCTTCTGCTCAGCGCCGGAGTTCCGCGTGCAGGCCCAGACGACGCCCACGACGACCAGGAGGAGCACGCCGAGCAGCAGGACCCGGCGCCGCCAGTACGTGCTGGGCGGCAGCGGGCCCGTCGGGTTACGGAGCGTGTCCACGGTTCGAAGATATGCGCGGCCACGCTGATCACTAAGGCGGCGCGCCGGGCGGAGCCGCAAGTGGTACGTGCCCGACCGCGCCGCCGCGCCGGGCGCGAACGGGGACATCCGGCCCGTTTCGGAACCCTCTCCTCTCCCTCGGCCCGCCCGCCGCGGACGCCGTGCGAGGATCGGCGACGACATGGACGACTCCCCGCCCGAACCCGGAGCCGTGGCCACTCCAGTCCGCGACGTGCTCCGGTGGTACCGCGCGAACGCCCGGGACCTGCCGTGGCGCCGGCCGGACGCCACGCCGTGGGCGATCCTCGTCAGCGAGATCATGCTCCAGCAGACTCCGGTCTCGCGGGTGCTGCCGGCCTACGAACGATGGCTGCGGCGCTGGCCGGCGCCGGCCGACCTCGCGGCCGAGGAGGCCGGCGAGGCGGTGCGGGCCTGGGACCGGCTCGGCTACCCCCGCCGCGCGCTGCGCCTGCACGCCGCCGCGCGCACGATCGTCGCCGAGCACGGCGGCCGGGTACCGGGGTCCTACGACGCCCTGCTCGCCCTGCCGGGCATCGGCGACTACACCGCCGCGGCCGTGGCCTCGTTCGCGTTCCGCCGCCGCCACGTCGTCCTCGACACGAACGTGCGGCGGGTCCTGTCCCGGCTGCTGGCCGGCGAGGCGCACCCGGCGAGCACGCCGACCGCGGCCGAACGCCGCCGGGCCGAGCAGCTGCTGCCGCCGGACGGGCCCACGGCCGCGCGCTGGTCCGTGGCCGCGATGGAGCTCGGCGCCCTCGTGTGCACCGCACGCGCACCGGGCTGCGACCGGTGCCCGGTGCGGCGCAGGTGCGCCTGGCGCGCGGCCGGCTTCCCGCAAGGTGAACGGCCCCGGCGCACGCAGCGTTACGACGGCACCGACCGGCAGGCCCGAGGCCGGCTACTGAGGGTGCTACGGGACGCGACCGGCCCGGTCCCCGGCACGGCATTCGCGGCCGCGTGGGACGACGCGGTGCAACGCGCCCGCGCGCTCGACGGGCTGGTCGCCGACGGGCTGGTCGAGCCGCTGTCCGGGGACCGGTACCGCCTGCCCACCTGACCCTCCGGGCGCTCGGGCAAAGCGGTGCCGTAGACCGATCCCGTTGCGTGCAAAGGGTTTCACGAGTGAGGGGGGCGGCTCGCGCCCCTGCGAGCCGCCCCCCATTGGCTCGCTGCCCGCGAGCCATCCGGCGAAGCAACGCTGCCCCGAGAAATGCGCAGCCCCGTCCGGAGTTCGAGCGTGTCGGAGTATGAGCGTACCGCGATCCACAGCCTGTGGACGACGGTTTCTCGCATCGAGATCTGACGAATTTCGCCGGTCTGCCCGGGCTTGGCCAGATGTGCTATACGCGGCCCGCTACGCGCGTGTCAGGACCTTCGGCCGACGCCGCGGAACAGCAGCCCGGCAAGGAACTGCCGTGGCGCCGGGAACCGGCGCGAGGCGATCCACAGCGCGGTGAGGCCGGGCAGCCAGCCGAAGAGCACGAGCACGATGAGCAGCAACTCCCACGGGCCGATGGCCCCCATCCCGCCGGTCCACGCGTCGGGGACCGAGTACACGATCGCGAGCACCGTGGGCACCGCGACGAGCAGCAGCCACCAGGACGCCGCCGCCCGCCACCCCGGCAGCACGTCCGCGGGCATCCGGACGCCGAACCGCGGCGGCAGCCCCGCGGCGCGACGCAGCTCGGCGGCGTACGCCGCCGGCGGGCCGAGCCGCGCGACCAGCGCCTCGTACGTCGCCTCGCCGAGCTCGGCGGCCACGTCGGCCAGGTGCTCGTCCAGGTCGGCACTGAGCCCGTCCACCTCACCTCTCGGCAGGTCGGCGAGCGCGGTCCGCACCTCCCCCGCGTACCGTGCCGCCACACTGACCTGGGTCACCGTCATCGAGCTCCCTCCGTTCGCTCGATCAGCGACTGCCCTCGAGCAGCCGCGACATCGTCTCCGTGAACTCGCGCCACACCTTCGCCGACGCGTCCAGTTGCTCGCGCCCGCGCTCGTTCAGCGCGTAGTACTTGCGGTGCGGACCCTCCTCGCTGGCCTCGACGTACATGGTGAGCACGCCCTGCCCGTACAGCCGCCGCAGCGTGCCGTACACGGACGCGTCACCGACGCCGGCGATACCCGCACGTCGCAGCCGCCGCAGCACGTCGTAACCGTACCCGTCGCCGTCGCGCAGGACCGCGAGCACGGCGACGTCGAGCACGCCCTTCAGCAGCTGGCTGGTGTCCACGAAGCACAGTATTACGCATAGCGCAGTACTGCGCAAGGCCTACTTCCGGGTCGGGAGACGGCGAACGGCCCCCGCATCCGGACCGGATGCGGGGCCGTTCGCCCTGCTGGATCGGGTTACGACTGCTCGACGGCTCCGACGGGTGCTGCCGCGGGCAGCTCCGTCGCCTCCTTCGGCTTGCCGGTGAACACGAACACGGCCTTGTCGCCCTCGCCCTCGACGTCGACCACGACCTTCTGGCCGGGCTGGACGTCGCCGTAGAGGATCTTCTCGGAGAGCGTGTCCTCGATCTCCCGCTGGATCGTGCGGCGCAGCGGCCGCGCGCCCATGACGGGGTCGAACCCGCGCTTGGCGATCAGGTCCTTGACTGCCTGGGTGAGCTCGATGGACATGTCCTGGTCGTTCAGCCGCTGGTCGACCTGGGCGATCATCATGTCGGTGATCCTGACGATCTCCGCCGGCCGCAGCTGGTGGAACACGATGATGTCGTCGACGCGGTTGATGAACTCGGGGCGGAAGTGGTGCTTGAGCTCCTCGTCCACCTTCGACTTCATCCGGTCGTAGTCGTCGGTCTCGTCGGCCGCCGACGCGAACCCGGTGGCGAACCCGCGCGAGATGTCGCGGGTACCGAGGTTCGTCGTCATGATCACGACGGTGTTCTTGAAGTCGACGACCCGGCCCTGCGCGTCGGAGAGGCGGCCCTCCTCGAGGATCTGCAGCAGCGAGTTGAAGATGTCCGGGTGGGCCTTCTCCACCTCGTCGAAGAGGATGACCGAGAACGGCTTGCGCCGCACCTTCTCGGTGAGCTGGCCGCCCTCCTCGTACCCGACGTAGCCGGGCGGGGAGCCGAACAGCCGCGAGACGGTGTGCTTCTCCGAGTACTCGCTCATGTCGAGCTGGATCAGCGAGTCCTCGTCGCCGAACAGGAACTCCGCCAGCGCCTTGGACAGCTCGGTCTTACCGACGCCGGACGGGCCGGCGAAGATGAACGAGCCGCCGGGACGCCGCGGGTCCTTCAGGCCGGCGCGGGTGCGCCGGATCGCCCTGGACAGCGCCTTGACCGCCTGCTCCTGGCCGACGATGCGCTTGTGCAGCTCCTGCTCCATCTCGAGCAGGCGGTGGCTCTCCTCCTCGGTCAGCTTGAAGATCGGGATGCCGGTCCAGGTGGACAGCACCTCGGCGATCTCCTCCTCGCCGACCTCGGCGACGACGTCCATGTCGCCGGCCTTCCACTCGCGCTCGCGCTGGTCCTTCTGCGCGATGAGCTGCTTCTCCTGGTCGCGCAGCGCCGCGGCCTTCTCGAAGTCCTGGCTGTCGATCGCGGACTCCTTCTCGCGCCGGACGTTCGCGATCCGCTCGTCGAACTCACGCAGGTCGGGCGGGGCGGTCATCCGGCGGATGCGCATCCGCGAGCCCGCCTCGTCGATCAGGTCGATCGCCTTGTCGGGCAGGTAGCGGTCGCTGATGTACCGGTCGGCCAGCGTGGCGGCCGCGACGACGGCGCCGTCGGTGATCGAGACACGGTGGTGTGCCTCGTACCGGTCGCGGAGGCCCTTGAGGATCTCCACGGTGTGCGCCACGGACGGCTCGTCGACCTGGATCGGCTGGAACCGGCGCTCGAGCGCGGCGTCCTTCTCCAGGTACTTGCGGTACTCGTCCAGCGTCGTCGCGCCGATGGTCTGCAGCTCGCCCCTGGCCAGCATCGGCTTCAGGATGCTGGCGGCGTCGATCGCGCCCTCGGCGGCACCGGCCCCGACGAGCGTGTGCAGCTCGTCGATGAACAGGATGATGTCGCCGCGGGTCTTGATCTCCTTGAGCACCTTCTTCAGCCGCTCCTCGAAGTCGCCGCGGTAGCGGCTGCCCGCGACCAGCGCGCCGAGGTCGAGCGTGTAGAGCTGCTTCTCCTTCAGCGTCTCGGGGATCTCGCCCTTGACGATCCGCTGCGACAGGCCCTCGACGACGGCCGTCTTGCCGACGCCGGGCTCGCCGATCAGCACCGGGTTGTTCTTGGTGCGGCGGGACAGCACCTGCATGACCCGCTCGATCTCCTTCTGCCGGCCGATGACCGGGTCGAGCTTGCCCTCGCGGGCGGCCTGGGTCAGGTTGCGGCCGAACTGGTCGAGCACCAACGACGTGGACGGGGCCGACTCGCCGGACGCCCCGGCGGCCGCGGGCTCCTTGCCCTGGTAGCCGGTGAGCAGCTGCAGCACCTGCTGCCGGACCCGGTTCAGGTCGGCGCCGAGCTTGATCAGCACCTGGGCGGCGACGCCCTCGCCCTCACGGATCAGGCCGAGCAGGATGTGCTCGGTGCCGATGTAGTTGTGGCCGAGCTGCAGCGCCTCGCGCAGGCTCAGCTCCAGGACCTTCTTGGCCCGGGGGGTGAACGGGATGTGCCCGGACGGCGCCTGCTGGCCCTGGCCGATGATGTCCTCGACCTGCTGCCGGACCGCCTCCAGTGAGATGCCGAGGCTCTCCAGTGCCTTGGCCGCGACACCCTCACCCTCGTGGATGAGGCCGAGCAGGATGTGCTCCGTGCCGATGTAGTTGTGGTTGAGCATCCGCGCCTCTTCCTGGGCGAGGACGACAACACGGCGAGCTCGGTCGGTGAACCGTTCGAACATCAGTCGTCTCCCTCGGCGCGGCTCGGGTACCGGCGGCTCCGGCCCCCTGTCCGACGCATGCTAATCCCCCGGGTGTACTCCTTCGAGCCGAGCGCCGCTTGGGGGGACGCCCGCCTCGAGCCTGCTTGTTCCATGCTGACCACAACCGCATCCGCTATGCCCGTCTTCCGGGCCTGTTCATGTCGCATTACGCGGCAAGCGAACGCGACGGGGTCCGTCCGATCGTGACAGACCGTGGCATTACCGACATCCTCCGTCAATTATCCCCCCTCGCACCGACAGTTGCCACCCGGCGAGGACGCACCAGCGCGGTGAGGCGAGCCTCACCGCGCTGGTCCGGTACCGCTTGTGAACTTGTTACGCGAGCTGTCTCAATGCGCGGAACGGTAGGCGTCCACGACGGCCGACGGGATGCGCCCGCGCTCGCCGACGTCGTAGCCGTTCTCGATCGCCCACCCGCGCACGTCGGCCGTGGTGGCACCGGCGATCTTCACGCCGCGCCTGCCGCCGCGGCCCCGCGCCGCGCCGCGAGCCGAGACCTTGCGGCCGAACCCGACGTACTTGCCCACCGCGTCGCGGATCTCCTTCGCGTGCTTCTTGCACACGTCGACCTCGTACGTCGCGCCGTCCAGCCCGAAGGAGATGGTCTCGACGCCCTCGGTCTCGTCGCCGTGGAGGTCACAGACGAGCAGGTGCAGGACCTTCTGAGCCACCGGATTTCCCTTCTTGGCGAAGAATTGCTACCCGCCATCACACCAGCAAAAGAGTACCGATGGCAAATCCACCTGCACGCGGCGTGGCGCGCGCACAAGTTACCGGCTAGTTAGGGTCGTCCTCGTGCTCGTTCCGGGATGGCCGTTCGCGCCGGTCCGGCTCATCCTTTTTCGCCAACTGGGACCGTATTAACCAGACGACGAATGCGATGACCACGGCCGCCACGACGAACGGCGGTACGAGGGCCGACACGATGTCATACACGAGGACCTCGGGTCAGGGCTTCACCATCGGAAAGGTAATCGACTCGCGCAGCGGCAGACCGGTGAAGAACAACATCAGCCGGTCGATGCCCATTCCCATGCCGCCCGCGGGCGGCATGCCGTACTCCAGGGCACGCAGGAAATCCTCGTCCACGCGCATCGCCTCGTCGTCGCCCGCGGCCGCCAACGCCGCCTGGGCCACGAACCGGTCCCGCTGGTCGGCCGGGTCGATCAGTTCCGAATATCCGGTGCCGGCCTCGACACCCTGCAGGTAAAGGTCCCACTTGGCCGCGAGCATCGGGTTGTCCGGATGAACGCGGGTGAGCGGTGACGTTTCCTTCGGATAGTCGCGCACGAACGTCGGCTCCACCAACGTCGGCGGTACGAGCTCGTCGAACAGTTCCTCGGCAATGCGGCCCGGACCCCACGACTCTTGTACGTCGACACCATGTTTGTCGGCGAGTACGGCCAGTTTCTCGCGCGGCGTCTCGGGCGTGACGTCCTCGCCCAATGCCGCGGCCAGCGCACCGAACATCGTGACCTGCTGCCATTCACCGCCGAGGTCGTACTCGGTGCCGTCGAAATGGCGCACGACGGTGGAACCGAACGCGGCGGTTGCGGCGTGCTGGTAAATGTCGCGGGTCAGCGCGGCCATCGTGTCGTAGTCGCCGTAGGCCTCGTACACCTCGAGCATGGTGAACTCGGGATTGTGCGAGCGGTCGACACCCTCGTTGCGGAAGTTCCGGTTGATCTCGAAGACCTTCTCGACGCCGCCGACGAGCAGCCGCTTGAGGTACAGCTCCGGCGCGATGCGCAGGTAGAGCGGCATGTCGTAGGCGTTGATGTGCGTGACGAACGGCCGCGCGGTCGCGCCGCCCTGCAGCACCTGCAGCATCGGCGTCTCGACCTCGAGGAAGCCGCGCTCCTGCATCAGCTCGCGCGTGGCACGCACGACGGCGCTGCGCATCTCCAGCATCCGGCGGCTGTCGGGGTTGACCAGCAGGTCGACGTAGCGCTGCCGGACTCGCGCCTCCGGGTCGGTGAGGCCGTGCCACTTCTCCGGCAGCGGCCGGATCGCCTTGCTCGTGATCGCCCAGTCGTCGACGAGGACCGAGAGCTCGCCCCGCTTCGACGTGATCACCTCGCCGGTGACGCCGATGTGGTCGCCGAGGTCGACGTCGGACTTCCACGCGGCGAGTGACTCCTCGCCGACGCGGTCGAGCGAGACCATGACCTGCAGCCGGCTGGTGCCCTCCTGCAGGGTGCCGAAGCAGAGCTTGCCGCCGATGCGGCTCAGCATCAGGCGCCCCGCGACGCCGACGCGTTCACCCGTCCTCGTGTCGGGGGCCAGACCGTCGAAGCGCTTTCGGACGGCCGCGATCGAGGTCGTGCGCGGATAGCCGAGGCGGTACGGCTCCACGCCTGCGGCACGCAGCCGGTCGACCTTCTGCCGGCGTACCCGGATCTGCTCGGGCTGGTCGTCGTGTTCGCTCACCAGGCCAGGCTATCCGCGCCACTCCTGCCGCCTCGACGCGATTACCCCGGTGTGGACGGTCGTCTCCGGTCAGGGACGGTGCTGCTCGCTGCCGACGTTGCGTTCCCACACCAGCCGCAGGCCGACGAGGGTGAGCCACGGGTCGTGCACCGTGATCGTGTGCGACTCCGCGACGACGACCGGCGCGAGGCCGCCGGTGGCGATGACGGTGACGTCCTCCTTGCGCAGGCCGAGCTCGGAGATCATCCGCTCGACGATCCCGTCCACCAGCCCGACGAAGCCGTAGAGGATGCCGGACTGCAGTGCCTCGACGGTGGACTTGCCGACGACCGAACGCGGCTTGCGCAGCTCGACCTTGAGCAGCTGCGCGGCGCGGCCGGCGAGGGCGTCGACGGAGATGTCGATGCCCGGGGCGAGCGCGCCGCCGAGGAACTCCCCCTTGTCCGACACGACGTCGAAGTTGGTGGAGGTGCCGAAGTCGACGACGATCGCGGGACCGCCGTACACCTCGTGCGCGGCGAGGGTGTTCATGATCCGGTCGGCGCCGACCTCGCGCGGGTTGTCGTACTTGATCGGCACGCCGGTCTTCACGCCCGGCTCGACGATGACGGTGGGCACGTCGGCGAAGTACCTGTTGCAGAGCTGACGGACCTGCTGGAGCACGTTCGGCACCGTCGAGCACAGCGAGATGCCGGTGACCTCGGCGCCGCCGGGCTCGGGATACTGCGCCAGCAGGCCCTGGAGGACGACCGCGAGCTCGTCCGCCGTGCGCAGCGGGTCGGTGGCGATGCGCCACTTCTCCGCCATCACCTGGCCCTCGAACAGGCCGAGGACGGTGTTGCTGTTACCGACGTCGATGGTCAGCAGCACGAGGCGACCTCCGAGGTGAGCATCGCAGCGAATACAGCCGCGCGCGCCGCACGATCACCGCACATGAGCGAGGAGCGGAGCGGAGGAGATCGCCGGGACACACAGCATGACCCGGACATTACCCGTCAACGTGCCGCCGGGAACCCCAGGCCGCGCCGGCCGGCCTCAGCGGTCGCCGTCGCGCCGGTCGCGGATGTCGCCGGCCAGCACGTCGAGCAGCGCCTCGGCCTGGTCCGGCGTGAGCACCCCGGCGGCGAGCGCACGGTCCGCGGTGAGACGGGCGAGCGGGACGTACGCCGCCGCGGCGGCCGGGGAGGTGCGGTCGAGCTCGGCACGATGCGCCCCGACCGTGTCGGCGTCGCCGCGGACCACGGGGCCCACGCGGGTACCGGGCGCGGCCAGTGCCTGGTCGACCGCGGCGTGGACGAGCGGCGCGAGCAGGTCCTCGACGTCGGGCAGGCCCGCGCGCCGCAGCAGGTCGGCGGCCTGGGCGACGAGCGTGACGACGTGGTCGGCGCCGACGGTGAGCGCGGCGTGGTACAGCACCCGGCGTTCCTCCGGCACCCACACGGGCTCGCCGCCCATCTCGATGACCAGCCCCTCGGCGATCGGACGCAGCACCGGCGGCGTGGTGACGCCGAACCGGCAGCCGGGCAGCCGCCCGAGGTCGAGCGAGGTGCCCGTGAACGTCGTCACCGGATGCAGGGCCAGGGGCAGCGCTCCGAGCGCCGTCACCGGCTCGAGCACGCCGACGCCGTACCGTCCGCTCGTGTGCGCGACCAGCTGCCCGTTGCGGACCGCGCCGATCTCGGCGAGCCCCGCGGCGAGGCTGGGCAGCACGTCGTCGGGTACCGCGAGCAGCGCGAGGTCGACGGTGCTCACGGTGTCCTGCGGCGGGAGCAGGCGCGCGCCGGGGAGCATCGCCTCGGCCCGCGCGCGGGACGAGTCCGACGCCGCCGACGCCGCGATCACGCGATGCCCCGCGCCGGCCAGGGCGGCGCCCAGCACCGCCCCCACGCGGCCGGTTCCGACGACGCCCACGGTGAGGCGTCCCGGCCGCCCGGCGGGCCGCTGCGCGGGCTCGGACTCGGACATCACGGGCACCGACGGTAGCGCACGAACGCGCACGGGATCGCTTTACACGGCTCCTGGTGGCTTTACACGGGGCATGACCCGGGTAAAGCCACCACCGGCATGGTTTACATGGCCCGGGACGAGGGCGGCCGGGACAGGCG
>DASUWX010000234.1:0-100000 GCA_036378185.1 Streptosporangiales bacterium | reverse complement strand
ACCCGGCCGCTGCGGGTGTGGCGGACCAGCGAGGCCTCACCGTCCGGGCTCGCGTACGCGGGCGGCTCGCTGTGGCTCGCGACACTGCAGGGCCAGAACGTGTACCGCATGCCCGTCGCGGCCGACGGGTCCGTCGCGACGCCGCGGTCGCTGTTCGCGCACCGCTGGGGACGGCTGCGCACCGTCGCGGTGGCCCCGGACGGCTCGCTGTGGCTCACCACGTCCAACCGCGACGGCCGGGGCAGCCCGGTGGCGTCCGACGACCGCATCATCCGCATCCCGCTGCGCTGAGTGCGCTGACTGCGGACTTGTCAGGCTGTCACCGGGCTATGGCACCGTGAGAGCCTGACAACTCACGCGCCGAGGCGCTCCAGCAGCAGCTCGCGGACGCGTTTCGCGTCCGCCTTGCCGCCCATCGCCTTCATGACGCCGCCGACGAGCGGACCGACCGCGGCCACCTTGCCGTCGCGGACCTTGGCGGCGATGTCCGGGTTCGCGGCGATCGCCTCGTCGACGGCGGCACCGAGCGCGCCCTCGTCGGCGACGATCGCGAGGCCACGGGACTCGACGACGGCGTCCGGCTCGCCCTCGCCGGCGAGCACGCCGTCGAACACCTGGCGGGCCAGCTTGTCGGTGAGCTTGCCGTCGGCCACGAGCGCGCTGATCCTGGCGACCTGCTCGGGCGTGATCGGCATCGCGGCCAGCTCGACACCCTGCTCGGTCGCGCGCCGGGACAGCTCGTTCAGCCACCACTTGCGCGCTTCGTTCGGCGCGGCACCCGCCGCGACGGTGCGCTCGACGAGGTCGACGGCGCCCGCGTTGACGAGGTCGCGCAGCTCCGGCTCGGACAGCGACCACTCCGCGGTGATCCGGCGCCGCTTCGCCGCGGGCAGCTCGGGCAGGGCGTTCCTGATCCCGGCCACCCACTCCCGCGCCGGCGCGACGGGGACGAGGTCGGGCTCGGGGAAGTAGCGGTAGTCCTCCGCCTCCTCCTTGCTGCGCCCGGACGTGGTGTCGCCGGTCGCCTCCTGGAAGTGCCGGGTCTCCTGCGTCACGCGCCCGCCCGCGTCGAGCACACCGGCCTGCCGGCCGATCTCGTAGCGCACCGCGCGCTCGATGCTGCGCAGCGAGTTGACGTTCTTGGTCTCCGTGCGGCGGCCCCACTCAGCGGCGCCGTGCGGGGCCAGCGACACGTTGACGTCGCAACGCAGCGAGCCCTGGTCCATGCGCACGTCGGAGACGCCGAGCGACCGGCACACCTCGCGCAGCTCGGTGACGTACGCGCGGGCGACCGCGGGCGCGAGCGCGCCGGTGCCGGCGATCGGCCGGGTGACGATCTCGACGAGCGGGATGCCGGCGCGGTTGTAGTCGACGAGCGAGTACTCGGCGCCGTGGATGCGGCCCGAGGTGCCGACGTGCAGCGACTTGCCGGTGTCCTCCTCCAGGTGCACCCGCTCGATCTCGACCCGCACGGTCTCGCCCTCGACCTCGACGTCGAGGTGGCCGTCGACGCAGAGCGGCTCGTCGTACTGCGAGATCTGGTAGTCCTTCGGCATGTCCGGGTAGAAGTAGTTCTTCCGCGCGAACCGGCACCACTCGGCGATCTCGCAGCCGAGCGCGAGCCCGATCATCACCGTGTACCGGATCGCGGCCTCGTTGACGACCGGCAGCGAGCCGGGCAGCCCGAGGCACACCGGACAGACCTGCGTGTTCGGCTCGGCGCCGAACGTCGTCCCGCAGCCGCAGAACATCTTCGTCCGGGTGCCGAGCTCGACATGCGTCTCGAGCCCGAGCACCGGCGCGTACTTCGCGATGGCGTCGTCGAACGACACCAGGGTCGGGGTGGTCATGAGGCGGACTCCAAAGTGAGCATCGCAGCGAGGACGCAATGTGCAACGGCCGAGGCAGCCGCACGTGAGCGAGGAGCGGAGCGGCGGAGTCCGCCGGGGAGCGCTGTCATACGGCCGGTGCCTCCTCGAGGAGCGGGTGCCCCCACCGGTCGTGCAGCGCGGCCTCGAGGGCGGCGCCGACGCGGTAGGCGCGGTCGTCGGCGAGCGTCGGTGCCATCACCTGGAACCCGACGGGCAATCCGTCCTCGGGCGCGAGCCCACAGGGGACGCTGATCGCCGGGTTGCCGGAGAGGTTGGACGGCACCGTGGCGAGGTCGGCGAGGTACATCGCCATCGGGTCGTCGACGCGCTCGCCGATGCGGAACGCCGTCGTCGGCGTGGTCGGCGAGACGAGCACGTCCACCTGCTCGAACGCGTTCGCGAAGTCGCGGGTGACGAGCGTGCGCACCTTCTGCGCCTGCCCGTAGTACGCGTCGTAGTAGCCGGCGGACAGCGCGTACGTGCCGATCATGATGCGCCGCTTCACCTCGGCCCCGAAGCCGGCCTCGCGGGTGAGCGCCATCACCTCCTCGGCGCTGCGGGTGCCGTCGTCGCCGACGCGCAGCCCGTAGCGCATCGCGTCGTAGCGGGCGAGGTTGCTGGACGCCTCGCTCGGGTTGATCAGGTAGTACGCGTCGAGCGCGTAGCCGAAGTGCGGGCAGGAGACCTGGACGATCTCCGCGCCGAGCTCGGTGAGCAGGTCGACCGCCTCGCGGAACCGCTGCTCCACGCCGCTCTGGTAGCCCTCGCCGGACAGCTCGCGCACCACGCCGACGCGCATGCCGCGCACGTCGGCCTGCCTCGCCGCCTCCACGACCGGAGGCACCGGCGCGTCGATCGAGGTGGAGTCCATCGGGTCGTGGCCGGCGATCGCCGCGTGCAGCAGCGCGGCGTCGAGCACACTGCGGGTGAGCGGCCCGGCCTGGTCGAGGCTGGACGAGAACGCGACCAGCCCGTACCGGGAGACGCCGCCGTAGGTGGGCTTGCAGCCGACGATGCCGCAGACGGCGGCCGGCTGGCGGATCGAGCCGCCGGTGTCGGTGCCGATCGCGAGCGGTGCCTCGTACGCCGCGACGGACGCGCTCGACCCGCCGGACGAGCCACCGGGGATGCGGTCGAGGTCCCACGGGTTGCGGCTCGGGCCGTACGCGGAGTTCTCCGTCGACGAGCCCATCGCGAACTCGTCCATGTTGGTCTTGCCGAGCACGACGACGTCGGCGGCGCGTAGCCGCTCGACCACGGTGGAGTCGTACGGG
Organism: Streptosporangiales bacterium; assembly: GCA_036378185.1. Taxonomy (GTDB): domain Bacteria; phylum Actinomycetota; class Actinomycetes; order Streptosporangiales; family WHST01; genus WHST01. Next base: position 96,855 of record DASUWX010000234.1, on the reverse strand, counting down.
GGCTTCCAGCCCTCGAGGATCTTCGAGCCGCACGTGGTGGGCACGCCGCGCTGGGTCATGACGTCCTTCAGCGCGAGCGGCACGCCGGCGAGCGGGCCCAGCTCGGTGCCCGCGGCCCGCTTGTCGTCGACGGCCCGGGCCGCGGCGAGGGCGGCGTCGGCGTCGAGGTGCAGGAATGCGTGCACCTTCTCGTCGACCGCGGCGATGCGGTCGAGGTGTGCCTGCGTGACCTCGGCGGCGGACGCCTTGCCGGTGGCGACGACGTCGGCGAGCTCGCTCGCGGTCATCCGGGTCAGGTCGCTCATGCTTCCTCCCCCAGGATCCTGGGGACGCGGAACCGTCCCAGCTCGACGCCCGGCGCCATCGCGAGGACCTCGTCGCGGTCGAGGCACGGGCGCGGTTCGTCAGGCCGGAAGACGTTGGTCAATGGCACCGAGTGCGACGTCGGCGGGATGTCGTCGGCGGCGACCTCGCCGATGCGCGCGACGGAGCTGAGGATCGCGTCCAGCTGGGGCGCGAGGTGGTCGAGCTCGTCGTCGGTGAGCGCGATACGCGCCAGTCGGGCGAGCCGCGCGACGTCGTCTCGGGTCAAAGCGGGCATGGCGGCCAGTGTAGAGCGGGCTCCGGCGGACGCTCAGCCGGTTTCCCCGGGCCGCCTCCGTCGCTCCGCCTGAGGCAGAACTGGGAATCGCTGCGGCGGTGCCGTCGCGTCGGCGTACAGTGTGCTTTCGTCGCGCCGCGGGGGGATTGCCTTCCATTGGTGTCCACCGGGCGGGGTGATGGCGGCAAGCCGGATTGGCATCCCACGGGATGATCACTATCGTTTCGCCGTTCGACGCACGATCCTCGAACCCCGCCGGAATCAGGAGACCACGATGCTCCCGCGCGCCCCGAGTGCCGATGCCCTCGCCAGGAGGCGGGTCGTCATCGTCTCCGCGAGCGTCGGCGCGGGTCACGACGGCGCGGCCGACGAGCTTGCCAGCCGTTTGCTCCGCCGCGGCTTCGCCGTGGACCAGCACGACTTCATCGAGCTGCTGCCCGCGTCGATCGGCCGGCGCGCGCGCCGGGTGTACGCGGCGCAGCTGCGCGCCGTGCCGAGCACCTGGTCGTGGCTGATGGGTGCCATGGCCAGTCGTGCCGTGGCGTCCACGTTCACCTCGCTCTGCACGGCCGTGGCCGGTGAGTCGATGCGTCAGGCGATCGCAGCGCCACCGGCCGTGGTCGTCTCGACGCACCACATCGCGAGCCAGATCATCGGGCGGCTGCGTCTGTCCGGGCGGCTGTGCTCGCCCGCCGTCACGTTCCTCACCGACATGTCGGTGCACCGGATGTGGGTGTCACCCGGCATCGACGCGCACCTCGCGATCGGTCCCACCGCGATGGAACAGGCCCGGGCCCTCGACGCCCGCTCGGTCTACGCCTGCGCCCCCGCAGTGCCGCCGACGTTCCGGCCGGCGCGGTCGGCCGCGGAGCGGGCGTGGGCGCGCAAGCGGCTCGGCCTGCCGCTCGGCCAGCCGATCGCGCTCGTCGTCGCCGGCTCGTGGGGCGTCGGCGAGGTCGAGCAGACCGCCGCGGACGTGATGAGCACCGGCCTCGCGCTGCCCGTCGTCGCGTGCGGCCGCAACGACGCACTGCGGCAGCGCATCCACCGCGCCGGGACGGGGCTGGCGCTCGGCTGGGTCGACGACATGCCCGACCTGCTGCGCGCGAGCGACGTCGTCGTGCAGAACGCGGGCGGGCTGACCTCGCTCGAGTCGCTCGCCACCGCGGTGCCGATGATCACGTACCGCCCGATCCCGGGCCACGGACTCGCGAACGCCGCCGCCCTGCAGGACGCCGGGCTGGCGCCGTGGGTGCGCGACCGCGCCGACCTGGCGGCGGCGCTGCGTCACGCCATGAGCGCAGGCAGCCGGTCGCTGACCTGGCCGGCCGCGGACCCCGCCGCCCTGGTCGAGGCGATCGCGCTGGGCAGGGCGACGACGCCGGAGACCGTCGCCGCGATCTACGCGGGCAGGCACGGCACCGACCGGCCGGCGACGCTGCCGGTGGCGGCCGAGGTGCCGGCCTGACCTCGGTGCTGGACGGAGCGAGGAAGGGGTCAGCATGTCACTGAAGTCACTCGGCTCGCTGGCCGTCGGGTCGGCCGGTGTGGCGGCGGCGTGGCACGCCGCACCCGCGATCGCGGCCCTGGGTCCGTTGCGGCGGCTCACCATGCGGCGTCTCGGCGGCATCGGCGCGTCCGACCACGTCGCCCTCACCTTCGACGACGGCCCGGACCCGGCGTCCACGCCGAGGTTCCTGTCCCTGCTCGCCGAACACGGCGTCCGGGCGACGTTCTTCATGCTGGGCATGATGGCCGTGGAGGCGCGGGAGCTGGTGGCGGAGGTCGCCGGCGCGGGCCACGAGGTCGCGGTGCATGGCTGGGAGCACCGGATGCTGCTGAAGCGCCCGCCGCGCGCCACCGTCGACGACATCACCCGCGCCCACGACCTGCTGGCCGAGCTCACGGGGACGCCGCCGCGCTGGTACCGGCCGCCCAACGGCGTGCTCACCGGCGGCGCGCTCGTCGCGGTGCGCCGGCTCGGGATGACACCGGTGCTGTGGACGGCGTGGGGCTGCGACTGGACCAGGGGCGCGACGCCGACGTCGATCCGCACCCACGTCGAACGGCAGCTGCGCGGCGGCAGCACGGTGCTGCTGCACGACTCCGACCGCACGTCCGCGCCCGGTTCGTGGCACGCGACGCTCGCGGCGGTGCCGCCGCTGCTCGAGCGCATCGGCGAGCTCGGCCTGCGCGTCGGCCCGCTCGGTGAGCACGGCCTGGCGGCCTGACCTTCCGTTCACACGACGAACGGTGACTTCACACGGGTCCCGCATCGTGTGAAGTCCCCGTCGATCACGTGAACGTGATCGACGGGGCCCTCGGGCGTCGACTCGGTGCGCCGGGCTCGACCGGGCCGCCGCGTGGCTCAGCTCTCGGCGGCGGGGACGGTGGCGCGCTCGCGGGCGGCGTCCGGGCCATCGTCGAGCAGGACGTGGAACGCCGCCTCGTCGAGGATGGGCACGCCGAGCGACTCCGCCTTGGCGGCCTTCGTGCCGGGGTTGTCGCCGACGACGACGAACGACGTCTTCTTCGACACCGAGCCGGTGGACCGGCCGCCGCGGCTGACGATCGCGTCGGCGGCCTCGTCGCGGCTGAAGTCGGTGAGCGTGCCGGTGACCACGACGCTGATGCCCTCGAGCGGCTTGGGCCCGGTGTCGGTGACCTCCTCGGCCATCCGGACGCCGGCCTCGCGCCACTTCCGGACGATGTCGCGGTGCCAGTCGACCGAGAACCACTCGCGGACCGCGGCCGCGATGGTGGGCCCGACGCCGTCGACGTCGGCGAGCTCCTCCTCGCTCGCGGCGTCGATCTTCGCGACGTCGCCGAACGTGCGCGCCAACGCGACCGCCGCCGTCGGCCCGACGTGCCGGATGGACAGGGCGACCAGTACGCGTGCGAGCGGCCGCGTCTTCACCTGCTCCAGGTTGTCGAGCAGCTTGCGCGCGTTGGCCGACAGCTTGCCGTCCTTGGTGCGGAAGAACTCCACGGTGAGCAGGTCGTCCTCGGTCAGCGAGAACAGGTCGCCCTCGTCCTGGACGAGCCCGCCGTCGAGCAGCGCCGCGCCCGCCTGGTAGCCGAGCACCTCGATGTCGAATGCGGACCGCCCGGCGAGGTGGAACAGCCGCTCCCGCAGCTGCGCCGGGCAGCTGCGGGTGTTGGGGCAGCGGATGTCGGCGTCGCCCTCCTTCTCCGGGCGCAGCTCCGTGCCGCATGCGGGGCAGTGCGTGGGCATCACGAACTCGCGCTCGTCGCCGCTGCGCAGGTCGACGACCGGCGCCACCACCTCGGGGATGACGTCGCCCGCCTTGCGCAGCACGACGGTGTCGCCGATCAGCACGCCCTTGCGGCGCACCTCGCCGGCGTTGTGCAGCGTGGCCAGCGAGACGGTGGAGCCGGCGACCTGCACGGGCTCCATTACCGCGAACGGCGTCACGCGGCCGGTGCGCCCGACGTTCACCTGGATGTCGAGCAGCTTGGTGGTGACCTCCTCGGGCGGGAACTTGAACGCGATCGCCCAGCGCGGCACCGACGACGTGGCGCCCAGCCGCCGCTGCAGCGCGATCTCGTCGACCTTGACGACGACGCCGTCGATCTCGTGCTCGAGCTGGTGCCGCTTCTCGCCGTACTCGCGGATGTAGCCGCGCACCTCGTCCAGGCCCGAGCAGACCCGGAACCGGTTGCTCACCGGCAGCCCCCAGCGGGCGAGGTCGGCGTACGCCTTCGACTGGTGCGTGGGGTTCCAGCCGCGGCGCGCGCCGACGCCGTGCAGCAGGATGGAGAGCGGGCGCCGGGCGGTCATCCGCGGGTCCTTCTGCCGCAGCGAGCCGGCCGCCGAGTTGCGCGGGTTGGCGAACGGCGCCTTGCCCGCCTCGACCAGGCTGGCGTTGAGCTGCTCGAACTTCTCGACCTCGAAGAAGACCTCCCCGCGCACCTCGAGCAGCTCGGGCACGTCGTCGCCCTGCAGCCGCACCGGGACCGCGTCGATGGTGCGGATGTTCGCGGTGACATCCTCGCCGACCCGGCCGTTGCCGCGGGTGGCGCCGCGGACGAGGTAGCCGTTCTCGTACACGAGGTCGACCGCCAGCCCGTCGATCTTCAGCTCACAGAGCAGCGGGACCGAGAATCCTCCCCCGGAATCCCCGCCGGGCCCGCCGAACTCCTTCTCGACGCGCGTGACCCACGCGACCAGCTCGTCGTCACTGAACGCGTCGTCGAGGCTCAGCAGCCGCTCGATGTGCTCGACCTCGGTGAACTCGGTCGAGATGGCGCCGCCGACCTTCTGCGTCGGCGAGTCTGGCGTGCGCAGCGCGGGGTACCGCTCCTCCAGGCCCTGCAGCTCGCGGAACAGCGCGTCGAACTCCGCGTCGGACGCGACCGGCCGGTCGAGCACGTAGTACCGGTACCGGTGGTCCTCGATCTCCCTGGACAGCTCGGCGTGCCGCCGGCGCGCATCCGCGGGTACGTCGGGCTCGCTGCCCGTAGCCTGCGCCTGGGCCCGTGCCGCGCGCTCGAGATCCTCGGTCATGGAGCTACGTTACCGAGCGGGTCCGACATCCCCGGCCGTTCGACGCGGTGAGGGGCGCCCTCACCGGTCGTGGCGGCGCGGACGATCGTGGTCAACCGGTGCGCGATCGCGATCGTGCCGGCTAGTGCTCGTTCGGGGCCTCGAGGCCGGCGAGCGTGCGTGCCGTCCGGACGGTGAGCGCGGTCGCCCGGCGCGCCCATGCCGGTGACGCGCCGGCCAGGCCGCAGGACGGCGTCACCGCGGTCCGGCTGGCGAGCAGCTCCTCGGCGAGGCCGATGCGCCCCCACAGCTCGCGGACCGGTCCCGCGACGTCGTCGACGGACGGCTCGGTGCCCGGATCGGTGGCAGGCACCGCGCCGAGCAGCAGCCCGAGGCCGGCCTCGACCAGCTCGCCGACCTCGTCGTCGGCGTCGGCGGTGAGCAGGGCGGGGTCCAGTGCGACGGCCCGCGCGCCGGCGTCGTGCAGCAGCCGGAGCGGGACGTCACGGGCGCAGCAGTGCACGAGCGGCCAGCCGCCCGCGCCCTCGACCGCGGCGACGAGGTCGGCGAGCGGTGCGACGGCGAGCTGCTGTTCCACCGGTTCGACGCGGGAGAACCGGCTCGCCGTCGGCACCGTCCCCGCGAGCACGGCGGGCAGCATCGGCTCGTCCAGCTGCACGAGCGGCACGGCGCCCGGCAGCCGGCGACGGACGTCGGCGACGTGCTCGACCACGCCCTCGGCGAGCGACGCGGCGACGTCCCTGCGTGCGCCGGTGTCGGCGAGCACCGGGCCGCCGCGCGGCAGTTCGAGTCGTGCGGCGAGCGTCCACGGGCCGCACAGCTGCACCTTGGCCGGCCCGGAGTAACCCTCCGCCGCCTCCTCGAACGCGTCGAGGTCGTGCCCGAACATCGACCGGGCGCGGCGGGCGTCGACGCCCGGCCGGTCGACCAGGCGCCAGCCCGCCGGCTGCAGGTCGACGTCGAGCCCGGCGAGCAGGTTCGCGGCCGTCCGGCCGACCATGTCGGCGCCCGGCCCGCGGCCGGGCAGCTCGGGCAGGTACGGCAGGTCGGGCAGCTCCCCCACGACCGTGCGCGCGGTCTCGAGCGGGTCGTCGCCGGGCCACGACCCGATCCCGGTCGCGGAACCCGGTCGCCACGGGAGTTCGTTCGTCACTGCGGCGCACTCCCCGGAATGATCACGATAAGTGGACGTCCTTGCTTCCCAGGTCTATTGAACGAGGGAAGCCGGGACAACCCTACATATCGTGATCATTCCGAGGAGCGGCAGCGGCGTGGGAGCGAGGCGTGCATGGCATGGTGGCAGGGAACGACCGTGTACCAGGTGTATCCCCGTTCGTTCGCGGACGGGAACGGCGACGGCGTCGGTGACCTGCGCGGGCTGATCGACCGCCTCGACCACATCCGTGACCTCGGGGCCGAGACGGTGTGGGTGTCGCCCTTCTTCGCCAGCCCGCAGCGCGACTTCGGCTACGACATCACCGACTACCGTGCGGTCGCGCCCGAGTACGGCACGCTCGCCGACGCCGACGACCTGATCGACCAGTGCCACCGCCGCGGGATGCGGGTCGTCTTCGACCTCGTCCTCAACCACACCTCGGACGAGCACCCGTGGTTCCGCGAGTCCTGCCGGTCCAGGACCGGCCCGAAGGCCGACTGGTACATCTGGCGCGACGGGCGCGGGCGGAACGGGCGCCGGCCGCCCAACAACTGGCGGTCCAACCTCGAACTGCGCTCGGCCTGGCAGTGGTCCGCCGGTCGGCGGCAGTGGTACCTGGCGTCGTTCCTGCCCTGGCAGCCCGACCTCAACTGGCGCAACCCGCAGGTGCGGGAGGAGATGTTCGACGTCGCGAGGTTCTGGCTCGACCGCGGCGTCGACGGGTTCCGGCTCGACCTGTTCGGCACGATCATGAAGGACGAGGCGCTGCGCGACAACCCGCTGCATCTCACCATCGGCGACGGCGACATCCCGCACGTCTGGCGGCGCACGTACAACGAGAACACAGAGGACAACTTCGCCCTGGCGCGCGAGCTGCGGTCGGTGACCGACGCCGCGCCCCCGCCGGAACGGATCCTGCTCGGCGAGGTGTTCGGGCACAGCGACGTCCTCGTCAGGTACCTCGGCGGCGGGCACGGGCTGCACCTGGTGTTCCTGTTCGACCTGCTCGGGTTCCGGTACGACGCCCGGTTCTTCCGCGGCCTGATCCGCAAGCACGAGGCGGCGTTCCCCTGGCCCCTGCAACCGGCGTACGCACTGGAGAACCACGACCAGTCGCGCAGCATCGACCGCCTCGGCGGCGACCTGCGCAAGGCCCGTGTCCTGGCCGTGCTGCTGCTCACGCTGCGCGGGGTGGCGTGCGTCTACCAGGGCCAGGAGATCGGCGTGCCGAACACGCGCGTGCCGCTGCGGGACGCGCAGGACCCCATCGTTCGCGAACTGCTGTGGTGGCTGCCCGACGCGCTCGCGCGCCGGCTGCGCCGCCGGGTGAACCGCGACGAGATGCGCACGCCGATGCCCTGGACGGACGCGCCGGGCGCCGGCTTCTGCCCGCCCGAGGTCGTCCCCTGGCTGCCGATCGGCCACGTCCCGGGCCGGAACGTCGCCGCGCAGACGGGGCGGGCCGGGTCGCTGCTGGAGCTGTACCGGCGGCTGCTCCACGTCCGCAGGGACAGCCGGGCGCTGCGCGAGGGAACCGTCCGGCTGCTGCACACCGCGCGGGGCGTGCTCGGGTACGTGCGGCAGGCGCCGACCGAGCGGTGGACGGTGCTCGCCAACCTCACCGCCGCCCGGGTGCGGCACCGGCTCGGGGACCGCGGCGAACTGGCCGTCGGTACCGAGCCAGAGGTGGCACTCACCGGCCGTGACCTGCGGCTTCCCCCGCACTCGGCGGCCGTCGTCCGGCACCGCTGACCCGGCCAGTTACTCCGAGGCGTGACGATTCCGGCTCGGTTGAGTACTCTCAGTAATCACAGGAGTCACATCAATCACACCAGTAACGGAGCCTTCCCGTGCGTCGCCTTCCCGTCCTGCTCACCGCCGTGGCCGCCGCGTTCGCCCTGCCGTTCGCCGTCGGCACGCCCGCCGGCGCCGACGGCACCGCGCCCGGCAGCCGGAGCCTGGCCCTGACGCCCACGCCGGGCTCGACGCACGTCCGCGGCGTCGACGGGTCGCTCCGGCTCACCGGCCGCACCGGTTTCGCCTCGCTGCGAGCCGTGCGGCTCGGCCACAGGGTCCAGCGGGTCACGCTGGACCGCGACGCCACCGTCCCCGCGGGGGCCTCGGTCACGCTCTGGGTGCGGGCGGGGCTCGACGCCGGCGGCTGGTCGGAGTGGACCGAGGCGACGGCCGGCAGGCCGACGGCACTGCCCGTCGCGAGCCGCACCGTCCAGGTCCGCGTCGCGCTCGCCGCGGCCGCCGGCGACGGGCCGACGGTCCGCGGGGTCGGGGTGACGCCGGGGCCGGCCGTGGCGGCGGGGCGCCGGCTGGCGACGAAGCCCTATCGCGCGAAGGTCTACGCCACCCGCGAGGGGCTCGTCGGCGGCACGACCGCGAACGGCCACAAGATCAGGAAGAACGACCGGTTCGTCGCGCTGCCCTCCGCGCGGGCGCTCTCCGACAAGGGCAGCGACGACTACAGCGTCAAGGTCTGTACGTCGAGCAGGTGTGCGTGGGCGTCCGTCTGGGACGTCGGCCCGTGGAACATCAAGGACGACTACTGGAACCCGAAGAACCGCCGGGAGACCTGGCAGGACCTCCCCCGCGGCCGGCCGGAGGCCGAGGCGGCGTACTACGACGGCTACCACAAGGGCAAGGACGCCTCCGGCCGCAAGGTCGTCAACCCGGCCGGCATCGACCTCGCCGACGGCACCTTCTGGAAGGACCTGAAGCTCGAGGACAACTCGTGGGTGACGGTGACCTACCTCTGGACGGGCTCCAACCCGCAGGCCCGGGTCAGCTCGCCGGAGGGCATGCTCAACGTCCGCCACGGCGCGAGCACGTCGGCGCCGGTCGTCGGCACCGCGGCCGACGGCGCGTCCGTCGCGGTGGCCTGCCGGGTGAGCGGCCAGCGCGTCGCGGGCCCGGTGGGCACGACCGCCGCGTGGTATCGCGTCGCGCCCGGCATGTACGTCTCCGGCGGCTATCTGGCGCTGCCCGGCGGCGGGCGCCGGGTCCGGTCCTGCTGACTCAGCGCTGGCCGTAGCCGCGCAGCTTGTCGACGACCCTCGCGATCTCGTCGTCGGGCAGGATGTTCGGCGTGCCGTAGAGCTTGGCCTGGTAGTACATCCGGCACATCCACTCGAGGTACTCGCTGCGCAGGTACGCCTCGCCGAGGCTGTCGCCCGTCGTCGTCGCGCCGTGGTTCTGCAGGATCACCGCCGTGTGGCCGCCGGCGAGCCCGGCGACGCTGTTCGCCGCGAGCTCGGGCGTCCCGTAGGTCGCGTACGGCACGACGCGCACCGGGCCGCCGAGCAGCGCGACCATGTAGTGCACGGCGGGCAGCTCGTCGCAGACCGCGGACAGCGTGCAGGCGTACAGCGGGTGCGTGTGCACGACCGCGCCCGCGCCGTACTCGCGGTAGACCGTGGTGTGCATCGGCACCTCGGTCGACGGCCGCATCGCGCCGTCGACCACCTCGCCGTCCAGGTCGATCACGCAGACCGAGCCGGGCGTGAGAGCACGGTAGTCGACGCCGCTCGGCGTGATCGCGACCAGCTCGTCCCTGCGCACGCTGATGTTCCCCGACGTGCCCACCGTCAGCTCGTCGCGCAGCATCCGCAGCGAGAAGTCGACGACCTGCTCGCGCTCCTCCTGCAGCAACATGCCGGCCCCCTCGTGTCAGCGCAACCGCTCGCCGGTCTCCGGGTCGAAGACGAACACCCGCTCGCTCGCGAACGCCAGGCGCACGGTATCGCCCCCGGCCAGGGTAAGGCCGCTCTCGCCCTGCACGGCCAGCCGTTCCGGCACGCCGGGCAGCTCGACGGTGACCAGCCCGTACTCCAGCAGGTCCTCGTACACGACGACCGTGCCGCTGCCCGCCGCGGCGTCCGCGTCGACGAGCGCGACGTCCTCGGGGCGCACACCGACCACGACGTCGGCCGCGGGCCGTGCGCCGAGGCCGGCCGGCAAGGTCAGCCCGCCGACCCGCACCCGGTCGCCGTCGAGCCGCCCGTGCAGCAGGTTCATCGCCGGCTCGCCGACGAACTGCGCGACGAACAGGTCGGCGGGGTCGTCGTAGATCTCGTCCGGGCCGGCGACCTGCTTCACCACCCCGTCGTCCATCACCACCACGCGGTCGGCGAGGCTCAGCGCCTCCTCCTGGTCGTGCGTGACGAGGATCGTGGTGTAGCCGAGCTCCTGCTGCAACCGGCGCAGCTCGCGACGCGTGACGTCGCGCTGCGCGGCGTCCAGGTGCGACAGCGGCTCGTCGAGCAGCAGCACGTCCGGCTCGCGGGCGATCGCGCGGGCGAGCGCGACCCGCTGCTTCTGCCCGGACGACAGGGCGGCCGGCATCGCGTCCAGGATCTCGGTGATGCCGATGCGCTCGGCCACCTCGGCGATCCGCCTGCGTTGCTCGCGCATGCCGCGCGCCGCCAGGCCGAACGCGATGTTGTCGCGAACGGACAGCGGCGGGTAGAGCGCGTAGTTCTCGAACGCGATGCCGACGTTGCGTTGCTGCGGGCTTCGCCCCACCATCGACGTCCCGCCGACCGTGATGTCGCCGCGGGTGACGTCCTCGAGCCCCGCGATCATCCGCAGCGTCGTGGACTTGCCGCACCCGGACGGGCCGAGCAGGCCGACCAGCTCGCCGCTTCCCACCTCGAGGTCCATGCCGCGGACGGCGTGGACCTCCGGGCGCCCCTTCGTGGCGTAGACCTTGTGCACGCCGGACAGCTTCAGCTCACTCATCGGGAGGCACTCACCCGCCTTCCCTCCTCGCCGGCGAGGAACACGTGCACCCGCGCCGGGTCGACGAGCAGCGCCACCTTGTCGTCGAGGGCCAGCCCGTCGGCGAGCGTGCGCGGCACGATGACCGACAGCGTCGTCGTACCCGCCCGGACGGTGACCTCGGCCTGCCGGCCGAGGTGCTCGGTGACGTAGACCGTGCCGTCCAGCCGGGCGAGGCCCGCGGGCGGGTCGCCGGCGCCGGCCTGCAGGCGCAGGTCGCGCGGGCGCACCCCGAGCCGCACCGGCTCGCCCCGGTCGACGTCCGCGCCCGGCACCGGCACCGCGAAGGCACCGTCCGCGGGCACGAACGCCCTGCCGCCGTCGCGGTCGACCACGGTCCCGTCGACCATGTTGATGCGCGGCTTGCCGAACGCCTCGGCCACGTACGCGTTCACGGGCTCGCGCCACAGCTGCTCGGGCGTGCCGACCTGGAGGATCCGGCCGCGGTGCAGGACGCCGATCCGGTCGGCGAGCGCGAGCGCCTCGACGTAGTCGTGGGTGACGTAGACGGTCGTGATCGGCCCGCGTTCGGTTATCGACTTCAGCTCGGCACGCATCGTCGCCCGCAGCTTGGCGTCGAGGTGCGCGAGCGGCTCGTCCAGCAGCCGGGCGGCGGCGGGCCGCACCAGCACGCGGCCGAGCGCCACCCGCTGTCGCTGGCCGTTGGACAGCTGGGTGACCCGGCGGTCGAGCAGCGGCTCGATGCCGAGCAGGCCGGCGACCTCGGTGACCCGCGCCCTCGCCTGGTCCGCCGGCAGCCGGTATCTCGGCGAGCGGAGCGGCGACGCGAGATTGCCGAACACGTCCAGCTGCGGGTAGAGCGCGTAGCTCTCGAAGCACATGGCGAGCTCGCGCTCGGTCGGCTCGACCGACGTGACGTCCCGGCCGTCCAGGTGCACGCGGCCGCGGTCGGCGGCCTCGAGCCCCGCCGTGACCTTCAGCGTCGTCGTCTTGCCCGCGCCGGAGGGGCCTAGCAGGCAGAAGAACTCTCCGTCCGCGACGTCGAGGCAGACGCCGTCGAGCGCGACGACCCGGCCGAAGCTCTTGCCGACGTGCTCGAGGACGAGGCGCGCCATCAGCCCTTCACCGCCCCGAACGACAGGCCGCGGACGAGGTAGCGCTGGATGAACAGCGCCAGCACGAGCGGCGGGAGCGCCGCCATGACCGCACCGGCGGCGACCACGTTGAACCGCGCCTGGTTGCCGCCGAGGAAGCCGAGCGTGCTCACCGTCACCGTCTGCGCGTGGCTGGAGGTGAGCGTGAACGGGAAGATGAAGTTGTTCCAGGCGAAGATGAACGCGAGCAGGCACACGGCCGCGATGCCCGGGCGGACGAGCGGCAGCACGACCTTGCCGAACGCCTGCAGCCGGGTGTAGCCGTCGAGCAGCGCGGCCTGCTCCAGCTCCGGAGGCAGCTCGGCGAAGAACGAGCGCAGGATCCACACGACGAGCGGCATCGTGACCAGCTGCAGCACCCAGATCATGCCGACGTACGTGTCGTACAGGCCGAGCTGCTGGTAGACGACGCTCAACGGGATGATGACGACGAGCTCGGGCGCGAACCGGAAGCTCAGCAGCGTGAACATGAGGCTGTCGCTGCCGCGGAACCGGTAGCGGGCGGCGGCGTACGCGGCCGGTATCCCGATCACGAGCGACACGGCCACCGCGCCGACCGAGCAGATCAGCGTGGCGAGCAGGAACCGCAGGTACGACGAGCCGCCCTCGCCGATGCCGAGCACCGTCTCGAAGTTCTGCAGCGTCGGCCGGAACCGCAGGTACGTCGAGGTCTGCTCGGCGTTGCTCTTCAGGCTGAGCAGGACGATGAACAGCACCGGCAGCAGCGAGAACGCGAAGTAGACGACCAGGCCGAGATCGGCCAGCCGGTCACCCACACGGTTCCTTCGCATCCTCACACCTCCGCGGCCCGCCGCTGCACCTTGTTCAGGTACCGGACGAGGACGAACGCGATCAGGTACACCGCCACCCACAGCACGATCATGAACGTCATGCCACGGCTGTACCTCGCGTAGGTGATCGCCTCCAGGTAGGCGTTGATCTGCAGCGTCGTCGTCGCGTCGCCCGGGCCGCCCGCCGTGAGGCCGTAGATGATGTCGAAGACCTTCAGGCAGTCCATCGAGCGGAAGATGACCGCGACCAGGATGTACGGCCAGAGCATCGGCAGGGTGAGCCGGCGGAACGTCAGCCACCACCGCGCGCCGTCGACCGCCGCCGCCTCGAACGGCGACCCGGGCAGCGAGCGCAGGCCGGCCAGCGCGAGGATCGCGACGAACGGCGTGTAGAGCCACACGTCCACCACGACGGACCAGAAGAACGCCGCGAACGGGTGGTCGGTGCCGCTGTAGCCGCGCACCCCGAGCGACGCCACGAGGGGACGGATCCAGCCGACCTCGGGCAGCACGAGCAGCTTCCACATGATGGACGCGATGATCGGGGCGACCATCAACGGCACGATCAGCACGCGTTCGAGCACCCGGCCGAGCGGCGTCGAGCGGTGCAGCAACAGCGCGACGCCGACGCCGAGGACGGTCTCGACCCCGGTCGCGACGAGCGTGAACACGACCGTCACGAACGCGGAGTGCCAGAACGTGCCGCTGCCCAGGATCTGGACGTAGTTGCGCAGGCCGACGAAGCTCGGCTGCGGGTTGACGTCGGAGAAGTTGTAGAGCGTGTAGCCCACCCCGACGAAGAACGGGTACAGGATCCCGACGCAGACGATCACCGCGGGAACGGCGAGCAGGTACGGGCGCAGCCGGCTCCGCCTGCTCGGCAGGACGACCGCGCCCCCACTCTCCCGCGTCCCGGCGTCCGGGGCCAGCGCCGGTCCCGCCATCAGCCGTTCACGGACTGCTCGAGCTGCGACGCCAGGGAGTCCAACGTCTTCTTCGCGTCGGCGCCGCCGTAGATCTGTTCCAGTGCGCCCGCCCACGACGTCGTGGCGTCGAAGAAGTTCTTCTGCGGGGTGAACTGGATCTTCGTCTGGTCGATGATCGTGTCGAAGGTCTCGATGAAGTTCGTCGCCTTCGCCAGCCGCTTGCGGTACGCGCCCGACTCGGCCACCGACTTGCGCACCGAGTTGATGTGCTGCATCTTCGTCGCACCCCAGAGCAGGTGTTCCTTCGAGGTGGCCCACTGCAGCAGCAGCCACGCCGCGGGCTTGGACTTCGACGCGCTGTTCATGGCGAGCGACCAGATCCACATGTTCGTCGCGAGCGAGCCGTCCGCCCCCTTCGGGCCGGGATACCAGGCCAGCTTCCCCGCGGCGGGCGTGCCGGTGTCCTGGAAGTACGCCGCGATGTCGGCGTCGAAGAGCATCGCCGCCTTGCCGGCGCCGAGGTCGCTCGACGCGGTGTACCACGTGTACGACGTCCACCCGGCGGGCCCGCCGGTGCGCGCCATCTTCGCCCACTTGGCCTGGAAGTCGATCGCCTCGGGCGTGTTCATCTGCGGCACGAGCTTGCCGCCGTCGACCTTGAAGTCGTGCAGCCCCTCGCGGGAGTACATCGACATGAAGCCGGGGTGGATGGTCGCCCACTCCTTGTCGCCGCGCAGGGCGATGCCGTACATGTTGCCGAAACCCGCGCCGGACGCCTTCTTCTTGATGGTCGCGGCCTGGTCGATCAGCTCGTCGAAGCTCTGCGCCGGCTGCAGGCCCAGCTTCTTGAACACGTCCTTGCGGTAGCAGATCGTGTTCGTCTCGAAGCCCCATGGCAGCATCCACTGCTTGCCGCCGGTCCCCAGCGGGTCACCGTTCTGGAAGTCCCACTGCCCGGCCTTCCACAGGTTCGGGTAGAAGTCGTCGGGCTGGAAGTCGGCGTTGGTGGCCGCGGAGTTCTTGATCCAGGGGTCGAGGTCCTCGAGGTACCCGGGCGGGCCGTACTGCCAGACCATGTACGCGCCGAGCATGAACGCGTCGTAGTGGCCCTGGCGCGACTTGAGCTCGAGCGTCACCTTGTCGAAGTAGTTGGTCTCGGGGAACTGGTCCACCTGCACCTTGACGCCGGTCTTCTGCTGGAACTCCGGCAGGTGCTTGACGAGCGCATCGGTGTACGGGTGCTTGTTCATCAGCAGCCGGATCGTCTTGCCCTTCTGCTTCTTCCAGTCGAAGCTGCCGGTTACGGCGCCCGCGCCCGGCCCCGAGTCCTTCTTCGTCCCGCCACCGAAGCCGCATGCGTCGAGCAGTGGCACGCCCGCGGCCAAGCCGAGCCCGACGCCGCCGGCGCGCAGGAAGCCGCGCCTGCTCAGACCACCCTGACCGTCCCGCGGCACACCCTGCTGTCGTCCCATGGGGGACCCCCTCGTCCCGTACCGTGCGATGCTCGGGACATCCTGTCATCAGAGGACACCCGCCAGCTACCGTTACGACACCCGGCGTTCACGCTCCGCAAGGGAGAGCCATGGCACGACGCGGTTCCCGCGACCGCGCGCGGCAACACGCCGGCGGCACGCCGATGTTCGCGCTGACCGTGCCGGGCCTCGCGCCGGCGCTCCGCGGCGAGATCGACGAGACGCCCGGGCTCGCGGCCGGCGAGGCGGGTGACGACGGCCGGTCGGACGTGGTGCGGCTCACCGCCGGGCGCGGCGCCCGCGCCGCCACGCTCGGGCTCCGGACCGCCGAGGACGTCTTCGTCGAGGTCGGGCACGCACGTCGGGGCGAGGGCGACTCGGCCGCGGCGGTGGCGCGCCGGCTGTGGCAGGGCGAGCTCGTGCAGAAGGCGCTTTCCGCCTGGGCCGAGGAGGCGGGCCCGCTGACCGCGTCGCTGACGTTCCGCGTCGTGGCGCGGGTACTGGACGAACGCGGGTTCCTCCGCACCGAGCTGCGCCGGCGGCTCACCGAGACGATCGGACGGGATCGGCCGCGCTGGCGCGGCGACGACCCGGCACGGCTCGAGGCCTGGGCGGTCGAGTACCGGCCCGGCCGGTTCGTCGCCGGGCTCCGGCTGTCCGGCGCCGCGATGCGCCGGCGCGACGGCAGGCGGGTCGAGCGCGAGGGCGCGTTGCGTCCCGCCGTCGCGGCGGCGATGGTGCGGCTCGCCGGCGCGCCCGACGGCACTCTGCTCGACGGGTGCTGCGGTTCCGGCACGATCCTCGCCGAGGCGGCCGCCGTCGGTTGGCGTCCCGCCGGCGTGGACATCGACCCGGACGCGGTACGCGCGGCCGCCGAGAACGTCCCCGCGGCCTCGGTGCGTACCGGCGACGCGAGGCATCTCGACGTCGCCGACGCGGGCGTGGCCGCGTACGTCGGCAACCTGCCGTTCGGCCGCCAGTACCGGGTGCCCGGAGACCGCACCGCGTGGCTGCGCGCCGTCGTCGCGGAGGCGGCGCGGGTCACCCGCCCAGGCGGGCGGGTCGTGCTGCTCGTCCCCGACCTGCCGCGGCCGGCGGTGCCGCCCGGGCTGCGCCGCACCGACCTGCTGCCGATCCGGCTGCTCGGCGCGAAGACGAGTATCTGGGCCTTCGACCGGCTCACGCAGAGCTGAGCAGCGACACCACGGCGTCGACGTCGGACAGGTCGTGCCGGACGGCGTCGGCGCCGAGCGCGCTCAGCGTGTCGTAGTCGACCCTGCCGGTGGCGACGAGCAGGCAGCGGGCACCGGACGCGACCGCGCACTCGTGGTCGAACTCGGTGTCGCCGACGACCCAGGTGCGGTCCGGTGTCCAGGCGTGGCCGTACTTCAGCGCCGCACGCTCGAGTACGAGCGGCAACAGCCGCGGACGCGACGCGTGGTCGCTGCCGAACGCGCCGATCTCCAGGTCGAGGAACTCGTCCAGCCCGAACGCCGCGACCTTGACGAGGGCGTTCGGCCGGATGTTGCCGGTCAACACGGTCTGCACGGCGCCGAGGTCGTGCAGCCGCTTCAGCGTCTCCCGGACGCCCGGCAGCACCCGGCCCTGTTCGGCGAGCAGGTGCGCGCGCTCACGCAGCACGTCCTCGAGATGGGCGAGCACGGTGGCGACGTGCCCGTCGTGCGGCAGCGGGACGCCGCCGGCGGCGAGGATCTCCGCGGCGATGCGCGGGTCGGTCTTGC
The DNA here is from genome assembly GCA_036378185.1 of Streptosporangiales bacterium. GTDB lineage: Bacteria > Actinomycetota > Actinomycetes > Streptosporangiales > WHST01 > WHST01. Next base: position 79,736 of record DASUWX010000234.1, on the reverse strand, counting down.
CGCCGAACCGGACCTCGTGCTCGAGCACGCGCTCCAACGTCCGGCTGACGGCGACGTCCATGATCTCGCTGCCGGCCGGCCCCGCCTCGATCAACGTCTTGTCCACGTCCCAGGCGACGAGGGGCAGCCGACTCACGCGGAGACCTCGGCCGCGCGCCGGGTGCGGTCGATGGTCGCCGAGCCGATGACCCGCTCGTCGCCGGCGTAGAGCACCACGGCCTGGCCGGGAGCGACGCCCTCGACCGGCTCGGCCAGCGACACGGCGAGCTCGCCGCCGGCGAGCTCCGCGACGGCGGGGTGCACCTCGCCGTGCGCGCGCAGCTGCGCGTGGCATTCGACGGGCCCGACGGGCACCGCGCCCGCCCACCGCGGGCGGACGCCGACGATGCGGTCGACCCGCAGTGCCTCGCGCGGCCCTACGGTGACGGTCCGCTCGACCGGCCGGACCGCCAGCACGTACCGCGGCCGCCCGTCCGGCGCCGGACGGGTGAGGCCGAGTCCCCTGCGCTGCCCGACGGTGTAGGCGTATGCGCCGTCGTGGCCGCCGACGACCCGGCCGTCCTCGTCGACGACGTCGCCCGGCGCCGAGCCGAGCCGGTCGACGAGCCAGCCCGCCGTGTCGCCGCTCGGGATGAAGCAGATGTCGTGGCTGTCCGGCTTGTCGGCCACCGCGAGCCCGCGGCGCTCGGCCTCGGCCCGCACGTCGGTCTTGCGGGTGTCGCCGAGCGGGAACATCGCGTGCGCCAGCTGCTCTGCCGTCAGCACGCCGAGCACGTACGACTGGTCCTTGTCGGGGTCGACCGCGCGGTACAGGGCGCCGTCGCGCAGGATCGCGTAGTGGCCGGTGCAGACGGCGTCGAAGCCGAGCGCCAGGGCCTTGTCGAGCACCGCCGCGAACTTGATCCGCTCGTTGCAGCGCAGGCACGGGTTCGGCGTGCGGCCGGCGGCGTACTCGTCGAGGAAGTCGTCGACGACGGAGGCGTGGAACTGCTCGGCCATGTCCCACACGTAGAACGGGATGCCGATGACGTCGGCGGCGCGCCTCGCGTCCCGCGCGTCCTCCAGCGTGCAGCAGCCGCGCGCACCGGAGCGGTACGACTGCGGGTTGCGCGACAGCGCCAGGTGCACGCCGGTGACGTCGTGCCCGGCGTCGGCGGCGCGCGCCGCGGCCACGGCGGAGTCGACGCCGCCGGACATCGCGGCGAGCACGCGTAGCGTCGAGGTCACGAGCCGGCCTCCCGCGTGAGCACCGCAGCGAGAACGCGACCTGGCACGCGCGGGATCTCCGCACCTGAGCGAGGAGCGGAGCGCGGGAGGCAGGCGGGAGACACTGTCATCGCCGACAGCCTACGAGGCGGCCGCCCGGCGCGACGCGACGCCGGCGCGGCGGGCGCGTTCGACCGCCGGGCCGATCGCCGCGGCGACGGCGTCGACGTCGGCCTGCGTGGACGTGTGGCCGAGCGAGAACCGCAACGAGCCGCGCGCCCGTTCCTCGCTCGCGCCCATCGCGAGCAGCACGTGCGACGGCTCGGCGACGCCCGCGGAACACGCGGACCCGGTGGAACAGAAGACGTCCTGGGCGTCGAGCAGGAGCAGCAGCGAGTCGCCCTCGCAACCGGGGAAGGAGAAGTGCGCGTTGCCCGGCAGCCTTCCTGCGGGGTCGGGGTCGCCGTTCAGCTCGGCGTCGGGCACCGCGGCGCGGACCCGGCGGATCAGCTCATCGCGCAGCAGGGCCAGCCGCTCCCGCTCGTCGGCCCGGCGGGCCACCACCTCGGTCATCGCCCTGGCGAACCCGGCGTACGCCGCCGCGTCCAGCGTGCCGGAGCGGACGTCCCGCTCCTGGCCGCCGCCGTGCAGCACCGGCGTCACGTCGGCGTCGCGGCGCAGCACGAGCGCCCCGGCGCCGACCGGGCCGCCGATCTTGTGGCCGGTGACGGTGAGCGCGTCGAGGCCGCTGGCGGCGAAGTCGACGTCGAGCTGACCCACGGCCTGCACCGCGTCGCTGTGCACGGGGACCCCGTACGAGTGCGCGAGCCCGACGATCTCGGCCACCGGCTGAACCGTGCCGACCTCGTTGTTGGCCCACAGCACCGACACCAGCGCGACGTCGTCGGGATCGCGGGCCAGGCTCTCGGCCAGCGCGTCGAGCCGCACCCGGCCGACGGCGTCCAGGGGCAACGTCTCCACCCGCGCGCCCTGCTCGCGGCCCAGCCAGGTGGCGGCGTCCAGGACGGCGTGGTGCTCCCCCGCCCCGACCAGGACGCGGCGCCGGCGGCCGTCCGCGGCCGCGCGGGACCAGTACAGGCCCTTCACCGCCAGGTTGTCGGCCTCGGTGCCGCCCGAGGTGAACACGACCTCGCCGGGCCGGGCGCCGACGCCCTCGGCGAGCGCCTCCCTCGCCTCTTCGACGACGCGGCGGGCGGCGCGGCCCGGGGTGTGCAGGGAGGAGGGGTTGCCGACCCTCCCGAGCTCGGCTGTCATCGCGGCGATCGCCGCGGGGAGCATCGGGGTCGTCGCTGCGTGGTCGAGGTAGGCCATCGGCACCAAGCTTAGGCAGGAACCCGACAGGGGCACCCTCACCGGGGCATGACGCGGTCAGGGTGCCCCTGCCGGCTTCGGGCCGGGCTCAGGCCTTGCGCTTCTTGACTTCCTCGGTGAGCTGCGGCACGACCTTGTTCAGGTCGCCCACGACGCCGAAGTCGGCGATCTCGAACAGCGGCGCCTCGGGGTCCTTGTTGACGACCACGATCGTCTTGGACGTCTGCATGCCGGCGCGGTGCTGGATCGCGCCGGAGATGCCCGCGGCGAGGTACAGCTGCGGCGAGACGGTCCTGCCGGTCTGCCCGACCTGGAACTGGTGCGGGTACCAGCCCGCGTCCGTCGCCGCCCGGGACGCGCCGACGGCTGCGCCGAGCGCGTCCGCCAGCGCCTCGATGATCGCGAAGTTCTCGCCCGAGCCGACGCCGCGGCCGCCGGACACGACGATCGACGCCTCCGCGAGGTCGGGGCGCTCGCTCTTCTCCACCTCGACCCGCTCGGTGATCCGCGCGGCCTTGTCGGCGTCGGACAGGGTGACCGAGACCTGCTCCTCGGCCGGCTCGCCGGGGGCGGCCTCGGGCGCCGTGGAGTTGGGCCGCACCGTGATGACCGGCACGCCCGTGCGCACCTTCGACTGCACCACGGTGGCGCCGCCGAACACCGACTGCTCGCAGACGAACCCCTCGCGGACGTCGACGGCGTCGGTGATGACGCCGGTGCCGACGCGTACCGCGAGCCGGCCGGCGATCTCCTTGCCGTCGGCGCTGGACGGGAGCAGGACACCCGCGGGGTGCTTGTCCTGCACCAGCGACGCGAGCACCGCGACCTTCGGCGCGATGACGAAGTCGGTGAGCTCGGCGTCGTCGGCGACGTAGACCTTGGTGGCGCCGTACTCGGCCAGGATGGACTTCGCGTTGTCGTAGCCCTGGCCGACGAACACCGCGGCGGGCTCGCCGAACCGGCGCGCGAGCGTCAGCAGCTCGAGGGTGACCTTCTTGACCGCGCCGTCGGCGTGGTCGACGAGTACGAGGATCTCACTCATGTTCGCTCCGCACGCCCCTCAGAGGATCTTCTGGCCGGCGAGGTAGTCGGCGATCCGCACGCCGCCGTCGCCTTCGTCGGTGACGACCGCGCCCTTCTCCTTGGGCGGGGCCGGGGTGAACTCCACGACCTCGGTGGCCGCGTTGGCGAGGCCGAGGTCGGAGTCCGCGAGACCGAGGTCGCCGGCGCCGAGGCTCGCGACCTCCTTCTTCTTGGCCGCCATGATGCCCTTGAACGACGGGTACCGCGGCTCGTTGATCTTCTCGACCACCGACACCACCGCGGGCAGCGTGGCCTCGACCCTGTCGTGGCCGTACTCGGTCTGCCGCTGGACGGTGATCGCGGAGCCGTCGACCTCCACCTTGTTGGCGTAGGTGAGCTGGGGCAGCCCGAGCCGCTCCGCGAGCATCGCGGGCACGACGCTCATCCGCGCGTCGGTCGACTCCGAGCCCAGCACGACGAGGTCGTACTCCATCGTGCCGAGCGCCGCGGCCAGCGCGGCCGAGGTCTGCACGGCGTCCGCGCCGTGCAGCGAGTCGTCGACGACGTGCACGGCCTTGTCGGCACCCATCGACAGCGCCTTGCGGATCGACTCGGCCGCCTTCTCCGGCCCCATGGTGAGCACGGTGACCGTGCCGCTCGTGGCCTCGGCGAGCTGGAGCGCCTCCTCGATGGCGTACTCGTCGAGCTCGTTGATGACCCCGTCGGCGGACGCGCGGTCGAGCGTCTTGTCACCGGGGTCGAGCTTCCGTTCCGAGTACGTGTCAGGTACCTGCTTGACGCAGACGACGATGTTCATACCGGCGATTGCCCTCCGAGGCTCGCGTCCCGACGGCCGCGGACGACGCGCCGTCATCGGTCACCTTGCCAGATCGGGCACGTGCCTGCGGCGCGCACCCTCACCGGCTATGTTACCGACCGGTAGCCTCGGGCGCGAACCGGGCGCCGGCGCCCTCCGTCAGCTCCCGTACCAGCAGCGTCGCCCCGGCGACGGCGCCGGGCATCAACAGCACCGACACGAACGGCACCAGGAAGAGCACGAAGACGGGGACGCCGAACGCGTACACGTCCAGCCGGTGCGCCCGCGCCAGGGCGAGCCGCTCGCGCAGGTACATGCCGCGGTGCTCCGACGCGGGCGCCATCAGCTCGAGCGCGAGGAACCGGCCGCCGACGAGGGCGCCGAGCACGGCACTCGCCGTCTGCCCGACCACGGGGATCAGCCCGACCAGGAAGACGAGCAGTCCCGCGGGCAGCGTCCGGCCGAGCACGGCGGGCGTCTCGCGCACCGCCCGGCGCAGGCCGCGGTGCCAGGCCTCGTCCGGCTCGGCCGGGGCGCCGCCGAACTCCTCGTCGACGGCTCGCGACAGCCGCTCGTAGAACGGCTGCCCGATCACCAGCGTCAGCGAGACGAACACCAGCACCTCGACCCAGACCGCGAGCAGCACCAGGGCGACGTCGAGGAGCACGCGTACGGTGTCGCGCAAACCGGCCGACCAGCCGTCGGCGAACGGCGTGGCCCACGCGACGATGTCGCCGACGAAGACGCCGAGCACGACGACAAGACCGGCCAGCACGACGAACGTCACCAGCGCGGGCAGCAGCCCCAGCGCCCAGAGCCGCGGCCGCCGCGTGACGAACCCGATCCCCCGGAGCAGGCAGCCGAAACCGTGCGCCACGCCGCTGCCCCTGCGCGTCGGCGGTGAGTTCACTTGGCCGCTCCCGACTTGACCCGGCCGCTCGGCCGCATCCCACGACGGACGGCGGCTTCACCCGGGTCCTGCCTCGTGTGAAGTCACCGTCGATCACGTTAACGTGATCGACGGTGCCGCGAGCGCCCGACGGGTGCACAATCCGTGGCCGTCGCTGTGGCCCCGACGACGCCGAGGCGGCCCGCTCGTCAGCCGGCCGGGGCCAGCCTGCGGGGACCGGGAGCGACCCGTGACGTCGCCGGGCCCACCTTCGCCCGGGCGGAGCGGACGTGGACGCCGTCCGGCGCGGCGTGGACGGCGAGGTGGAGCTCGAGCAGCTCGGGCACCGCGTCGGCCAGCCGGGCCACCCGCAGGAGCAGGTCCTCGACCGCGTCCAGGTCGGCGGCCGCCCTGCCGCCGTACCCGGTCAGCAGCGGGTACGCCCGGGGCTCGCGCACCAGCTCGGCCGCGTCGCGGTCCGTCAACGGCAGCGGCCGGTACGCGCGGTCGGCGAACAGCTCGCTCGCCACGCCCGCGATGCCGAAGCTCACCACGGCGCCGAACGACGGGTCGTCGACGACGCCGGCCTCGACGCCCACGCCCTCCGCCGGCCCGCCGGCCTCCGTCGCCACGCCGAACGCGGCGAGCAGGTCGCGGGTCTCCCGGCCGGTCAGCTCGCGCCCGCCGTGGTCCGCGGCGAGCACACCGTCGACCAGGGCCGCCGCCCGCCGCGGATCGAGGCCGGCGAGCTCGGGCACCGTCCCCACCGGCCGCTCCCGCCAGCGGGCGTAGCCCTCCGCGCGGGCGAGCGCGAGCACGGCGCGTTCCGGCGACGGGTACGACGGGACCGAACCGCGCCGCACCTCGCCGTCCTCGACCCGGCGCAGCGGTTCGGGCACGCCCTCGACGCCGAGGAACGTGGAGACGATCGGCTTCCGGCCGTCACCCACGCCGGCGAGCACCCGCGCGTACTCGATGCCCTCGGTCTGCAGCGCGGGCACGAAGACGGCGACGAGCGCGTCGACCCGCTCGTCGGCGTACGCCGAGGCCAGCGCCGCCCGGAACTCCGCGGGCGTGCCCTCCGAACCGACGTCGACGACCGCGTCGTCGACGGGCGTGAGACCGTTCGCGAGGCAGGCGTCCGCGACCAGCAGCGCGAGCGCGGACGAGTTGCCGACGATGCCGACCCGCGGGCCTGCCGGCAACGGCTGGTACGCGAGCAACTGGCCGACGTCGAACAGCTGCGAGAGCGTCTCGACCCGGATGATGCCGGCGGAGCGGAACATCGTCTCGAGGCTCTCGTCGGCCATCGGCACGGTGCGCCGGGCCAACGCCGGCTTCACTCCCGCGTACCGCCCAGTCTTCACCACGACGACCGGCTTCGCCCGGGCCAGCCGGCGCGCCAGCCGCGCGAACTTGCGCGGGTTCCCGAACGTCTCCAGGTACAGCAGCACCGCCTCGGTGCGGGCGTCGGACGACCAGTACTGCAACAGGTCGTTGCCGCTGACGTCGGCGCGGTTGCCCGCCGAGACGAACGTCGAGACGCCGAGGCCGCGGCTGCGCGCGTCGGCGAGGATCGCGACGCCCAGGGCGCCGGACTGGCAGAAGAACCCGAGCCGCCCGGGCGGCGGCGGCGCCGTCGACAGCGTCGCGTTGAGGCGCACGGACGGGTCGGTGTTGAGGACGCCGAGCGCGTTCGGCCCCACCACGCGCATGCCGTGCCGGCGGGCCAGCTCGACGAGTTCGCGCTCGGCCGCGGCACCCTCCTCGCCGCGCTCGCCGAAGCCGGACGAGACGACGACGAGCCCGTGCACGCCCTTGCGGCCGCAGTCGGCCACGACCTCGCGCACGGCGCCTGCCGGCACCGCGAGCACGGCGAGGTCGACGTCGCCGGGCACGTCCGTCACCCGCGGGTACGCCGGCACGCCCTGCACCTGCCCCGCGGCCGGATGCACCGGGTGCACGCGCGGCCCGGCGGGGATTCCGGGGGTGGCGGAGTAGACGGAGTCGCCCCGCGCGAACGCGAGCAGGTCGCGCAGCACGACGTACCCGACCTTGCCCGGCGTGTTGCTCGCGCCGACGACCGCGACCGACCGCGCGGTCAGCAGCCGCGCGAGCGAGCGCGCCTCGGCGCGTTCGGCCCGCTCGTACGAGACGGCGACGGACGTGTCCGTCTGCGCGATCGGGAACTCCAGGTGCAGCAGGCCCTCCTCGTACCTCCGGGTGAGCCGGTACCCGGCGTCGAGGAAGACGCGCGCCATCCGGTTGTTCTCCGGCAGCACCTCGGCGACGAACCTCGCGATGCCGCGCTCCCTGCCCGCGGCGGCGAGGTGCTCGAGCAGCACCGTGCCGATCCCCCGGCCCTGTTGCGCGTCCTCGACGAGGAACGCCACCTCGGCCTCCCGCTCGCCCGTCCCGCCGCCCGGCAGCAGCTCGTACCTCGCGACGGCGACGACGACGCCGCCCACCTCGACGACGAACGCGACCCGTCCGTCGTAGTCGACGTGCGAGAACCGGTGCAGCTGCGCCTCGGGGATCTCGCGCTGCGGGCCGAAGAACCGCAGGTACCGGCTGCGCTCGGAGGACCGGGCGACGAGGTCGACGAGCGCGGGGGCGTCGTCGGGCCGGATCGGGCGCAGGTGCACGATGCCGCCGTCCGCGACGACGACGTCGGCCTCCCACTCGGCCGGGTAGGTGCCCGCCTCCGCCATGGTCACCGGGGTTTCCTGCGGTCGTACCCGCCACGGGCCTTCATGACCACGGGCGGGGGCTCGGGCCGCAGCCGGGACCGGATCAGCCGTGCCGGGACGCCGCCGACGATCGCGTAGGCGGGGACGTCCCTGGTCACGACGGCGTTGGCGCCGACGACGCTGCCGCGGCCGATCTCGACGCCCTTGAGCACGGTCGACTTGGTGCCCAGCCACACGTCCGCGCCGACGCGCACCGGCCGCTTGACGATGCCCTGGTCCTTGATGGGGACGGCGAGGTCGTCGGTGCGGTGGTCGAAGTCCGCGACGTAGACGCGGTCGGCGACCAGGCCGGCCGCGCCGAACTCGACGTCCAGGTAGCAGTTGACGCTCACGTCCTGGCCGAACACGGTCTTCTCGCCGACACGCAGGTTGCCCTCGTGGCAGCGGATCGCCGTGCCGTCGCCGAAGTGCGTCCAGCGTCCCAGGATCAGCCGGCCGTAGCCCTTGCGCGCGTAGATCTCCGTCCGCCGGCCGAGGAACACGAACCCCTCGGTCACGACGTAGGGGCGCCGCAGCCGGAGCCACAGGAACCGCAGGTACCGCACCAGGTAGAACGGCGTCCACGCGCGGTTGCGCACGACCCAGCGCAGCGACGCCATGGTCAGGAAGCGCGCCTGCCGCGGGTCTCGCTGCCGCATGACCTGCAACCGTACTACCGCGTCAGTCGCGCACCGCGCGCAGCGAGTAGAGCACCGGGACGCGCGGGCGCGACCCGGGCAGCCGCCACCAGCCGTTCCCCGCCGGTGTCATCTCCGGGATCCGTCGCCAGGGCAGGACGTCGTGCTCGGTGAGCGACTCGATCCGCAGGCCCGCGCCGGTCAGCCCGTTGACGACGGTGCCCAGGCCGTGCGTCCACTGGTACGAGACGGTGTGCCCCGAAAGGTGCGGGCCGTCGGTGTACGTGTTCGGGGAGTCGAGCCGCTCCGCACCGCGACCCGGCAGGTAGTCGTACTCGAGGAGCAGACCTTCCTCCGGCTGCGGCCCGTACGTGAGCGCCTGCAGCAGCGGGTGGAACTCGACGAGGTACAACAGCCCGCCGGGACGCAGGAGCGCGGCGACCGTCCGCGCCCAGCGGTCGAGGTCGGGCAGCCACACCAGCGCGCCCTTGCCGGTGTAGACGACGTCGAAGCGCTCGCCGCCGAAGACGTCGGCCGCGTCGTAGACGTCGCCGGCCTCGTACCTGATCTCGACGCCGCAGTCGGCCGCGATCCGCCTGGCGGCGGCGACCGACTCGGGCGAGAGGTCGAGCCCGGCCGCGGTCGCGCCGGCGCGGGCGAGGCACACGGTGTCGGTGCCGATGTGGCACTGCAGGTGGACGAGGCTGCGACCGGCGAGCGGTCCGAGCTCGTCGTACTCGAACGGCGCGAGCCGATCCGCGCCGTCGCGCAGCCCGGCGAGGTCGTAGAACTCGCTGGCCATATGGACCGCCACCCGCTCGTCCCAGTTGCGGGCGTTCGCGCGGATCATCTCGTCGTGCTCCGCCGCCTCGGTCACGGTGCGAGCCCCGTCACCATCACGTTGTAGAAGACCTCGGGCGGGAACACCTTGGCGAGCACCTTCTGGTCGATGTCGGAGAGCACCTGCCAGGTGCGGTACGCGAACATCGCCCAGTTCCAGCCGAGCCGCTCGCGGTTGACGGCGGCCTCGAAGGTGCGCACCGGCCAGCCGAAGAACGCCGCCGCCAGCTCCTCCGTCCTCGTGTCGACGTCGACCGCGCCGGCACGCAGGCAGGTGCGGGCGAGCTGCTCGGGATCGAACGTGTGCAGGTCGACGACCCATTCGAGTGCGGCGGCGTCGGACTGCTCGGCCAGCTCCTGGCGCGACCGTCCCCACGCCTCCCGCAGCATCGGCAGCCGGGTGAGGCGCGTGGTCGCCCACCAGGTCGCGCGGCCGAGCCGCCTGGCGTAGAAGTCGCCGATCGTCGTCGGCTCCCCCGCGAAGACGAACCGGCCGCCCGGCTTGAGCACGCGCACGACCTCGCGGATCGCGCGCTCCACGTCCGGGATGTGGTGCAGCACCGCGTGCCCGACGACGAGGTCGAACGTGTCGTCGTCGTACGGGATCGTCTCGGCGTCCGCCACCCGGCCGTCGATCTCGAAGCCGAGCTCCGCGGCGTTGCGGCGCGCCGCCTCGACCATCCCCGGGCTGATGTCGGTGACGTGGCCCTCGTCGAGCACGCCGGCCTGTTTCAGGTTGAGCAGGAAGAAGCCGGTGCCGCAGCCGAGCTCGAGCGCCTTGGCGTACGGCCAGCCGTCGGTGCCGGCGACCTTCGCGAACCTGCCGCGGGCGTAGTCGACGCAGCGGTCGTCGAACGAGATGGACCACTTCTCGTCGTAGGTCTCGGACTCCCAGTCGTGGTAGACGGTGTTCGCGGCCTTGGGATCCTGCCGGATCGTGTCGTAGTCCACGCCTCAACGCCCTTCGAACGCGGGCGCGGTCTTCTCGATGAACGCCTGGAAGCCGGTGCGCTTGTCCTCGGTGGCGAACAGCCCGGCGAACTGCGCCCGCTCGATCTCCAGCCCGGTGTCGAGGTCGACCTCGAGCCCGCGGTCGATCGCGTCCTTCGCCGCGGCCAGGGCGACGGCCGGCCCCGACGCGAACGTCGCCGCCCACGCGCGGGCCGTCTCGTACACCTCGGACGCGGGCACGACCCGGTCGGCGAGACCGATCGCGAGGGCCTCGGCGGCGTCGACCTGCCGGCCGCTGAAGATGATGTCCTTCGCCTTCGCGGGCCCGACGAGGCGGGTCAGCCGCTGCGTGCCGCCGGCGCCGGGGATGATGCCGAGGCGGATCTCCGGCTGCCCCATCTTCGCGTCCTCGGCGACGACCCGGAAGTCGCAGCACAGAGCCAGCTCGCAACCGCCGCCCAGCGCGTAGCCGTTGATGGCGGCGACCACCGGCTTCGGCACCCGCGCGAGGCTGGTGAACGCCGCCTGCAGGTCGCGGGAGTGCGCGGCCATGTCCGCGTAGGACATGCCGTCCATCTCCTTGATGTCCGCGCCGGCGGCGAACACCTTCTCGCCGCCGTGGACCACGACGGCGCGGACGTCGGCACGCCGCGCGCACTCGGCGGCGGCCGCGCCGATCTCCGCCTGCATCTGCCGGTTGAGGGCGTTCATCTTCGGCCGGTCCAGCCGAATCGTCGCCACGGCGTCGGCGACGTCGACCCGTACGAACTCCATCGGAACCTCTCCTTGCCGGGTACTTACCGGGCGGTAACCCAGGCGAGCGTACCGGTCGGGAGGCGATGGTGCAGACTCGAACGAGTGATGGTGGCAGCTCTCTACGCTCCGAGCCGCGTGTACGCGGCGCCGTTCCTGCGCGGCGACCGACTGCAGTTCTTCCTCGTCGGCGTCGGCGTCATCGTGCTCGCCGTGGCGATCCTGGCCCTGGTGACCGGGCGCAGGCCGGCGAAGAACCAGCCCCCGCCGATGACCAGGCCCCGGCTGATCCAGCAGGACGAGGACGAGGACCGCGACTCCTGACCCGTGAGGGCACCGCTCACCGCTACGCGGAGTCGGCGGAGCCGTCCCTCCTGCTGCCGACGTTGGCGCGCCGGGTCTGCTCCGTGTGGTGGCGCATCAGCGCCGCGACGCGTGCCGCGTCGTGGGCGTCCAGCGCGGCGATCATCGCGTCGTGCTCGTCCCACGACGACTCGCCGCGTCCCTTCACCACCGGCCGCAGGTACCACCTGATCCGGTCGTCCAGCGACCCGATCAGCCGGCCGAGCAGCCGGTTGCGGGACAGCTCGGCGATGCGGCCGTGCAGCTCGGAGTTGGTGGCGACGGCGAGGTCGTACTCGCCGTCCCGCACCGCCTGACGGCCGCGCGCCGAGATCTCCCGCAGGTCGTCCAGGTCGGCCGCGCACACGTTGCCGGCCGCGAGCGCAGCGGCCTCGCTCTCCAGGGCCGCGCGGACGCCGAACACCTCGTCGACCTCGGCGACCGTCGGCTCGTGCACGAACGCCCCCCGGCCCTGCCGCAGTTCCACCCAGCCCTGGGCGTGCAGCGCCTGCAGCGCCTCCCGGACCGGCCCGCGGCTGACCCCCAGCCGGTCGGCGACGCTCGCCTCCACCAGGTGCTGCCCGGGCCCGAGCGCACCACTGACGATCAGCCCGCGCAGCGCCTCCTCGACCTGGTGCCGCAGCGGCCCGGGCCGGGGGATCGGCGCCATCGCGAGATACTGCGCCATACGTCGTCAACGCCCCACCGCGTAGCCCTGCATGCCGCGCGGATTGGCTCCGGCCCGCAGCGTGCCGGCGGCGTCCCGGCTCACCGCGCTGAGCCGGCCGAGCGACCAGCCGTCGGTCACCGACACGCGGTGGCCGCGTTCCCGCAACGCCTCGATCGCGGCCTCCCCCAGCCGGTCCTCGACGACCAGCTTCCCCGGCTCGGCCGCCCGCGGGTAGAACGACGACGGGAAGTGCGCCGAGTGCCACGCGGGTGCGTCGATCGCCTCCTGCAGATTGAGCCCGTGGTGGACGTGCCGCAGGAACAGCAGCAGCGACCACTGGTCCTGCTGGTCGCCGCCCGGCGTGCCGAAGGCGAGGTACGGCGCACCGTCGCGCAGCGCGAACGACGGGGTCAGCGTGCTGCGCGGCCGCTTGCCCGGCGCCAGCGAGCCGGGCAGACCCTCCTCGAGCCAGAACATCTGCGCGCGGGTGCCGAGCGGGAAGCCCAGGCCGGGCACGACGGGAGAGCTCTGCAGCCAGCCGCCGCTCGGCGTCGCGCTGATCATGTTGCCCCACCGGTCGACCACGTCGACATGGCACGTGTCGCCGCGGGTCTCACCGGACGCCCGCACGGTGGGCTCGCCGACCGCACCCTGTTCCTCGCCCTCGACCGGCCGGCCGGTGATCTCGGCCAGCCTGGGCGTCCGGCCGCCCGGGCTGCCCGGCCGCAGCGCACCGACGTCGGCGGTGTCGCCGACCAGCCGCCTGCGCTCGTCGTTGTAGCCGGCCGACAACAGCTCGTCGAGCGGCACGTCCACGAACGCCGGGTCGCCGTAGTACGCCTCGCGGTCGGCGAAGGCGAGCTTCGCGCTCTCCGTGACGACGTGGACGAACTCCGGCGAGTTCGGGCCGTACGCCGCGAGGTCGACGTCGGCGAGCAGCGCGAGCTGCTGCAGGAACACCGGGCCCTGCGTCCACGGCCCGGCCTTCAGCACCGTGTGGCCGTGGTAGTCGTACGCCACGGGCTCCTCGATGCTCGCGCGCCAGGACGCGAGGTCGCTCGCGCGCAGCAGCCCGGTGTGCGGTGTGCCGCTGACGTCCATCACGGCCGTCTTCTCGACGAACTCCCCCAGCGTCTCCGCCACGAAGCCCTCGTAGAACGCCGCCCGCGCCGCCTCGATCTGTGCCTCGCGGTCGGATCCCGCCGCGGCCGCCTCGTCCAGCACGCGGCGGTAGGTGGCGGCGAGCTCGGGGTTGCAGAACATGGTGCCGGCCGGCGGCGGCGCTCCGTTCGGCAGCCAGAGCTCGGCGGACGTGGTCCAGTGGTCGCGGAACAGGTCCGCGACCGTCGCCACCGTCTGCTCGATGCGCGACACGACGGGGAAGCCGTTCTCGGCGTAACCGACGGCGTACTCCATGACGTCCGCGGGCTTCAGCGTGCCGTGGTCGCGCAGCAGCAACAGCCACGCGCCGAACGCCCCGGGCACGCAGGCGGCGAGCGGGCCCGTGCCCGGGACGAGGTCGAGGCCGAGGTCGCGGAACGCGTCGATGGTCGCGAGCTCCGGCGCGGTGCCCTGCCCGCACACCACGAACGGCCGGTCGCCCCGCGCGTCCCAGCCGATGATCGGCACCTCGCCCGCGGGGCCGTTGAGATGGGGTTCGACCACCTGGAGCACGAAGCCGGCCGCGACGGCCGCGTCGAAGGCGTTGCCGCCCTTCTCGAGCACGGCCATGCCCGCCTGCGACGCCAGCCAGTGCGTCGAGGCGACCATGCCGAACGCGCCGGCCAGCTCAGGTCTGGTGGTGAACAAGCGGATCCGCTCCTCCCGATACGTCCGGCGCGCGACCGTCGGCGCCGACCAGATGACATGCCGCGCGGTGCCCGTCGCCGGTGTGCTCGACGAGGTCGGGCACGCGGTCACGGCACAGCGGCAGCTCCGCGACCGGGCACCTGGTGTGGAACCGGCACCCGGACGGCGGTTCGATCGGGCTGGGCACGTCTCCTGGTAGGACGACGCGCCGGCGTTCCCGTTGGAGCTTGGGGTCGGGCAGCGCGACGGCGGAGAGCAGGGACTGCGTGTACGGGTGCCGCGGCGCGTCGAACATCTGGTCGCGGCTGCCCTCCTCGACGATGTGACCGAGGTACATGACGTACACCCGGTTGCAGAGGAACTCGACCGTCGACAGGTCGTGGGCGACGAACAGGCAGCTGAACCCCATGTCGCGCTGCAGGTCGAGCACCAGGTTGATGATCGATGCCTGCACCGACACGTCCAGCGCGGACACCGGCTCGTCCGCGACGAGCAGGCTGGGGCCGAGCACGAGCGAGCGCGCGAGGCCGACCCGCTGGCGCTGGCCGCCGGACAGCTCGTGCGGGTAGCGGCGGCGCATGTCGGCCGAGAGCCCGACCCGCTCGAGCATCTCGCCGACCCGGCGACCCACCTCGCGCCCGCGCGCGATGCCGTGCATCCGCAACGGTTCCGAGACGATGTCGCCGACCTGCGTCCGGGGGTCGAGCGAGGAGTACGGGTCCTGGAACACCATGTGCACCTGCCGGCGCAGCGACCGCATGCCGCGCCTGGACACGTGCGTGACGTCCTTGCCGTGCAACCGGATCCGGCCGGCGGTGGGTTCGAGCAACCGGACGATGCAGCGCGCCACGGTGGACTTCCCGCTGCCGGACTCGCCGACCAGGCCGACGATCTCGCCCGCCCCGACGGTGAGGTCGACGCCGTCGACGGCGTGCACGACGCCGCCTCCGCGGCTGCGGGGCACGTCGAAGTGCTTGGTCAGGCCGGTCACCTCGAGCACGGGCTCACTCGCCGACACGCACACCACCTCGCTCCCACGCAGGACCCGGGTGGACGCACGCCGCCCGCTGCCCCGGCGCGGTCTCCTCGAGTGCGGGCATCGCGGCCAGGCAGGCGTCGTCGGCGCGCGGGCACCGCGGCGCGAACACGCACTCGTCCGGCCGCGCGTGCAGCGTCGGGACGATGCCCGGGATCTCCTTCAGCCGTGCCGTCCCGTCGCCCCGGCCGAGGTCCGGGCGCGGCACCGAGCCGAGCAGGCCGATCGTGTACGGGTGCTGCGGGTTGGCGAACACCGAGTCGACGTCACCGGACTCGACGACGTGCCCCGCGTACATCACGACGACCTCGTCGGCGATGTCGGCCACGACCCCGAGGTCGTGCGTGATCATCACGATCGACGTGCCGAGCCGGTCGCGCAGGTCGCGCATGATGTCGAGCACCTGCGCCTGGATCGTGACGTCGAGCGCCGTCGTCGGCTCGTCCGCGAGCAGCACCTTGGGGTCGCACGCGACGGCCATGGCGATCATCACGCGCTGCCGCATGCCGCCGGACATCTGGTGTGGGTAGTCCTGCACCCGCTTGTCCGCGGCGGGAATGCGCACCAGGTCGAGCAGCTCGATCGCACGCCGCCGCGCCTCGATGCGGGACAGGCCCATGTGCCGGCGCAGGACCTCGCCGATCTGGAAGCCGACGGTGAACGACGGGTTCAGCGACGTCATCGGCTCCTGGAAGATCATCGAGATCTCCCGGCCCCTCACCTCACGCAGCGAGCGCTCGGGCAGCCGACTCAGCTCGCGGCCCTCCAGCTGGACGCTGCCGGTGCGCCTGGCCGTCGGCGGCAGCAGGCCGAGGATCGACATGGCGGTGACCGACTTGCCGCAACCCGACTCCCCGACCAGCGCGACGACGCCGCCCGGCCGTACCGCGAACGAGACGCCGTCGACGGCGAGCACGTTGCCGTCGTCGCTGTCGAACCGGACGGTGAGGTCGGTGACGGACAGCCGGTCGCCGGCGCTGTCGTGGGTGCTCATGAGCGCATCCGCACGTCGAGGACGTCGCGCAGGCCGTCGCCGAACATGTTGAAGCACAACGTGGTCAGTGCGATGGCCAGCCCGGGGAAGACGGCGAACCAGGGGTCCTGGCTCAGGTACTGCTGCGCGTCGGAGAGCATCGTGCCCCAGCTCGGTGTGGGCGGCTGCTCGCCGAGGCCCAGGAACGACAGCACAGCGGCGCCGATGATCGCGCCGGGGATCGCGACGGTCGCCTGCACGACGAGCGCGTTCAGCGTGTTGGGCAGGATGTGCCGGAACAGCACGACGCGGTCAGGCGCGCCGTTGACCACCGCGGCCTGAACGTACTCCTCCTCGCGCAGGCCGAGTACCTCGCCGCGGGTGATCCGGACGAAGCCGGGCAGCTGCGCGACGGCCAGCGCGACCGTCTCGTTCGTCAGCGACGGGCCGACGATCGCGGCGAGGCCGACGGCCAGGATGAGGAACGGGAACGACAGCACGACGTCGGTGATCCGGGAGATGATCGGGTCGATCCAGCCGCGGTAGTACCCGGCGGCCATCCCCACCGGCACGGCCACCACGAGCGCCAGCACCGTCGAGAGCACGCCGGCGGTCAACGACGCACGGGAGCCGACGATGAGCCGCGACAGCATGTCGCGGCCGACGTCGTCCGTGCCCAGCAGGTGACCGTGGCTGAACGGCGGCAGCAGGATCGCGGAGTAGTTGGACGCGTCCGGGTCGTGCGGCGTGATCCACGGCGCGAACAGCGCGACGACGACCGCGATGGTCACGCCGATCAGGCCGACCACCGCGGGCGGCCGCCTGGTGAACCTGCGGCGCAGCCGGTGACCGCGGGCGACCGGGGCGTCGACGAGCACGTTGAGGGTGGTCACGAGCCGAGCTCCCGCGTGAGCATCGCAGCGAGTACGAATCCCGTACGCCGCGTACCCATGAGATGTGAGCGAGGAGCGGAGCGCGGGAGTGAGGCGGGTTGCAAGGTCATGAGCGGCCACCTCCGACGACGCGGATGCGGGGGTTGAGCACCGAGTACATGACGTCCACGAGCAGGTTGGCGAGGATGTACGCGAGCGCCGTGATGATCACGACGCCCTGGAGCGACGGGTAGTCCCGGTTGAAGACCGAGTCGATGGTGAGCTTGCCGATGCCGGGAATCACGAAGATCTGCTCCGTGACGACGGCACCGGAGATCAGCGTGCCGAGTTGCAGCCCGACCACCGTGACGACGGTGACGAGGCTGTTCCGCAGCGCGTGGATGCCGATGACCGTCCACTCGCCCATGCCCTTCGCCCGCGCCGTGCGCACGTAGTCGGCGCCGAGCGACTCGAGCATCGCCGACCGCATCTGCCGCATGATGACGGCGGCGAGACCGGTGCCGAGCACGACGGCGGGCATGATCATGTGCGCGAGGTTGGCCGCCGGATCGGTGAGCGGCACGAACCCGGACGCCGGTAGCACCGGGTAGTGCACGGCGAACGCGAGGATCAGCAGGATGCCGAGCCAGAAGTGCGGCACCGACAACCCGCCGAGCGCCACCGTGCTGCACACGTAGTCGGGCAGCGAGCCCCGGCGCACCGCGGCGAGCACGCCGACCGGCACACCGATGACGACGGCGATGATCAGTGCGAGCAGGGTCAGCTCGAACGTGATCGGCAGCCGCTCGGCCAGCGTCTGCGTGACCGACAGGCCCGTCTTCGGCGACGTGCCGAGGTTGCCGTGCAGGCCCTGCCACAGCCAGAGCGCGTACTGCACGGGCAGGGGCTTGTCCAGCCCGTACTCGACGCGAATCGCCTGCAAGGCCTGTGGGCTCGTGCCCTCGGCGGAGAGCGCCACCGCGGGGTCACCGGGTAGCGCCCTCACACCGACGAACACGACGATCGTCGCGGCGAACAGCGTGATCAGCGAGATGCCGATCCGGCGCAGTACGTACCAGCGCATGCGGGTCGCGCCTCAGCCGCTCGTCTTGGCCGCCGTCTTCAACCGGATCATCCCGTCGCCGTAGTAGGCGATCCCGGTGACGCTCGTCCGGTAGCCCATCACGACCTTCGGGTAGTCGAGGTAGATGATGGAGCCCTCGTTGAGCGTGGCCTGGGCCAGCTCCTTGAAGATCTGCTTGCGCTTGGCCATGTCGGTCGTGGCCCGTTCCTGCGCGATCAGCTTCAGGATCTGGGGGGAGTTCGAGCCGGTGTAGTTGAGCGCGCTCGTCGGGTCGTAGAAGGGCGCGATGTTCTGGTCCGGGTCGAGCCGCCCCGACCAGCCGACGTTGAACGCCTCGAACTTGCCCGCCTGTGCCTGGCTCAGCGCCGTGGTGAACTCCGTGGGCTGGATCTTGACGTCGAAGCCCGCCTTCTTCGCCATCGACTGGATGACGGTGCCGAGCTTGGTCGCCTCCGTGTTGGCGGCCTGGACGATCAGCTTCACCTTGATCGGCGTCTTCATGCCGCTCTGCGCCACCAGTTGCTTGGCCTTGGCGATGTCCTGCTTGGGGCAGGTGATGTCGGGCGAGTACGGGTTGACCGGCGAGATCGCGGTGCAGCCGGGTACGTACTGGCCCTGGTTGACCACCTTGTTGATCGCGTCGCGGTCGAGGGACAGCGCGAACGCCTGCCGCAGCTTCGCGTTCGCCAGCGGCAGGTTCACCGGCTTGTTGCCCGGCTTGCCCGCGCCCTTGCTGTTGCCGATGTTGACGTTGATGCTGTCGTAGCCCAGTGAGGTCACCGGCGCGAGCTTGACGCCGGAGGCCGACTTAAGCGTGTTGATGTCGGTCGGCGCCACGCGGTCGGCGATGTCGATGTCGCCGGAGCGGAGGTTCGCCGCGCGCACGTTCGGCTGCGTGACCACGGTGAAGTTCACGCCGGCCAGGTGCACCTTGCTCTTGTCGTAGTAGTCGTTCGACTTGACGAGCTGGATCTGGTCGCTCGACGGCCGGGCCTTGAACTTGAACGGCCCGACGCACACGGGGTCGGTGCCGAACTTGTCGCCGAGCTTGCTGAGCTGCTTCGGCGAGAGGATCATGCCGGACCGGTCGGCGAGGATCGCCGTCAGCGGCGCGAACGGGTGCTTGAGCGAGATCGTCACGGTGTCGCTGCCGGAGGCGGTGACGTCGCTGACCTCGCTGAGCTCGGCGGATCGCGCGGACTTGGGGTCGGTCATGTAGTGGTGCAGCGTCGTGACCACGGCCTTGGCGTCGAGCGGCGTGCCGTCGTTGAACTTGACGCCGCTCTTCAGCTTGATCGTGTACGTCTTGCCGCCGTTGCTGATCTGCGGCATCGCGGCCGCCAGCTCCGGCACGAGGTTCAGCTTCGCGTCGACGTCGTAGAGCTTCTCGCACATGTTGGCGAAGACGATCCGGCCGACGTAGGTCGATGCCACGGTCGGGTCGAGCACGTCCGGCGCCTCGGCGAGGCCGATGGTGACCGTCCCCCCGTTCTTGGGGGCACTGCTGCCACCGCCGCCACCACCACCGCCCGTGCCGGTCGGATTGGAACACGCGGCGAGCGTCGCGGCTGCGACGAACGCGCTTGCCAGTACGCGGATCTTCCGAGCACTCATCGGGATCAACCCCTGGTGTCGATCGTTCGTACGGCTCTCGGCGCAGACAGCAAACTGTAAACAATCTCCACTGTCAATCCCCTGAACACCGTGTGACACCGGTGAACACGTGAGGGGCACCCCACCGGTTCAATCCGCGGTGGAAGTGCCCCTCAGGGTGTATGGGCGCCCGGTTACCTGAGCGTTCCGTTGGTCATGCCGGCCGGCGCGTCGGGCACGACGACGATGCCCATCTCGGCGGGACTGCCGAGCAGTTCGTGCTTCGGGAGCACGCGGACGGTGTAGCCGAAGGCGCCGGTGCGGTCGAGCGGCACGTCACCCTCGTACCGGAACCGGCCGCCGTCGTAGGCCTCCGCGATCCCCAGCGACAGGTAGCCGGGCGACTCGATCTCGTCCGACTCGCCCAGCCGCCCGTACACCGCCTGCACGTCGACGTCGTCCGGCGTCAGCTCACCGAGCGTGACGATCGCCCGGAGCGGCACGTCGCCGCCGAGCTCGGGAGCGTCGAACGAGCCGGTGGCCTCGACGTGCTCGATACGGACGGCCGGCCAGGCCTTGCGGACCCGGTCCTTCCACTCGGCCAGCCGCCGCGCGCCCGCGTAGCCGTCGGCCGCGACCGCCCGCGAGGCCGTCGACGCCGGGGTGTAGAGCCGGGTCACGTACTCGACGAGCATCCGGTTCGCGGACGCGCGCGGACCCACCTCGAGCAGCGTGTGCCGCACCATCTCGATCCAGCGGCCGGGCAGGCCGGCCTCGTCCCGGTCGTAGAACCGGGGTGTGATCTGCTCCTCGATCAGCTCGTACATCGCGGCGGCCTCGAGCTCGTCGCGCCGGTGCGGGTCGGGGTTCTTGTCGGCACTGGGGATGGCCCAGCCGTCGCCGCCGTCGTACCACTCGTCCCACCAGCCGTCGCGGATGGACAGGTTGAGCCCGCCGTTGAGGGCCGACTTCATGCCCGACGTGCCGCACGCCTCGAGCGGCCGGAGCGGGTTGTTCAGCCACACGTCGCAGCCGGCGACGAGGTACCTGGCCAGCTCCATGTCGTAGTCGGGCAGGAAGACGATCCGGTGCCGCACGTCCGCCCCGTCGGCGAACCTGACGATCTCCTGGATGAGCTTCTTGCCGCCGTCGTCGGCCGGGTGCGCCTTGCCGGCGATCACGATCTGGATCGGCCGCTCCGGGTGCAGCAGCAGGCCGCGCAGCCGCTCCTGGTCGCACAGCATCAGGGTGAGCCGCTTGTAGGACGGGACGCGCCGGGCGAAGCCGATGGTGAGGACGTCCGGGTCGAGGGCGTCGTCGACCCACGAGAGCTCGGCCTCGCTCGCGCCGCGCTGCGACGCGGACTGCCGCAGCAGCCGCCTCGCCTCGCCGACCAGCCGCCTGCGCAGGCTCGCGCGGGTCGCCCAGATGGTCGCGTCGTCGATCCCGTCGACGACCTCCCGCCAGGCGTCCGCCTCGAACTCACGCGCGCCGTCGTTGCCGTTGGCATGGGTGAGCGCGAGCATCTCGTCGGCCGCCCAGGTGCGTTCGTGCACGCCGTTGGTCACCGAGGTGATCGGCACGTCGTCGACGTCGAAGCCGGGCCACAGGCCGCCGAACATCTCCCGGCTGACCCGTCCGTGCAGCAGGGACACGCCGTTGGCCCGCTGGCCGAGCCGCAGCCCCATGACGGCCATGTTGAACACGTCCGGGTCGCCGCCGTCGTAGGTCTCGGCGCCGAGCCCGAGGATGCGCTCGACGGGCATCCCCTCGGACGCGTTGTCGCCGCCGAAGTGCCGCTCGACGAGGTCCCTGGGGAACCGGTCGATGCCGGCCGGCACCGGCGTGTGCGTGGTGAAGACGGTGCCGGCGCGGACCGCCTCGAGAGCCTGGTCGAAGGCCAGGCCGTCCTCCGCGACGAGCTCGCGGATCCGCTCCAGGCCGAGGAACCCGGCGTGCCCCTCGTTCGTGTGGAACACCTCGGGCGCCGGATGCCCGCTGACCGCGCACCAAGCGCGGATCGCGCGGACGCCGCCGATGCCGAGCAGCATCTCCTGCAGCAGCCGGTGCTCGGTGCTGCCGCCGTAGAGCCGGTCGGTGACCTCACGCTCGGCGGGCGCGTTGTCCTCGATGTCGGAGTCGAGCAGCAGCAGCGGCACGCGGCCCACCTCGGCCTGCCAGATCTGCGCCCGGACGGCGCGCCCGCCGGGCAGCCCGACGGAGATGCGCAGCGGCGCGCCGTCGGCGCCGCGGACGAGCGTCAGCGGCAACCCGGCTGGGTCGACCGCCGGGTACTGCTCCTGCTGCCAGCCCTCGGGCGACAGCGACTGCCGGAAGTATCCGTGCCGGTACAGCAGTCCGAGTCCGACGATCGGGATACCCAGGTCGCTCGCGGCCTTGAGGTGGTCGCCGGCGAGGATGCCGAGGCCGCCGGAGTACTGCGGCAGCACCTCGGTGAGCCCGAACTCGGGCGAGAAGTACGCGATCGCGCGCGGCGCGTCGGCCAGCGACTGGAACCAGCGGTCCTCGGTGACGTAGCGCCTGAGGTCCTCGTACGCCGCCTCCAGCTGGCCGAGGAACTCCTCGTCCCGGGCCAGAGCGGCGAGGCGCTCTGCGGACACCTCGGCGAGCAGCGCGGACGGATCGTGCCTGACTTCCTCCCAGATGTGCGGATCGACGGACGCGAAGAGCGCTCGGGTCGGCGCGTGCCAGGACCAACGCAGGTTGGTCACGAGTGCGCCGAGCGCACCCAGGCGTTCGGGCAGCGAGGTGCGGACGTTCATCCGGCGGATTGCTTTCACGGGCGGGAAGCCTAGTAGGACCCGCCCGCCCGTGGGCACCGACGCGGGTCTTTGCTTGGGTGCCCGAACGCTCCCGGACGTGTGAGGGGCACCCTGGTCCCGTCAGGGCGTGATCAGAGTGCCCCTCACCCTTGCAGACGTGCCGTCGTCACCCGCCGGAGCAGCCGCAGGTCGCCCAGCCCGTCGGTGCTGTCGACGAGCTGGTCGACCGCGCCGGTCGGCGACAGGCTCCGCAGTGTGGGATCGGCGATCGTCGACCGCAGCGCTCGGGCGAACCGGGCCGCGTCGATCACCCGGAACGGCCGGTCGAAGAACGGCCGCACGGTGGGTTCCAGCGACTCGGTCAAGGCCAGGTCGTTGTGCATCGCCGCCACCGTCTCGTAGGCGCCGCACAGATGGTGCTCCCGGTCACGCCAGTTCGTCGCGGCGAGCGCCGCGACGAGCGCCCGGCTGAGGCGGGCCGCGGCAGGAAGTTCGGCGAACGCGGTGCCGAGCCACTTGCTGTAGGGCGGGTAGCGCCGCGCCATCAGCAGGCAGAGCCGCATCATGTCGCGGACGAGTCGCGCGGCGACGACGGCCGAGCCGAGCTCGTCGCCCACCTCGCCGCAGCGGCCGACGAACGCCTCTTCCTGTCCGATCCTGGTCCACTGGCACGCCAGCACGTAGCGCCAGACCTCGGGCGGATACCAGGCGAGCCGGCCGCGGACATCCTCCAGCTCCCCGAGGCCGTCGTGGAAGACGGCACCCGTGGTCAGCTCGGCGAGGCGCTGGGTCGGGGTGGCGAGCCAATCCGCGGTGGTGACCCCGCCGCGGGGGTCGAACCCGAGGTGTCCCGTCAGCCACGCGCCGAGTCCCGTCACGACGACCCGGTGCCGAGGGGGGCCGCCCGGTTCCGCCGTCGAGGAGTACCGGACCGGGCGGCCGAGGAACTTCTCCGGGAGCCGGGCCGCCAACAGCGCGTCGAGCCGCCCGCCGTGCCGCTCGGCGTCAGCCGGCGCCAGGAGGACGAGCACGCGCGGACCCCAGTCGTGGTCGGTGGAGCGTTCCGTGTCATACCCGAGCACCTCGGAACCCGCTCCGAGAAGTGCGGCCGAGTGCGCCAAGCCCGGCAGGTACCCGTCCAGCAGCGGCCGTACGGCCTCCCGGTAGAAGCGCCGCGAGAGCTCGATGCCCGGCAGGAACGCGGAGGTCACGGCGACGAGCCTGTCGAACGCCCCAGGTATGCCCACTCGTCGACCGCCGCCGCCGGGAGATCCGCGAGGATGGCATCGACCGTCGCAGTGACCGTGAGCTCCGACGTGTCGAGCCACAGGCCGAGCCGCGACGTCTCCTCACGCAACGCCCGGTCCAGCTCGGCCACGGTCCACCCCCCGCCGTAGCCCGTCTTCCCGCGACCGGCCTCCCTGCGCGCCACCACGTCCGCCCGGGGCGCCAACACCACCACGTACCGCGGGCGGGTGCGCACCGCCCGCACCAACTCGACGAGCTGGTCGCCCAGCGCTATGTCCTGCAGGACCGTCGTGAACCCCGCGTCCGCGTAGCCGTCCGCGACCTGCGCGGCCAGGCGGTGGCGCAGCTCGAGCTGCCTCATGCTCTCCGGCGACAGCTCGCCGGTGACCTCCGCGCGTCCGCCCACCACCATCCGGCGGAACACGTCCCCGCGCACGTGCGCGGACCGCGGGAGCCGTTCCGCGAGGGCCTGGGCGACCGTCGACTTCCCCGCCGCCATCACTCCGGTGACGACGATCACGGCAGGATCCGGCGGCTCGACCACGAGGGGCACGCTAGCGTGCGGCCGCTCCACTTGCCCGCGTCAGGACAGGTCGCGGTGGTCGAAAGGCGTCTTCGTGTTCTGCGGCCGGCCGATATTGTCCAGGTCCAGGTGCCGTCGTCGCTGTTCTCGAGTCGCCAGCGTCTTGTGCGCGGCGGACGGCCTGCCGGTACTCACCCAGGTGCAGGTCCGGCGCTCGGTCGAGGACGTGCTTCTCGACCAGCGCCGCCTTCTCCGCTGAAAGGCAGGCTGTCTCGTCGACGAGAGCACGCCCGTACCAATAGCTGACCCGGCCGGCGGCCATGAGTGCGAGCGTCGCCCGGAACTGCTCGGCCAGCGCCTGCCCGACCATCAGCCGGGAGCCGCAAGTGTCGGCCGAGTACCTGGTGACGAGGGCGAGTTCGTCGCACACCCATTCGACGCAGTCACCGTCACGACCCGGGTCGCCGTGGGCGAGAGCGGCGTAGACGGGTTGTTGGTCGGCGTCGAGGGCGGCCTTGCAGCGTTCGGTCAGCTCTATCACGACGAGCCGGTCGTCGTGGCTCAACGACGCCGGGTCCAGCGCACGGACCGCCGCCCACTGCTCCGGGCCGGGCGGCAGTTCCGCGGCGGCACGCAGCGAAGGGTCGGCGATCCAAGCGGGCTCGAACATATGTTCGAGTGTACCAGGAGCTATCGATACCTACATCACGAATCCCCAGTGTTCCCAACGACTTTCGGCGGGTCGAGAACGCGGCACGACCAGCCGGGCCGACGCGTCGGAAGCGCCAGCAGGGACACGTGCACCCGATCCCGCTATCGTCTGGCGGGATGACGCTCGGACGCTTCCCCATCCTGAACGTACAGCCGACGGTCGACGGGGGCCGCTGGCCGGCGAAGGCCGTGGCGGGCGAGTCCTTCCCCGTCACCGCCACCGTCTTCCGCGAGGGGCACGACGCCGTGGCCGCGGGTGTCCAGCTGCGCGACCCGGACGGCAGGCGACTGCCGCTGGTGGCGATGCGGCTGGAGGTGAGCTGGGCCGACCACTGGGCTGCCGACGTCACCGTGACGTCCGAGGGCGACTGGCGCTTCCGCGTCGAGGCGTGGGGCGACCCGTTCGCGACATGGCGGCACGACGCCGGCATCAAGATCCCCCTCGGCATCGACGCGGAGCTGATGCTCGAGGAGGGCGCACGCCTGCTCGACCGGGCCGCGCGGCGCGTCCCCACGACCTACCGCAACCGGTTGCGGGACCTCGTGCCGCTGCTCCGCGACCGGCGCCAGTCGCCCGACGACAGGTTCGCCGCGGCCACCGCGCCGGACGTGCTCGCGCTGCTCGACGCGTACCCGCTGCGCGACCTCACCACCGCGAGCCCGTACTACCCCGTACGCGTGGACCGGCCCAGGGCGCTCTACGGCTCGTGGTACGAGCTGTTCCCGCGTTCCGAGGGCGCCACGCTCGACCCGCCGAAGTCGGGCACGTTCGAGACGGCGTCGGAACGGCTGCCCGCCGTGGCGGAGATGGGCTTCGACGTCGTCTACCTGCCGCCGATCCACCCGATCGGCACGACCAACCGCAAGGGCGCCAACAACTCGCTGGTGCCCGGCCCGGACGACCCCGGGGCGCCGTGGGCGATCGGGTCGCCGGCCGGCGGGCACGACGCGGTGCACCCCGACCTCGGCACGATCGACGACTTCGACCGGTTCGTCACCCGGGCGAAGGAACTCGGGCTCGAGGTGGCGCTCGACCTCGCGCTGAACGCCTCCCCCGACCACCCCTGGGTCACCGAGCACCCGGAGTGGTTCCACATCCGCGCGGACGGCTCGATCGCGTACGCCGAGAACCCGCCGAAGAAGTACCAGGACATCTACCCCGTCAACTTCGACACCGACCCGGACGGCATCTTCGCCGAGGTGCTGCGCATCGTCCGGCACTGGATGAGCCACGGCGTGCGCATCTTCCGCGTCGACAACCCGCACACCAAGCCCGTGCGGTTCTGGGAGCAGCTGCTCGCCGCGGTGCACGAGACCGACCCGGACGTCCTCTTCCTCGCCGAGGCGTTCACCCGCGCCGCCATGATGCACACGCTCGGCAAGATCGGCTTCCACCAGTCGTACACGTACTTCACCTGGCGCAACGGCAGGGACGAGCTCGAGGAGTACCTGCGCGAGCTGTCGACGGAGACGGCGGCGTTCATGCGCCCCAATTTCTTCGTCAACACCCCGGACATCCTCACCGAGTACCTGCAGCACGGCGGCCCGCCGGCGTTCCTCATCCGCGCGGTGCTGGCGGCGACCCTGTCCCCCAGCTGGGGCGTCTACGCGGGCTACGAGCTGTGCGAGAACGTGCCCGTGCGGCCGGGCAGCGAGGAGTACCTCGACTCGGAGAAGTACCAGCTGCGGCCGCGTGAGTGGGACGCCGCCGAGCACGAGGGCCGGACGATCGCGCCGTACCTCACGAAGCTCAACCAGATCAGGCGACGCCACCCCGCACTGCACTACCTCAGGAACCTCCGCTTCCACGAGGTATGGCAGGCTGAGCCGCACATCATCTGCTACTCCAAACGGGTTCCCGGCCCAGAACGGGGCGGGCTGGGCGACGTGGTCCTCGTCGCCTGCAACCTGGACCCGCACGGCGCCCATGAGGCGACCGTGCACCTGGACCTGCCGGCACTGGGATTCGACTGGGACGAGCGCATCCTCGTCGACGACCTGATGACCGGCGCGCAGTACGTCTGGGGACAGGACAACTACGTCCGTCTCGACAACTGGCCAGAACCCGCCCACGTCTTCTCCGTACGGAGGTACGTCGAGCAATGACCGCGACCGCGCCGTTTCGAGCGGAGGCGACATGACCTCTCCCGAGCTCGACGCAGCCCGCGATCCGTACTGGTACAAGCGCGCCGTCTTCTACGAGGTGCTCGTCCGCGGCTACACGGACAGCAACGACGACGGCGTCGGCGACATCAAGGGGCTCACGTCGCGCCTGGACTACCTGTCCTGGCTGGGCATCGACTGCATCTGGCTGCTGCCGATCTACGAGTCGCCGCTGCGCGACGGCGGCTACGACATCAGCGACTTCGTCAAGATCCTGCCTGAGTTCGGCACGCTCGGCGACTTCGTCGAGCTGATCGACGAGGCCCACAGGCGCGGCATCCGGATCGTCACCGACCTGGTCATGAACCACACCAGCGACCAGCACCCCTGGTTCCAGGCGTCGAGGTCCGACCCGGACGGGCCGTACGGCGACTACTACGTGTGGGCCGACTCCGACGAGGGCTACGCCGACGCGCGGATCATCTTCGTCGACACCGAGACGTCGAACTGGGCGTACGACCCGGTACGCGGGCAGTACTACTGGCACCGGTTCTACAGCCACCAACCGGACCTCAACTACGAGAACCCGGCCGTCCAGGAGTCCATGCTCGAGGTCCTGCGGTTCTGGCTGGACCTCGGCATCGACGGGTTCCGTCTGGACGCCGTGCCGTACCTCTTCGAGGAGGAGGGCACGAACTGCGAGAACCTGAAGGAGACGCACCAGTTCCTCAAGCGGGTCCGGGCCGAGGTCGACCGCATCTACCCCGACCGCGTCCTGCTGGCCGAGGCGAACCAGTGGCCACAGGACGTGGTCGAGTACTTCGGCGACCCGAGCACCGGCGGCGACGAGTGCCACATGGCGTTCCACTTCCCGGTCATGCCGCGCATCTTCATGGCCGTGCGCCGCGAGCAGCGCTACCCGCTGTCGGAGATCCTCGCCAGCACTCCCGCCATCCCCGAGCACTGCCAGTGGGGCATCTTCCTCCGCAACCACGACGAGCTCACGCTCGAGATGGTCACGGACGAGGAACGTGACTACATGTACGCCGAGTACGCGCGCGATCCCCGGATTCGCGCCAACATCGGCATCCGGCGCCGGCTCGCCCCGCTGCTCGAGAACGACACCAACCAGCAGGAGCTGTTCACCGCGCTGCTGCTGTCGCTGCCCGGCTCGCCGGTCCTCTACTACGGCGACGAGATCGGCATGGGCGACAACATCTGGCTCGGCGACCGCGACGGCGTCCGCACGCCGATGCAGTGGACGCCGGACCGCAACGCGGGTTTCTCCAAGGTCGACCCGCAGCAGCTATACCTCCCGCTCATCATGGACCCCGTCTACGGCTACCAGTCGCTGAACGTGGAGGCGCAGACACGCAACACCAACTCGCTGCTGCACTGGACCCGGCGGATGATCGAGATCCGCAAGCGGCACCCCGCGTTCGGCCTCGGCACGTTCGAGGAGCTCGGCGGGAGCAACCCGAGCGTCTTCGCCTTCGTCCGCGAGATGGGGGACGACCGGATGCTCTGCGTGAACAACCTGTCGCGGTTCCCGCAGCCGGTGGAGCTCGACCTGCGCAGGTACGAGGGCGTCGTCCCCGTCGAGGGCACCGGCAACGTCACGTTCCCGCCGGTCGGTGAGCTGCCCTACCTGCTGACACTGCCCGGTCACGGCTTCTACTGGTTCGAGCTGCCGCCCGTTCGCGACGACGTGTCTCACGCGCGAATGTACGGGTAGGGTCCCCTAGGGATGGATGCGTTCGAGAAACAGCTCAGGGAGTGGCTACCCACCCAGCGGTGGTACGCCGGCGGCGCACGCACGATCGAGCGGGTCGGCGTCGAGCAACGCACCGAGCTGGTCGAGGGCGATCCGTCGCTGCAGCTGCTCCTGCTGTCGGTCGCGCACACCGGCGGCACGGACAGGTACCAGCTGCTCCTCGGCTCCCGCAGGGAGCTGCCCGACCGGCTCGCGCACGTCCACATCGGTGACGGCGACGGCGTCGCCTGGTACGACGCCGCGCACGACTCCGAGCTGACCTACCGGCTGCTCGAGCTCATCGCCGCGGAGGCCGTCGTCGGCGAGCTGCGGTTCCACCCGGTGCCGGACACCGGCCCGCTCGACGTGACGCTGACCAGCCTCGCGATACCGCACGAGCAGACGAACACCTCGCTGGTGTACGGCGAGGAGTACATCCTCAAGACGTTCCGCCGCCTGGTGACCGGCACCAACCCCGACCTCGAGCTGCACCTCGCGCTCTACCGGGCCGGTTCGACGCACATCGCCGAGCCGCTCGGCTGGTACGAGACCGACGTCGACGGCGAGACCACGACACTGGGCCTGCTGCAGCGGTTCCTGCGCACGGGCACCGACGGCTGGCTGCTCGCCACCGCCAGCGTGCGGGACCTCTACGCCGAGGCCGACCTGCACGCGGACGAGGTCGGCGGCGACTTCGCCGCGGAGTCCGAGCGGTTGGGCACCGCCACCGCGGCCGTGCACCGCGATCTGGCGCGCTCGCTGGGCGCCGAGCACACCGGGTCGGCGGCGGATCTCGCGCAGGCGATGCGCGAGCACCTCGCGGAGGCGCAGCGCGAGGCGCCGAGCCTCGCCGTCCACGCCCGCGCCATCGACGCCGCGTTCGCCGCGCTGCCCGACGAGGTCGACACGTTCACCGTGCAGCGGGTGCACGGCGACTACCACCTCGGCCAGGTGATGCGCACCACCGAGGGCTGGGTGCTGCTCGACTTCGAGGGCGAGCCCGAGTACCCGCTCGAGGTGCGCCGCGCCGAGGCGTCGGCGCTCAAGGACGTCGCCGGCATGCTCCGCTCGTTCGACTACGCGGCCGAGCACCTGCTCGTGGAGCAGTACGGCGACCCGCAGCACGAATACCGCGCGCGGGAATGGAGCGCGCGCAATCGGGAAGCGTTCTGCACGGGATACGCCGCCGAGGCCGGCACCGACCCGCGCGACCAGCACGCACTGCTGAACGCGTTCGAGCTCGACAAGGCGGTCTACGAGGTCGTGTACGAGTCACGGCACCGGCCCAGCTGGCTGCGCATCCCCATGAACGCGATAGAGCGCATGGTGGGAGACCGTGACTGACCAGGTTCGAGCGCAGGAGCTGACGAGCGAGCCGGAGGTAGGGGTCGCGCACGCTGACCCCGACCAGATGCCGACGCATGGCGCGAGACCTGCCGGAGGGGAGCGAGGAAGCGGGCGCGCATGTTAGCCACCGACCGGGACGCGCTGCAGCGGCTGTTGGACGGCACGCACCACAACCCGCATGGGCTGCTCGGCCCGCACAAGGGCGGGGGCGGCGTCGTCGTCCGCACGCTGCGGCCCGGTGCCACCGCCGTCGCGGCCGTGACCGCCGACGGCGTACGCACACCCCTCGCGCACGAGTACGGCGGTGTCTTCACCGGCACCCTGCCGGTACCGGATGTCGTCGACTACCGGCTCGAGGTGGCGTACGGGGACGACGTCCACCTGGTCGACGACCCGTACCGGTTCCTGCCCACGCTCGGCGACATCGACCTGCACCTGATCGGCGAGGGCCGGCACGAGGAGTTGTGGCACGTGCTCGGCGCGCACGTCCGCTCGTACGACTCGACGCTCGGCACGGTGCGCGGGACGTCGTTCGCGGTCTGGGCGCCGAACGCGCGCGGCGTCCGCGTCGTCGGCGACTTCAACGGCTGGGACGGCCAGGCGCACCCGATGCGCTCGATGGGCGGCACCGGCGTGTGGGAGCTGTTCGTCCCAGACGTCGGCGCCGGCACGCGGTACAAGTACGCGATCCTCGGCAACGACTGGGTGTGGCGGCAGAAGGCCGACCCGCTGGCGTTCGCCACCGAGCAGCCGCCGAAGACGGCGTCCGTCGTCTACGACTCGTCCTACGAGTGGGGCGACGCGTCCTGGCTGGACCGGCGCGCGGCGACGCGCGCGCACCAGGCGCCCATGTCGGTGTACGAGGTGCACCTCGGCTCCTGGCGCACCGGCCTGTCCTACCGCGAGCTCGCCGAGCAGCTGACGGCGTACGTCACCGAGATGGGTTTCACCCACGTCGAGCTGCTGCCCGTCGCGGAACACCCGTACGGCGGCTCGTGGGGCTACCAGGTCACCTCGTACTACGCACCGACGTCGCGGTTCGGCGACCCGGACGACTTCCGCCACCTCGTCGACACGCTGCACCAGGCCGGTATCGGCGTCCTGGTCGACTGGGTGCCGGCGCACTTCCCGCGGGACGCGTGGGCGCTGGCGCGGTTCGACGGCACGCCGCTGTACGAGCACGCCGACCCGCGCCTCGGCGAGCACCCCGACTGGGGCACGTTCGTCTTCGACGTCGGCCGGTACGAGGTCCGCAACTTCCTCGTCGCGAACGCGCTGTTCTGGCTGCGGGAGTACCACGTCGACGGGCTGCGCGTCGACGCCGTCGCGTCGATGCTGTACCTCGACTACTCGCGCAACGAGGGGCAGTGGCTGCCGAACCGGTACGGCGGCAGCGAGAACCTCGACGCGATCGCGTTCCTGCAGGAGACCAACGCCACCGTCTACAAGCAGGTGCCCGGCGTCGTGACGGTCGCGGAGGAGTCCACGTCGTGGCCCGGCGTCTCGCGGCCGACGTACCTCGGCGGCCTCGGGTTCGGGTTCAAGTGGAACATGGGCTGGATGCACGACACGCTCAGCTACATGTCCCACGACCCGGTCTACCGGCAGTACCACCACCACGAGCTGACCTTCTCGATGATGTACGCGTTCAGCGAGAACTTCGTGCTGCCGCTGTCGCACGACGAGGTCGTGCACGGCAAGGGCTCGCTGTACCGCAAGATGCCCGGAGACCACTGGCGCAAGCTCGCCAACCTGCGCGCGCTGTTCGCGTACATGTGGGCGCATCCGGGCAAGCAGCTGCTCTTCATGGGCGGGGAGTTCGCGCAGGACACCGAGTGGTCCGAGCAGAACGGTCTGCACTGGCCGCATCTCGACGAGCCGGACCGCGCCGGCGTGCGCGACCTGGTGCGCGACCTCAACCGGGTCTACGCGTCGACACCGGCACTGTGGCGGCAGGACCACGACCAGGCGGGCTTCCGCTGGATCGACGCCGACGACTCCGCGGGCAACGTGCTGTCGTTCCTGCGCTACGACGGCGACGGCGGCGTGCTGGCGTGCATCGTGAACTTCTCCGCGGTGCCACACATCGGCTACCGGCTCGGCCTCCCCCGCGCCGGCCGGTGGCGCGAGCTGCTCAACACCGACGCGCACGACTACGGCGGCAGCGGCGTCGGCAACTTCGGCGGCATCGAGGCGACCGAGCAGACCTACCACGGGCTCCCCGCGTCCACGCGCCTGTCCGTCCCCCCGCTCGGCGCTCTCTGGCTCGTCCCCGAATCCGATTAGCGCAGGACGGAGCGCGCATGTCACTGCGTGAGCCGGTCGGGCTGGCCTGGACGCCGAAACCGGGCGACTGGCCGGAGGCGATGGCGGCCATGTACCCCGCGGTGCGCTGGCGGTGGGTGCTCGCCGTCGCGCTCGTCGTCGCGGCCGTGATCGCCGCGCTGGGCACGCTGTGGGCACTGGCGGCGGTGGCGATCGTCCTCGCGGTGGTGACGTTCCTGCTGCCCTACCTCCCGGCGTACCTCGCGTTCAGCCGCAACCCGATGGCGTCCCAGCACATCGAGGCGAGCGTGCACCCCGACGGGGTGGACATGGCCGTCGACGGTGAGCGCAGCCGGATCGCCTGGTCGAGCTTCGCCGCCTGGCACGAGCTGCGGCACTCGTTCCTGCTCCGGATGGGCGGCACCGCACGCGCCCCGTCGATGGTCATCCCCAAACGGGCACTCCCCGCGGACCGGCAGCAGGACCTGCGCGACCTGCTCGACGAGCACATCGCACCCTGTGGACAGAGCCGGTCGTCCTAGCTCGCGATCTTGTACGGTCTGGCGTCATGACCGAGCCGATCGAACTGCACTGGACGCCTGAGCTCCGCGATTCGCTGCAGGCGACGCGCGTCCTCGCGGGCAGGCGGCTGGCGGCCTTCGCCGGGTTGCTCGTGCTGGTCGGCGTCGTCGAGCTCGCGCTCCACCAGTTCTGGCTCGGTGTGCTCGCGCTCGTCCTCGGCCCCGTGTTCGTGCTGCTGCAGCTGCTCACGGCCGTGCTGGTCTTCCGCCGCAACACCGCCGGCCGCAGGGTAGACGCCGTGGCGGACGCGCACGGCGTGCGCGTCGCCCGGGCCGGCGCGACGACGGAGTACGCGTGGTCCGTGATCGCCGAGTGGCGCGAGGCGTCGCGGGTGTTCGTCCTCCGCGCCGGCGGCGCACGCTCGGTGTCGGTCGTCGTGCTGCCGAAGCGGGCCCTCACCGAAGCGGACAGCTCGACGCTGCGGAACCGGTTCACCGAGCACGTCGGCCGCGCCGGGTCCAGACGCACGGTGCAGCTCGCCACGTCGCCGCGGCCGCAACCGGTCACCACCACACCGTCGGCGGCGGCCGCACCGGACGACGGCGGGCGCGTCGAGCTGCACTGGACACCCGAACGCGCCGACTGGGTCGAGGCGATTCGGTCGGTCTCGGCCGTCCACCGGCTGCTCCCCTGGTTCGCCGTGCTCCTCGTCGTGGCCGGCGTCGCGTGGTCGGCGGCGAGCTACCACACCACGCCGGACGGGTACTCGATGAACATGGCGTTCGTCGTCGCCGTCCCGCTCGGCGTCTTCGTCGGCAGCCTGACCTCGCTGCAGGCGCGGGCCGTCCTGCGCAGGAATCCGTTGGTGGCCGGCGAGCAGCACGTCACGCTCGACGAGGGCGGCCTGCACTTCAGGGTTGCCGGCACGGACGCGAGCACGGACTGGACGGCGTACGCGGGGTTCCGGGAGCGGCGTCGCTCGTTCGTCCTGCGGCACGGCAGGTCCTCGCTGACACCCGTCACGCTGCTCGCCAAGCGCGGCGTCGTCGCACCGCACACCGCCGACGACGTGCGCGCGCTGCTCGAGCGGCGGCTGGGCGCGGGCTCCGGTCACGAAACGTCGTAGCGGTCGCCGCGCGGACTGGGAGGAACCGAGCGCCGTCCGCGCCTGACGCCCGCTCACACCGACTCGGGGGCCCCGACACGGCCCTGTTCGTCGCGCACCCAGAGGTCGACCAGGCCGCGGAAGTGCGCGACGAAGCGGTCGTGCTCGTGCACCGGGTACGTGGCGCGCACCGTGTCGACGAGCAGCCGGTCGAAGTCGGCGCCGGTCACCCATTCGAGGACGAGCTCGTCCACGTGGCCGAGCGCGCTCGCGCAGAAGTCCTCGTACCGCTCGGTGTCGAAGTAGCCGTCGGCGAGGCGACGGTACGCGCGCAGCTTGTCGGCGTAGCTCAGTTCAGGGTCGTCGCCGACGGCGACGTACGGCGCCATGTCCATGCTCACCGCGCGCGACCGCCGTCCGGTCGCCAGGCAGAACACCGACCAGCGCAGCAGCGCCTTCATCGCCCACGGGAAGTAGTAGTGCAGGCTGGTGACCGCGACGTCCGGGCAGGCGTTGGCGTAGTCGATCGGGTAGAGGTCCTCGCCGCGCACGAGCATCTCGGCCGAGTTGAACTCCCAGCGGAAGAACGCGTTGACGAGGCGGCTCACCGTCACCGCCTCGAACCCCCGCTCCGGGTCGAGGAAGTCGTGCTCGACGGCGTACCGCTCGTGCATCGGCCGCTCGGGGCGGAACTTCATCACCATCGTCTCCGGCCCGATCGACAGCGCGCGGCAGAACACGTCGTAGCCCTCCACCGACTCCTGCAGGTGCATGAGCATCTGGCCCGAGCTGTCGTACGCCTCGTGCAGCTCGCGCCGGTCACGGATGCGCGACACACCACGCCACCCGCCGCCGTCGAACGGCTTCATGAACAGCGGGTAGCCGATCTGCGCGGCGACGTCGTCGAGGTCGAAGGGCTGGTTGTACCTGGCCGCCGTGTACGCGCACCGCACGTTGTCGACCGGGTTCTTGTACGGGACGAGCACGGTGTGCGGCACCTTGAAGCCGAGCCGGATGAGCGCGCAGTACGCCGAGTGCTTCTCCATCGACTGGAACGTGAACGGGCTGTTCAGCAGGTAGACGTCGTCCATCAGGGCGACCTTCTTCAGCCACTCGCGCGGCACGTAGTACCAGTACGCGAGGCGGTCGATCACCAGGTCGTAGCGCGGCTTCGCCCGCAGGTCGAACGGCTCGATCGTGATCCGTTCGGTGCGCAGCTCGTGCCGGCTGCCGTCCGGCGCGGTCACCGCGCCGAGCCGGCCGACCAGGGTCTCCAGCGCGCGGGGCCAGTCCTCCTCGGTGCCGAGCAGCATCCCCAGCAGGTGGGTCTCGGTCATCGGACTGCTCCTTTCGGGTTCAGCAGAACCGCGGTAGGTGCTTGGCCAGCTGGGCCCGCCATGACGGCCAATCGTGTGGCCACTCGCCGCCCCAGACGTCGAGCTCGCACCGGATGCCCCTGTCCATGAGCGCGGCGCCCATGGCGAGCGTGCCGTCCAGTGCGCCGGTCGTGTCCTCCCACTGCCCGCGTCCGCACACGAGCAGGACGGACAGCCGCGAGCGCAGCCAGTCGAGGTGGCCGCCGTGCAGGCGCGGGACGTAGTCCATCGGGTTGTTGAAGTACGTGGCGTCGCCGCGCTCGCCCCAGCCGTGCCAGGCGGACGGGTCGTAGTTGCCGGAGAAGCAGAGCGCGAGCGGGAACACGTCCGCGTGCCGCAGCGCGAAGTTCAGCGCGTGGTACGCGCCGAGACTGCAGCCGAGCGTCGCCACCTCGCCGGCCCCGTCGCAGTCGCCGCGGACGAACGGCACGACCTCGTCGAGGATCCACGCGTCGTAGCCGGCGTGCCGCCGGGCGCGTTCCTCGAGCGGCAGCGTCGTGTCCGACCAGGTCGCGCCGTCGTGGCTGTCGACGCAGTACAGCTTCACCCGGCCCGCCTCGACCAGGTCGCCCACCGCGCCGACCATGCCGTTGTTCTCGAAGTCCCAGGCACTGCCCTGCTCGGACGGGAACACGAGCACCGGGCGACCCCAGTGGCCGTGCACCACCACGGTGCCCGCACCGCCGGCTCCCGGCGCCGGGAGCGTCATCACCCGTTCAGGCACGCCACACCTGCCGGAGCAGCGAGGTCAGGTGCGGGTCCAGGCAGTCCCGCCAACCGGTGTAGTTGTGCGCGTCCCTGACGGCGACGAGGCGGGCGGCGTAGTGCTGCCGGCTGAGCAGCCGGTGCATCAGCTGGTTGTTGCGCAGGTTCTCCTCGACCGTGCCGCAGGTGAGGACGGCGCGGACCGGCTCGACACCGCCGGCCCGGCCGGCCGCCGCCACCCAGCGCGCGACCCGGCCGAACCACGGGAAGGAGGCCTCCATGTGGTCGTGCACCGGGACGAAGTAGCTGCCGGACTGCAGGAACAGCCCGCCGAACACGTGCGGGTGCCGCCGCTGCGCATGCAGCAGGGCCAGTGCCCCGAGGCTCGCGCCGACGCCGACGAACGGAGCCGCAGAGGGGTACCGGCCGGTGAGCGCCGGCAGCACCGTCTCGCAGAGCGCGTCCGCGTACGCCGGGTTCGCGGAGTACCACTCGTCGCGGCGTCCCGGCGCCAGCAGCGCGACCCGGTGCCGCGGCAACCGGCCCGCGGCGATCATGGCCGAGGTGTACCCGGTGAGGCCGCCGAGCCGGTCGTATGCGGGCCCGTCGTGCACGACCAGCAGCGGCAGCGGCTCTCGGGCCGCGGCGTCGGCGGGCGACCACACGACGCAGTCGACGGTGCCGCCCAGACCGGGGGCGTCGACGTCGACCGTCTCGCGGCGGGACGCGACGCCGTCGGCGTCCAGCCACCACGGCGCACGGTAACCGGGGAACTCGAGGACGGAGTGCGCGCCGAAGGCGCCGTCGACCGAGCGCGGGTTGGCCGGGTCGAGCACCAGCTCGGTACCGTCACGCCGGCGGAGTTCGAACAGGTACTCCAGCCGGTCGACGGGCGGCCGCGGCACCCGCAGGGACCACCCGTCCGGCGTCCGGGTGAACCAGGTGTCACCGCCGGGGAGCCCGACGTCCTGCCACAGCCGCACACCGCGCAGCTCGTGCCCGGGATCGGCGAGCCGGAAGACGACCTCGTCACCGCTCACCGCCGGCGCGGTCGCCGTCGTGCTCCCCATCCGTGCAACCTAGCCGCCGTCCTCCATGATCATGAAGACTTCGTGCCGCTGTGACGACGCGAAGTCCTCATGATCACGGGACTAGAAGAGGGCGCTCGCCAGGGCGCGGCGCGCCTTCGCGACCCGCGGGTCCTTCGTGCCGACGGCGGTGAACAGCTCCAGCAGGTGCTGGCGGACCTTGTCGCGGTCGTCGCCGGACACCCGCTTCACGGTCGCGACGAGCCGGTTGAAGGCGTCGTCGACGTTGCCGTGGTAGACGTCGAGGTCGGCGGCGGCGCACTGTGCGGCGGCGTCGGCGGGGTCCGCCGCGGCGGCGTCACGCACCTGCCGGACGTCCAGCCCCTGCGTGCGGTCGAGCAGCTTGGCCCTGGCCAGGCCTGCCGTGGCGATCTCGTCCGCGGGCTCGGACGCCAGGATCTTCTCGTACGCGGCGATCGCGCCCGGCAGGTCGCCGTTGCCGAGCGCCTCGTCCGCGGCCGCGTACTTGGGGTCGGCGACGGGCTCCTGCGGGGCATCCGCGCCCGCACCGTCGCCGGCCTCCACCCGGCCCGTGACGCCGTTGGCCTCGGCGACCTTGAGCAGCTCGTCGAGGTAGCGCTGCACGTCGGCCTCCGGCAGCGCGCCCATGAACAGCGGGACGAGCTGGCCCTTCAACACGCCGAGCACCGTCGGCAGGCTCTGGATCTGCGCGGCGGCGGCGAGCCGCTGGTTGGCGTCGGCGTCGATCTTGGCGAGCACGAGCCGCCCGCCGTACGAGGCGATCAGCCGTTCCAGGACTGGGCTCAGCTGCTTGCACGGCTGGCACCAGTCGGCCCAGAAGTCGATGACCACGGGGACGGTCATCGACCGCTGCAGCACCTCGGCCTCGAAGTTCTGCTCCGTGACGTCGAGGACGAGGCCGCCGGCGGACGTTCCGTCCCCCGCGGGCGCGGACGCCTGGCTGCGGGCGGCGAGCGCGGACAGGTCGACGGCACCCGCCGCCGAGAAGTTCTGCGAACTCATGTCACCATCCTGCCTCACCCCGGCGGAGAACCGGCAGGTGGTGACGGTCAGAAGCGGGCCGGCTCGCGGTACTCGCCCCATTCGCGCTTCAGCGCGTCGCAGATCTCCCCCAGCGTCGCCTCGGCGCGGGCCGCGTCGAGCATCGCGGGGATGACGTTGCCGTCGCCCCGGGCGACCTCGACCATGCGCTGCAGCGCCGTGCGCATGGCCGCGTCGTCGCGCGCGGCCCGCCGCTCGGCGAGCGTGCGGTTCTGCTCGCGCTCGACCTCGTGACTGATGCGCAGGATCTCCAGCGGCGCGGTCACCGAGCCCTGGTGGGTGTTGACCCCGACGATCCTCTTGTCGCCCTTCTCCAGCTTCTGCTGGTACTCGAACGCCGACTCGGCGATCTCGGAGGTGAACCAGCCGTCCTCGATGCCGCGCAGCAGCCCCGCGGTGATCTCGCCGTGCGCCTGGACCGCCGCGGGGTCGGCCGCGCCCATGTCCTTGATCTTCGCGAAGATCTCCTCCGCCTCGCGCTCGATCTCGTCGGTGAGCGCCTCGACGTACCAGGACCCGCCGAGCGGGTCGACGACGTTGGTGACGCCGGTCTCCTCCTGGATCACCTGCTGGGTGCGCAGCGCGATCTCGGCCGCCTGCTCGGTGGGCAGCGCGAGCGTCTCGTCCAGCGCGTTCGTGTGCAGCGAGTTCGTGCCGCCGAGCACCGCGGCCAGCGCCTCCACCGCCGTGCGGACCACGTTGTTGTACGGCTGCTGCGCCGTCAGCGAGACACCGGCGGTCTGCGTGTGGAAGCGCAGCCACTGCGCGCGCTCGGTCTTCGCGCCGTACACGTCGCGCATCCAGCGGGCCCAGATCCGGCGGGCCGCCCGGAACTTCGCGATCTCCTCGAAGAAGTCGACGTGGCTGTCGAAGAAGAACGACAGCCCGGGCGCGAACGTCTCGATGTCGAGCCCGCGGGACAGGCCGAGCTCGACGTAGCCGAAGCCGTCCGCGAGCGTGAACGCCAGCTCCTGCGCGGCCGTCGAGCCCGCCTCGCGGATGTGGTAGCCGGACACCGAGAGCGGCTTGTACCGCGGCACCTGCTCGGTGCAGTACGCCATCAGGTCGCCGATCAGGCGCAGGTGCGGCTCGGGCGGGAACAGCCACTCCTTCTGGGCGATGTACTCCTTGAAGATGTCGGTCTGCAGCGTGCCGTCCAGCGCGTGCACGTCGGCGCCCTGGCGCTCGGCGGCGACGAGGTACATGCAGAAGATCGGCACCGCCGGGCCGCTGATCGTCATCGACGTCGTGACGTCGGCCAGCGGGATGCCCTCGAAGAGGATGTCCATGTCGGCGGCGGAGTCGATCGCCACGCCGCAGTGCCCGACCTCGCCGAGCGACCTGGCGTCGTCGGAGTCGCGGCCCATCAGCGTCGGCATGTCGAACGCCACCGACAGCCCGCCGCCGCCGGCGGCGAGGATCATCTTGTACCGCTCGTTGGTCTGCCTGGCGTTGCCGAAGCCGGCGAACTGCCGGATCGTCCACGGCCGGCCGCGGTAGCCGGAGGCGTAGAGCCCCCGGGTGAACGGGAACTCCCCCGGCCAGCCGACCTTCTCGAACCCGGGCGCGTCCGTGCCCTCGGGCGGCCCGTAGACCGGGTCGACCTCGACGCCCGACAGCGTCGTGAAGTCCGCGTCGCGCGGCGGTCGCGCCTCGTACCGCCTGCGCCAGCGCTCGCGCCCCGCCTCGATCTCGGCTGCGTCCACGTCGCCTCCTCGGTGCTGCCTCTCCCGCAATTGTAGGACGTCCAACTAAATTCCGTGCGGTAACCTCGCCTCGCCCGGAAAGCGGCGCCGAAGGGGGGATCTCATCGCCACCCGCTGGATGCCGCGACGCGTGCTGTGCGCGGCCCTGCTCGTCGGGCTCGCCGCGACGACCACCGCGTGCTCCGGGGAGCCCGTGCTGCACGGGGCGCGTACGGTGACCGTCCCCGCCGTGAAGGCGGCGGGGTTCGGCTACCCGGGCCTCGAGCAGCGGACGCTGCGGGGCGCCCGGCTCGACGGCCCGCACTACACGCTGGCGGTGCAGTGGGTGGCCACGGGCGCGAAGCTCGAGCAGCAGGCCGCCGACCTGCTCGGGACCAGCCCCGTACGCGCCGCCGACGGGGAACAGCTCGTCCTGGCCGCGGTGGACCCGGCTCGCGCATACGCGGCCTTCCCGGCGAGGCACGACCACCCGGTGCGGGTCTCGGTGCTGGTCGCGGGTCACGCGACGTCGCTGCCGAGGCTGCCGGTGCGCCCGGCCCACGGTTCGCGTGCGCCGGCCAGCACCCAGCTCGTCGAGCTCAGCGCGGCACGCGGCGCGTCCGTCGTGCTGAAGGCCGTGGACGACGGGCATACCGAGGAGCTCGACCTGCGGACCGGCCGGGTGCTCGTCGACACCTACCGGATCGAGCAGGGCGAGGCCAGGTGGGACAGCAAGGTGCCGGTGGCCGCCTACTGGCGGGGCCACCTCCAGCGGGACAGCATCGACGCGCTGAACGCCGTCGGCGCCGAGAACGCCGCCGCGTCCCTGACGACGTACACGCCCGCGTACGGCTGGGCGCCGAAGGGGCGCGCGTTCCTGTCCGTGCCGATGCCCCGGCTGGTGTGCGGCCTGCTCGTCTGCGGCATCCTGCACGAGGAGTTCGACGACGCGAAGGCGTTCCGCTTCCAGCCGTCGCACGGGCGGCCCGTGGCCGCCGAGAAGGGACACCGCGACCTGCCGCTGGAGTCGGCGGGCGGCGAGAAGCCGGGCTCGGCCGTCGTGTTCGAGGTGCCCGACAGCGTCACGAGCGGCACGGTCTCGCTGAACCTCGCGGCGGCGAGGCTGACCGAGCCCGGCGCGCACTCGTCGCGGCACCGCGGGACCGTCTCGTGGACCCGCCCGCCCGGCCCGCTGACCCTGTCGGTGCGGCTGGCCTCCTGATCGCGGGCAGAATCTGTCCAGTTCAGCACTTGCCCTGTGCCGTCAATCGGGTGTCACCTGGATACGACGTGCCCGCCGTACTCGGGTGAAGGAGGCGTCCGATGAGCATCCCACTGCGTCAGGCCGTCAAGGTGGGCGCGTACCTGGTGAAACAGCGGCTCAAGGGCCGGACGAAATACCCGGTCACACTCGAGCTGGAGCCGTTGTTCGCCTGCAACCTCAAGTGCGAGGGCTGCGGGAAGATCCAGCACCCCGCCAGCGTGCTGAAGCAGCGCATGCCGGTGGAGCAGGCGCTGGCCGCCGTGGACGAGTGCGGCGCGCCGGTGGTATGCCTGGCCGGCGGCGAGCCGCTGATGCACCCCCAGGTCGAGGACATCGTCGCGGGCCTGGTCGAGCGGAAGAAGTTCGTCTACCTGTGCACGAACGCGCTGCTCATCCCGCGCAAGATCGACAAGCTGCGGCCGTCGCCGTACCTGTCCTTCGCGATCCACATCGACGGGCTGGAGGAGCGCCACGACGCGTCGGTGGCGAAGAAGGGCGTGTTCCGGCAGGCGGTCGACAACGTCAGGGAGGCGCAGCGCCGCGGGTTCCGGGTGACGACGAACACCACGTTCTTCAACACCGACACGCCACAGACCGTGATCGAGGTGCTGGACTTCCTCAACAACGAGCTGAACGTCGACGGGATGATGCTCTCCCCGGCGTACGCGTACGAGAAGGCGCCCGACCAGGAGCACTTCCTCGGCGTCGAGGAGACCCGCGAGCTGTTCCGCAAGGCCTTCGCCGACGGCCGGCGCCAGCGGTGGCGGCTGAACCACTCCCCGCTGTTCCTCGACTTCCTCGAGGGCAAGCTCGACTTCCCCTGCACCGCCTGGGGCATTCCGTCGTACTCGCTGTTCGGCTGGCAGAAGCCCTGCTACCTGATGGGCGACGGGTACGCCAGCAGCTACCAGGAGCTGCTCGACACCACCGACTGGGAGGCGTACGGACGGGGCCGGGACCCGCGGTGCGCCAACTGCATGGCCCACTGCGGGTACGAGCCGACGGCCCTCACCGCCACGATCGGTTCCCTGCGGGAGTCGCTCCGCGCGATCCGCACCAACTGAGCCGCCGGAGCGTCGGGCCGAGTCACCGTCGCCCGCCGTTACCCGCCGCCCCGTCCCCAAATGATCACGGTATGTGGGTTTCCAGGGAACTCACCCAGCCGAGTACCCACTCCTCCCGTGTTACAGCAAGCGGGAAGCAGGTACTCGTCTCGGTAACCCTGGAACCTGACATACCGTGATCATTTGGAGAAAGGCGAGCTCACCTGGCACGGCAGTCCGTGCCCGCGTCAGGAACCCGCTAAGGCTTCGCCGGACGCCGCAAGGACGGCGTCAAGACACCTGGCCGGACGCCGCCCGCCGCCGTTGACTCGGCAGCGGACGACCCGTCCGGAAGGAGGCCAGGTGTCGGATCTGCTGTGCGTCGCGCTGGTCGTGGCGTTCTTCACGCTCACGGCACTGATCGCGAAGGGCGTGGGCAGGCTGTGAGCGTCGAGAACGCGGTCGGCCTCGCGCTCGCCATCGTGCTCACCGGCTACCTGCTGGTGGCCCTCGTGTTCCCTGAGCGGTTCTGATGTCCGACACCGCCGCCGGGCTGCTGCAGATCGCCGCCCTCGTCGCGGCGCTCGCCCTCGTACACCGGCCGCTCGGCGACTACATGGCCCGGGTGTTCACCTCGCGCGTGCACCTCGGCGTCGAGCGCGCCGCCTACCGGGTCGGCGGCGTCGACCCGGACTCCGAACAGCGGTGGGGCGGGTACGTCGTCTCGCTCCTGGCGTTCTCCGGCGTCTCCGTGCTGTTCCTCTACCTGCTGCAGCGGGTGCAGCACTGGTTGCCGCTGTCGAACGGGACGCCGCCGATCCCGCCCGGCCAGGCGTTCAACACGGCCGTCTCGTTCGTCACGAACACCAACTGGCAGAGCTACTCGGGCGAGACGATCGGCTACCTGGTCCAGATGGCCGGCCTCGCCGTGCAGAACTTCCTGTCCGCCGCCGTCGGCATCGCGGTCGTCGTCGCGCTCGTCCGCGGCTTCACCCGTGACGGGACCGACCGGATCGGCAACTTCTGGGTGGACGTGACCAGGGGCACCGTCCGCATCCTGCTGCCGCTCGCGTTCGTCGCCGCGGTCCTGCTCCTGCTCGGCGGGTCCGTGCAGAACTTCAGCCACCCGACCGGGTACCCGACGCTCGGCGGCGGGCACCAGACGCTGCCCGGCGGCCCGGTCGCGAGCCAGGAGGCGATCAAGGAGCTCGGCACCGACGGCGGCGGCTTCTACAACGCGAACTCCGCACACCCGTACGAGAA
Source organism: Streptosporangiales bacterium (assembly GCA_036378185.1). Classification (GTDB taxonomy): domain Bacteria; phylum Actinomycetota; class Actinomycetes; order Streptosporangiales; family WHST01; genus WHST01. The sequence goes on along the minus strand of DASUWX010000234.1, from coordinate 36,372 downwards.
CCCGAACCCACTCACGAACCTGTTCGAGATCTTCCTGCTGCTCGTCATCCCGAGCGCCCTCCCCCGGACCCTCGGCACGCTGCTCGGCAACCGCAGGCAGGGCTATGCGATCCTGGCGATCATGGCGCTGCTGTGGGGTGCCGCGCTGGCTGCCGCCACCACCGCGGAGGTCCACCACGGCGGCGCCGCCTACCAGATCACCGGCAGCGCAATGGAGGGCAAGGAGCAGCGCTTCGGCGTCTGGGTGTCGACGCTGTGGGGTGTCGCCACCACCGGCACCTCGACGGGTGCCGTCGACTCGTTCCACGACTCGTTCACACCGGCGGGCGGCGGCGTCCTGCTGCTCGACATGATGCTCGGCGAGGTGTCGCCCGGCGGCGTCGGATCCGGCCTCTACGGAATGCTCGTGATGGCGGTGCTGGCCGTGTTCCTGGCCGGCCTGATGGTCGGCCGGACGCCCGAGTTCCTCGGCAAGAAGATCGGCCGGCGCGAGATCACGATGGTGGCGCTGTACGTCCTCGCGATGCCGTTCGCACTGCTCGTCGGGGCGGGCATGGCCGTCGTGCTCGGCGGGCCGAGAGCAGGCATCCTCAACCCCGGTCCGCACGGGCTCAGCGAGGTCCTCTACGCGTTCACGTCGGCGTCGAACAATAACGGCAGCGCGTTCGCCGGCCTGTCGGTGAACACCTGGTACTACGACATCGCGCTGGGCGTCTCGATGCTCGTCGGGCGCTTCCTGCCGATGGTGTTCGTGCTGCGACTCGCGGGCGCACTGGGAACGCAGCAGCCGGTGCGGGCCGGTGCCGGTACGTTGCCCACCCGCGGGCCGCTGTTCGTCGGCCTCGTCACCGGCGTGGTGCTCATCGTGGCCGGCCTGACCTTCTTCCCGGCACTGGCACTCGGCCCCATCGCGGAGGCACTGAAGTGAGCACCCGGACCGCGGCGCCCGGACAGGACACCGAGCTCGCGCGGCAGCGGATCGGCGCCGGGCTGTTCCGGCCGCGCCAGCTGGTGGCGTCGCTGCCGGACGCCTTCCGCAAGCTCGACCCACGGCACACAATGCGCAACCCCGTGATGTTCGTGGTGGAGGTCGGCTCGGTCGTCACGACGGCACTCGCCTTCGCCCGTCCGTCCGGGTTCGCGTTCGCGATCGCGGTGTGGCTGTGGCTCACCGTGCTGTTCGCCAACCTCGCCGAGGCGGTCGCGGAGGGCCGCGGACGCGCCCAGGCCGCGACGCTGCGCCGGACCCAGCGCGACACCGTCGCCCGCCGGTTGCGTGCCGACGGCGGCGAGGAGCAGGTGCCCGGCACGAAGCTCGACGTCGGCGACCGCGTGGTCGTCGAGGCCGGGCAGGTCATCCCCGGCGACGGCGACGTCGTTGAGGGCATCGCGAGCGTGGACGAGTCCGCGATCACGGGCGAGTCGGCGCCGGTGATCCGCGAGTCCGGCGGCGACCGCTCCGCGGTCACGGGCGGCACGAAGGTGCTGTCCGACCGCATCGTGGTGCGCATCACCGCACGGGTCGGGGAGAGCTTCCTGTCCCGGATGATCGCGCTCGTCGAGGGCGCGTCGCGGCAGAAGACGCCGAACGAGATCGCGCTCGACATCCTGCTCGCGAGCCTCACCGCCGTGTTCCTGCTCGCCGTCGTCACGCTGCAGCCGCTGGCCGTCTACTCCGGCAGCCCGCAGTCGCTCGTCGTCCTGACCGCACTGCTCGTCTGCCTGATCCCGACCACGATCGGCGCACTGCTGTCGGCCATCGGCATCGCGGGCATGGACCGGCTGGTGCAACGCAACGTGCTCGCGATGTCCGGGCGCGCCGTCGAGGCCGCGGGCGACGTCGGCGTGCTGCTGCTCGACAAGACCGGCACGATCACCCTCGGGAACAGGGAGGCGACCGAGTTCGTCCCCGCACCCGGCGTGGACGAGAAGGAGCTCGCGGACGCCGCTCAGCTGTCCAGTCTCGCCGACGAGACACCGGAGGGCCGCTCGATCGTCGTGCTGGCGAAGCGCGAATACGACCTGCGCGCCCGCGACGAGGGCGTCATGCCGCACGCCCACTTCGTGCCGTTCACCGCCGAGACGCGGATGAGCGGCGTCGACCTCGACGACGGACGCCAGGTTCGCAAGGGTGCCGCCGGTGCGGTGCTCGACTGGGTGAGAGCGTGCGGCAGGACGGCCGACGACGAGGTCAGGGGGACGGTCGACGCGATCAGCGCATCCGGCGGCACACCCCTCGTCGTCGCGGAACGGACGGCGTACGGCACGGTACGGGCGCTCGGCGTCATCCACCTCAAGGACGTCGTCAAGCACGGCATGCGTGACCGGTTCGCCGAACTGCGGCGCATGGGGATCAAGACGGTGATGATCACGGGCGACAACGCGTTGACCGCCGAGGCGATCGCGGACGAGGCCGGCGTCGACGACTTCCTCGCCGAGGCGAAGCCAGAGGACAAGATGGCGCTCATCAAGCGCGAGCAGGCGGGCGGCAGCCTGGTCGCGATGACCGGTGACGGCACGAACGACGCACCGGCGCTCGCCCAGGCCGACGTCGGCGTCGCCATGAACACCGGGACGTCGGCCGCCAAGGAGGCCGGCAACATGGTCGACCTCGACTCCAACCCGACGAAGCTCATCGAGATCGTGGAGATCGGCAAGCAGTTGCTCATCACGCGCGGCGCGCTCACCACGTTCTCCATCGCGAACGACGTGGCGAAGTACTTCGCCATCGTCCCGGCGATGTTCATGGGCGTGTTCCCGCAACTGCGCGCGCTCAACGTCATGCACCTCGCGACACCGGAGTCGGCGATCCTGTCCGCCGTCGTCTTCAACGCGGTCGTCATCGTGCTGCTGATCCCGTTGGCCCTGCGGGGCGTGCGGTACCGGCCGTCCAGCGCGGCGTCGCTACTGCGTCGCAACCTGCTGATCTACGGCCTCGGCGGCATCGTCGCGCCGTTCGTCGGCATCAAGCTCGTCGACCTCGTCGTCTCGTCGATTCCCGGGATCGGGTGACTGTTGAACACGCTCATGCGCCAGGTTCTCGCGGGCGTCAGGATCCTGCTCGTGTTCACCGTCCTGCTCGGCATCGCCTATCCGGTGGCCGTGTGGGGCGTCGGGCAGGCGGTCGCGCGGCCGCAGGCCGCCGGCTCACTCGTCCGTGACGCCAATGGCAGGATCGTCGGCTCGTCGCTGATCGGGCAGAAGTTCACGGCCGCCATGTGGTTCCACGGCCGCCCGTCCGCGGTCGGCTACGACGGCATGTCGTCGGGCGCCAGCAACCTCGGCCCGAACAACCCGAAGCTGGTCAAGACCGTCGAGCAACTGCGGGCGCAGGTGGCCGAGGAGGACGGGGTCCCTCAGGCGGACGTGCCGGCCGACGCCGTGACGGCGTCCGGCAGCGGCCTGGACCCGGACGTCAGCCCGGCCTACGCGGCGATCCAGGTGCGGCGCGTCGCCGCCGCCCGCCACCTGTCGGCGTCGACCGTACGGAGGCTGGTGGCCGGGCACACGCAGGGCCGCACGCTCGGCTTCCTCGGCGAACCCCGGGTGAACGTCCTGGAGCTCAACCTCGCACTCGAACGGGCATGATGTGCATGTGGCACGGGGCAAGCTGATCGTGTACCTGGGCGCGGCGCCGGGTGTGGGCAAGACCTACGCCATGCTCGGCGAGGGCCACCGGCGGCAGGACCGCGGCACCGACGTCGTGGTGGCCTTCGCCGAGACGCACGGCCGCGCCAGGACCGCGTCGCTGCTCGACGGCCTGCCCGTCGTGCCGCGGGCCGCCATCGAGTACCGCGGCGCGACGTTCACCGAGATGGACCTCGACGCCGTACTGCAGCGGCACCCCAAGGTCGCCCTGGTCGACGAGCTCGCGCACACGAACGTCCCCGGCAGCCGCAACGAGAAGCGCTGGCAGGACGTCGAGGAGCTGCTCGACGGCGGGATCAACGTCATCGCGACGGTGAACATCCAGCACCTGGAGTCGCTGAACGACGTCGTCCAGGCCATCACCGGCGTCGAGCAGCGCGAGACGATCCCGGATGCCGTCGTGCGCCGCGCCGACCAGATCGAGCTGGTCGACATGTCGCCGGACGCGCTGCGCCGCCGGATGGCGCACGGCAACGTGTACCCGCCGGAGAAGATCGACGCGGCGCTGTCCCACTACTTCCGGATCGGCAACCTCGCCGCATTGCGCGAGCTCGCCCTGCTCTGGCTCGCCGACCGCGTCGACGAGCACCTCGAGGAGTACCGCGAGCAGCACGGCATCGCCTCCACCTGGCCGGCGCGCGAGCGCGTGGTCGTCGCCCTGACCGGCGGGCCGGAGGGCGAGACGTTGATCAGGCGCGGCGCGCGCATCGCGGCGAAGGGCGCGGGCAGCGAGATGCTGGCGCTGTACGTCACCCGCGGCGACGGGCTCGCCGGCGCGAGCCCGAAGCTGCTGGAGCAACAGCGCGCGCTCACCGAGAGCCTGGGCGGCACGTTCCACAACGTCGTCGACGACGACGTCCCGCACGCCGTGCTGCAGTTCGCGCGCAGCGTCAACGCGTCCCAGATCGTCATCGGCGAGAGCCGACGCACCCGGCTGTCGCGGTTCCTCACCCGCGGCGTCGGCGCGACGATAGTCCGCGAGTCGGGCGACATCGACGTGCTCATGGTCACCCACGCGCACGCGTCCGGCCCGACCCGGCTGCGCCCGTCGGTGAGCCTCTCCCGGCGGCGGCTGCTCGTCGGCTGGGTGCTGGCCGCACTCGGCCCCGTCGCGCTGGGCGCCCTGCTCGGCGTCACCAGGGACATGCACGGCCTCCCCACCGAGCTGATGCTGTTCCTCTCGCTCGCCGTCGTCGTGGCGCTCGTCGGCGGGCTGTGGCCGGCGGTGGTCGCGGCCGTGGTCGGCAGCCTGATCGTCAACTACTACTTCACGCCGCCGCTGTACACGCTCACGATCGACAAGCCGGAGAACGCGTTCGCCGTCGGCGTGTTCGTCCTCGTCGCCGTCGCCGTCGCCGTGGTCGTCGACCGTGCGTCCAGGCGCGCCGCCGTCGCCGCGCGCGCCCGGCGTGAGGCCGACACGCTGTTCCTGCTGAGCGGCGCCGTGCTGCGCGGCGAGGACACCGTCGACGCCATGCTGCAGCGGCTGCGGGAGACGTTCGGCGTCGCCAGCGCCGCGCTGCTCGAACGGCCCGACGAGCACACGCCGTGGCACGTCGTCGCCGCCTCCGGACCGGACCCGTGCCGGCGGCCCGAGCAGGGCGACGTCGAGGTGTCGATCGACGAGCGGCTCGCGCTCGCCCTGCGCGGCCGGGCGCTGCCTGCCGACGACATGCGGGTGGTCAACGCGTTCGCCGCGCAGCTGGCCGTGCTCGTGGAACGCAGCCGGCTGCGCGCCGAGGCGGCGCAGGCGGAGCGGCGGGCGGCGAACAGCGCGGTCCGCACCACGCTGCTGGCCGCGGTGAGCCACGACCTGAGGACACCGCTCGCGACCATCAAGGCGAACGTGTCCGGCCTACTCGCGGGCGACGTGGTCTTCTCCGACGCCGACCGGCGCACCCTGCTGGGCGGGATCGCGACCGCGACCGACGACCTCGACCGCCTGGTGGGCAACCTGCTCGACATGAGCCGGCTGCGTACCGGCTCGGTGCGGCCGATACTGCGGCTGCACTCGGTCACCGAACTGCTCGAGCCGGTGCTCAGGCCGGGTGACGGCGTCCAGGTCGACGTCGCCCCGGACGTCCCCGAGGTCTGCACCGACGCGGGCCTGCTCGAGCGCGTGCTCGCCAACGTGATCGAGAACGCCGTCCGGCACTCGCCGCCCGGGACACCGGTGCTCGTGGCCGCCAGTGCGTACGCCAAGCGGGTGGAGATCCGCGTCGTCGACCGCGGCCAGGGGTTGCCGCCGGACCAGCTGGACCGCATCTTCGAACCGTTCCAGCGGCTGGGCGACGTGCCCGCGGGCAACGGCGTCGGCCTCGGCCTCGCCGTCGCGCGGGGCTTCGCCGAGGCGGTCGGCGGGCAGTTGACCGCGGAGGAGACGCCGGGCGGCGGGCTCACGCTCGTGCTCTCCCTGTCGACGGTCCCGCCGGAGGCCGGCGCGGACGCCGACCACGCCGTCGCCGTCGAGCGCCTGTCGGAGAGCGGCGCGACATGACCAAGGTGCTGGTCGTCGACGACGAGCCGAGCCTCGTCGTGAGCATGCGCGTCAACCTCGCCGCGCGCGGCTACGACGTCGTCACCGCGAGGGACGGCCGGTCGGCGCTCGACGCGGCCGCGAAGACCCGGCCGGACGTCGTGCTGCTCGACCTCGGGCTCCCCGACCTCGACGGCGTCACGGTCATCCAGGGCCTGCGCGGCTGGACCGCGGTGCCGGTCATCGTGCTGTCCGCGCGGCACGCCTCGGCGGAGAAGGTGCGCGCGCTCGACGCCGGCGCCGACGACTACGTCACCAAGCCGTTCGGCATGGACGAGCTGCTCGCCCGGCTGCGTGCCAGTGTCCGGCGGTCGGCCACGGTGCACCAGGACGAGAAGCCGGTCGTCGACGCCGGCGCGTTCGTCGTCGACCTGTCCGCCGGCCGGGTCGACCGCGACGGCGTCCAGGTACGGCTGACACCGACCGAGTGGCACCTACTCGAGGTGCTCGCCCGCAACGCCGGCAAGCTCGTTTCGCAGCGCCAGCTGCTGCAGGAGGTCTGGGGCCCGGCCTACGGCAAGGAGACGCAGTACCTGCGCGTCTACATGGCCCAGCTGCGGCGCAAGCTGGAGGCCGACCCCGGTCACCCCGAGCACCTCGTCACCGAGCCCGGCATCGGCTACCGGCTGGTCGTCCCGGCCGGGTAGTTTCCACAGACCGCACGCGGCGTCCGCGAACCGTGAGGTCGTCAGAACGTCACGGTGTCGGGGCACCTCGACGTTCTGACAACTCCTCCCGGCGGGCCGCCACCGCGAGGCGGGTCTCCTCGGCGACGAGGTCCGCGTTGATCCGCGCCGCCGCGATGGCGGCGGCCGCGGCGGCGGCGCCGACCTGGGCGGTCAGCTCGGAGACGTTGCCCGCGACCCACACACCGCTCACCTCCGTCTGCCCGGTCGGGTCCGCCGGGATGTGCTCACCCATGCCGGAGGGGTGCGCAACCGGTCGCAGGCCGAGTCGCGCGAGAAAGCCGGCCCGCGCGGTCATCCGCGTCGCCACGGCGAGCGCGTCACGGGCGGCCACCCGCCCGTCGTGCAGCCGCACGCCCACCAGGCGATCGTCGTCGACGACGACGGACGCGACCGGGCCGTCCACCACGGGGATGCCGCGGGCGGCCAGCTGTTCCGCCTCCTCGCCGGTCGGCGTCGGGCCGGTGTGCGAGAAGAAGACCACGTCGTCGCTCAACTGGCGGAACAGCAACGCCTGGTGCACGGACATCGGCCCGGTGGCGACGACGCCGATGGCCTGGTCGCGCACCTCGAAGCCGTGGCAGTACGGGCAGTGCACCACGTCGCGGCCCCACCGCTCGCGCAGCCCCTCGATGTCCGGCAGCTCGTCTACCAGCCCGCTCGTCACGAGCAGCCGGCGCGCATGGAGCACGCGGCCGTCCGCGCACGTCACGGCGAACCCGTCGTCCTCGCGGGCGGCCGCGACGACCTCGCCGGAGAGCACCGTGCCCCCGTAGTGGCGGACCTCCGCACGGCCGCGCTCCAACAGCTCCGCAGGCGGGGTCCCGTCCAGTCCCAGCAGTGCGTGTACGCCGGCCGCCGGTGCGTTCCGCGGCTCGCCCGCGTCGACCACCACCACCGACCGGCGTGCCCGCGCGAGCATGAGGGCTCCGCTCAGACCCGCGGCGCCACCGCCGACCACCACCACGTCAGAACCGTTCACCCTGTCGGTCATCTCGACCACCTCCACGGCGATGGTCCGCGACGGCGGAGCAGAGCGGCAAATAACGTTGCTGATATGGCAAACTCGCCGGTGTGGACGACGACCTCGGCGCGGCGCTCGACTCCGTGGGCCCGCGGCTGCGGGCGCTGCGGCGGCAGCGCGAGACGACGCTCGCCGAGCTCGCGACCGCTACCGGCATCTCGGTGAGCACGCTGTCGCGACTGGAATCCGGCGCCCGCCGGCCGACCCTCGAACTGCTGCTCCCCCTCGCCAGGGCGCACGGCGTCACGCTCGACGAGCTCGTCGACGCACCGCCGACCGGGGACCCGCGGGTCCACCTGCGCCCGGTCACCCGGCACGGCATGACCATGCTGCCGCTGAGCCGCCGCGCGGGCGGCATCCAGGCGTACAAGCTCGTGATCCCCGCCGGCGCCCGGCGCCGGCGACCCGAGCCGCAGTCCCACGAGGGCTACGAGTGGCTGTACGTCCTCGACGGCCGGCTGCGGCTCGTCCTGGGCGAGCACGATCTCGTCCTCGCCCCCGGCGAGGCGGCGGAGTTCGACACCCGCACGCCGCACTGGTTCGGCCCGGCCGGCCCCGAGGCGGTCGAGTTCCTCAGCCTGTTCGGGCGCCAGGGCGAGCGCGCCCATCTCCGGGCCCGCCCGCGGGTGCGGCCCGGGTAAATCTTCGCGACGCGAAATTTTGCGCGCCACGAAAGTTTCTTCGCTACGATGGCGCTGTGAGCACAGCGGACGACGCCAGGCCCGCGGGCCTGCGCGAGCGCAAGAAGGCGCAGACCCGTGCCGCACTCAGCTGGGCCGCCGTCCGGCTCGCGGTCGAGCGGGGCCTGGAGAACGTGCGGGTGGACGACATCGCGGCCGAGGTCGGGGTGTCGGCCCGCACGTTCAACAACTACTTCTCGAGCAAGGGTGAGGCGATCGCGGCACGGCACCTGGACCGGGCCCGCCGGATCGAGGCCGAGCTCCGCGCCCGGCCTGCCGACGAGCCGCTCTGGGACGCCCTCACCGCCGCGGTGCTCGCACCGTTCGCGCCGGTGCCGGGCACCGAGACCCGGACGGGCACGGACGAGCAGTGGACGGCCGGCGCCCGGCTGATGGTCACCGAGCCCGCGCTGCAGCACGAACTGGTCCGGGCCAGCGCCGCCGGCGAGGACGCGCTCGCCGAGGCGATCGCCGAACGCACCGGCACCGACGCCGGACGTGACCTGTACCCACGACTCGTGGCGGCAGCGGTCGGCGCCGCGATCCGCACCTGCACGCAGCAGTGGCTGCGTGACGATCGGCCGGAACCGCTCGCGCCGCTGCTGGGCGAGGCGATGGGCCGGCTCGCCGCCGGGCTGCCGCCGCCCATCCACCACTGACCATCGCACGACCGGCACGTCCAACCCTGGAGGACCCATGCGTCGCCTCGTTCCCGCGGTCGGGTTGTTCTTCCTCGCACCGCTGGTCGCCGAGTACCTGCTCGGTGACATCCCCGTCACGGCCCTCGCCGGGCTGATCGTCCTCGCGCCCTGGTACGGCGGCGGCGCCCTGCTGATCCGGGAGACATGCCGCCGGGCCGGCTGGGGCTGGCCCGGCATCGTCGCCCTCGGGCTCGCCTTCGGCGTGGTCGAGGAGGGTCTGGTCACCGAGTCGCTGTTCGACCCCGGCTACGCCGGCAAGCACCTGCTCGCGCACGGCTACGTCCCCGGACTCGGCATCGGCGCGTCGTGGACCGTGTTCGTGCTCACCCTGCACGTCGTCTGGAGCATCTGCACACCGATCGCGATGGTGGAGCTGCTCAGCCGCAGGCGGCCCACCACCACGTGGCTCGGCAGGATCGGGCTCGGCGTCACGGCCGTGCTGTTCGTCGCCGGGGGCGTCGTCACGGCGGCGCAGAACCATGCGCAGTTCCACTTCGTCGCGCCCGCCGGCCGGCTCGCCGGCGCCGCCGTCGTGGCCCTGCTCCTGGTCGTGCTGGCCGCCGTCCTCGGCCGCGGGCGCGGCGCGCCGGTCTCCGCCGAGGGCCGGGTGCCGCCGGCCTGGCTGCTCGGGACGGCGTCGCTCGTGGTCACCTCTGTGGTGACGAGCCTGTGGTACCTGGCCAAGGACAGCGTGCCGTCCTGGCTCTACGTCGTGCTCGTGCTCGCCGGGTACGCCGCGGGCGTCCCGCTCGTCCGGCACTGGTCCGGACTGCGCGGCTGGGGGCCCGCGCACCGGCTGGCGCTCGCGGCCGGTGCCCTGCTCACCTACGCCTGGCAGGGCTTCGTGACCGCACACATGCTGGTGCCCGCCTCGCCGGCGGTGACACTGGTGAGCCACGTCGTCTTCGCACTCGGCGCGCTGGTGCTCGTCGCGGCGACCGCCCTGCGGATCCACCGGGACGGCCGGGTGGACGTCGCCCGACCGGGCGCGGCACCGACGGTCGAGACCGAGGGCGCCGCGTCCCGGGCGCGCTGACCGGCGCCGCGGCCCGGCTAGCCGCGGGCGAGGATCTCGCCGTGCAGGACGGCGAACCACGCGTCCGGCGCGGCGTTCCACGCCCGCCAGCCGTCGGCGATGCGCCGGAGGTCGGCGGTCGTGGCGAACCCGTACTCGACGGCCTGGCGGGCCAGCGAGGAGTCGGTCACCCGCTCCGCCCAGGTCTCGCTCCACAGCGTCCGGTCCTCGGGCGTGGCGTAGCACCACGCGGTGGCCGTGCTGGTGACGTCGGTGAAACCGGCGGCCAGCGCCCACGAGCGCAGCCGCCGCCCCGCGTCCGGTTCACCGGAGTTGCGCCGCGCGACGCGGTGGTACAGCGCGAGCCACTCGTCCAGCTCCGGCACCGGTGGGTACCAGGTCATCGTCGCGTAGTCGCCGTCCCTGGCTCCGACGACGCCGCCGGGGCGGCAGACGCGGCGCATCTCGCGCAGGGCCTGCACGGGGTCGGCGACGTGCTGCAGCACCTGGTGCGCGTGCACGGCGTCGAACGAGTCGTCGGGGAACCGCAGCGCGTGCACGTCGGCGACGGCGAACTCGACGTTGTCGAGGCCGCGCCCGGCCACCTGGGCACGCGCCTTGGCGAGCACGTCCTCGGAGATGTCCACCGCCGTCAACCGGCCGGGCGCGACCGACGCCGCGAGGTCGGCCGTGATGGTGCCCGCCCCGCAGCCGACGTCGAGCACGGACATGCCCGGAGCGAGCTCACCCAGCAGGTACGCCGCCGAGTTCGCCGCCGTCCGCCAACTGTGCGAGCGCATGACGGCGTCGTGGTACCCGTGTGTGTAGACCGTCTGCCGACCGGACATGGCACCCCTTCCTGACCACTCCCCGCCGTCGCAGCATATCCGGAGTCTCAGGATGCAAGAGAAATCGTCTCGGACTTCGAGACGTTATGAGCGCGCCTCGTCGTGCGGGACGAAGTCGCCGGCCGCGACGCGCAGGGTGCGCAGGGCGTCGAACAGCTCCGCGCGGCCGCGCTCGTCGACCGCGCCGAGGCCGAAGTCGATCGCCATCAACTCCTTGGTGGCGTGGCGGACGACCTCGCGCCCCTCGGCGGTCACCGACGCGAGCACGCCGCGGCCGTCCGCCGGGTTCGGCCTGCGGGCCACGTACCCCTGCCGGCAGAGCCGGTCGATGATGTTGGTGGCGCTGGTCGGGTGCACCATCAGCCGCTCGCCGATCACCCGCATCGGCAGCTCGCCGGTGCGGCTGAACACGAGCAGCACCAGGGCCTCGTACCGCGCGAAGGTGAGGCTGTACGGCCGCAGCAACTCGTCGTACCTGGTCAGCAGCAGCTGCTGCGCGCGCATGATCGACGTGGCGACCCGCATCGACGTCGCCGGGCCGAAGTGGTGCGTCCAGTGCTCCCCCGCCACGTCGATCGGGTCGAACGGCAGCTTCAGTTCCTTGGCCATCGCGTCCGGGTCCAGTCCACTCGTCTCCGCCGGATGCGTCATTCTCGCATCCCGCGCCACGCCAAGCCCCGCTCCGCGCCCCGCGGGGGCACCGGTCCGACCTGAGTACGCTCACTATGTGGACTGGAACCTGCTGGGCTGTGCGCACCGGCACCTGACGTACGCACCGGACGAGCCCGAGTTCCGTGACCGGCTCCACGTCCACACGCCCGCAGGCGAGGCGTGGCGGTGCCTGCGCTGCGGCACCTACGTCGTCGGCGAACCGACGGCGTGGGGGCCGGTCGCCGAGGCGCCGACGCCCCGGCGGGGCCGGGAGCTGCGCGACGCCATCGTCCTGCGCATCCTCGCCATGGAGCGCGCGCTGCGCGCGCTGGTCATCCTCGGCGCGGCGTACGCGGTCTGGACGTTCCGCAACGAGAAGTACGACCTGCAGCGCGCCTTCGACCAGAACCTCCCGCTGCTGCGGCCGATCGCGGACCGGCTCGGCTGGCAGCTCTCGGACTCCGCGCTGGTGCACGAGGTACGGCACCTGCTCACGATCAGCCAGACGACGTTGCTGATCATCGCTCTCGCGCTGGTCGCGTACGCCGCGGTCGAGGCGGTCGAGTGCGCCGGCCTCCTCTCGCTACGCCGCTGGGGCGAGTACTTCGCCGTCGTCGCGACGGCGGCGTTCATCCCGTTCGAGATCTACGAGCTCACCGAGAAGCAGACCTGGCTCCGCGTCGTCGCGCTGCTGTTCAACGTCGCGGTGGTGGTCTACATCGTCGGCACCAAACGGCTGTTCGGCGCGCGCGGCGGCGCGAGCGCCTACGAGGCGGAACGCAGTTCCGCCCGCATCATCGAGCCGCCGGAGCTCGTCATGGAAGAGGCGGCGTCGACGCCGGTGGCCGGCGATGCCGGGTCGCCTGTTCGTACGCATACGCGTAACGAAGCATCGCGGCATCACTGAACGGCCGGCCGAGGAAGGTCACACCCATCGGCAGCCCTTCCGCCGTGAAGCCGGACGGCACCGAGATCGAGGGCACGTCGCCGAGGAAGGTGTTGATGTACGGCGCGCCCTTGAGGTTGACGTACGGCGGGTTGACTCCGTCGCGGATGAGCGTCGGCAGGTGCTCGACGGTCCGGTGCACCACCGCGCCGAGTCCGTGGTCCGCCATCACGGTCAGCAGCAGCGTCTTCAGCTTCCGCTGGGCCAGCAGATGGTCGTAGTGGGTGCCGGTGGTGCGGTGCGCCGGGATCGGGTTGCCCGCGTAACGCCGCTCGACGACCTCGCGGTACGTGGACAGCCGGGTCAGCTCGTCGTACGACCGGTACGGCGGGTTCTGCGACCTCGCCATCCAGGTCATGAACGCCTCGGCCTGGTGCGGGGAGGTCCGCGCGGCGAGCAGGGCGTCGAGCCCGGGCAGCTCCACCGGGTCAACGAGCACCGCACCGGCGGCCGCGAGCTCGGCGACGGTCCCGTCGAACGCCGCCGAGATCACCTGGTAGTCGTCCGCGTCCGGGTCCGAGCCGAGGCCGATCGGCTGCCGGATCACGCCGATCCGGACGCCGCGCAGGCCGGCCGCGTCGAGCCCGTCGGTGAACGAGCCCGGATGGCGGTCGACACCGTACGCGGTGGACGGGTCGAGCGGGTCGTACCCGGTGAGGACGTCGAGCAGGCGGGCGGCGTCCTCGACGGTGCGCGCGAGCGGCCCGACCGAGCTGCTCTCGCCCGGCCAGCCGCTGGAGCAGCCGGTGCGGCTGACCAGCCCGAGGCTGGGCCGCATGCCGACGACCGAGTTCCACGCCGCGGGCCGGCGGATCGAGGCGAACCCCTCGAGCCCGAGCGCGAGCGGCGCGTAGTCGACGGCGACCGCGGCGGCCGAGCCGCCGGACGAGCCGCCCACCGTCCGCTCCAGGTCGTAGGGGTTCCTGGTCGAGCCGAACAGCGTGCCATGCGTGTCGCCCGCACCCAGCTCGCCGAGGGTCGCCTTGCCGAGCACGAGCGCGCCCGCCGACCTGAGCCGCGCGACCACCGTGGCGTCCTGGTCGGGCCGGTAGTCCTGGAACAGCACCGAGCCCAGCGTCGTCGGCATTCCCGCCGCGTCGATCTGGTCCTTCACGACCACAGGGATGCCGTGCAGCGGCCCGACCGGCCCTCGCTCCGCGAACGCCGCGTCGAGGGCGTCGGCGTCCTTCAGCGCGTCCTCGTTGACCGTGATCATCGCGTTGATGCGCGGGCCGTCCTGGTCGTAAGCGGCGATCCGCGCCAGGCTCCGCTCGGTGACCTCGCGGCAGGTGAGCTCCCCCGACGCGTACGCACTCCGGATCCCGGCGACGGTGGCGTCGGCCGGTCGCGTGGCCGTCATCAGGCGTAGAAGCCGTTGACGATGGCGTCGTGCCAGATCGACGCACCGACCGGCGCGACACCGCGGGGCAGCTCGGCGAACGGCTTGTTGTAGTCGTGCACACCGCCGTGGAAGTACGTGAGCGAGGTCCTGGGTGCCGGATCCAGCTTGGCGAGCTCGGGGAACAGCACGCCGTTGTAGTTGTCCAGCCTGTGGTCCTTGCTGTTCTCGTTGATGATGTAGAGCAGCGGCGGCAGTGGCGGCGCGCCCGGCCCGCTCAGCGGCCTGGTGTAGCCGACGTAGCGCGCGACGAGGTCCTCGCGCTCGGTGTCGCCCATGCCGAGGATGTCCGCCAGCGCGTTCGCCGCGTCGGTGAGCGCCTCGACCGCGCCGAACTGGACGAAGTGCTCGACCTTGATGCCCGGCTTGGACTTGTTCTGGTCCCACGCCTCGAAGACCTGCTCCATCAACAGCGGCAGCATCCGCACGCCGGCCGCGCCGGTCTCGGCACCGAGGTAGCGCGCCTCGTCCCGCCAGGTCCGCAGCGTCTGGTAGTAGAACGGGAACCGCTCACCGCCGGCTCCCGGCTCGTCCATCTGCCGCTTGATGTAGCCGAACGGGCTCGTCTCCATGCCGATCAGGCCGCGGACGTTCTCGATCCGCTGCAGCAGCATGTGCACGAACGGGCCGCCGGTGGAGTGGCCGTGCAGGTAGAGCGAGTACCCGTCGACCGGGAAGTGGTTCGCGCACGCGGTCCGGTAGGCCGTCTCGTACGCGAGCGGCCACGCCGCCTGCCGATGGTAGAACTGCGTGCCCGGCTTCGCCGCGGCGAAGAACGACGAGCCGCGGTTGAGCCTGATCTCCGGGTCGGAGTCGAAGGTGATCGTCTCGTACTCGTCCGGGCCGATCGGGTTCTGCCTGTCCCAGAGCGCGATCCGCGGATGCCCGGTGCCGTCGTCGAGCGGCTCGCCCGGCCAGTCGTGCGTCGGGCTGTCCCAGTGGTAGTGCCCCGGGTAGGTGACCGTGACGGTCTTGACGCCGAACTTCCCCGTCAGCAGCGAACAGAGGTTGTCCATCTCGCGGTGGTCGCCGCCACCGCCGTGCAGCAGGAACGCGCCGACCAGCTTGCCGTCGGGCCCGCGCAGCGCGGCGGACGGCTCCGGTTCGTACACGCGGCCGGCGATGTCCCAGCCGAGGCCGGCACAGTCGATCCGGAACTCCTCGTCCCTGCGGACGTACGGGAGGTCGGGACGGTCCAGCGTCCGCTTCGAGATCTCCCTCAGCTCGTCCTCGCTGACCTCGGTCGGTGGTTGCCAGGTCACGTCGCAGTCTCCTCCGTCGGTGTCGTGGACGCCGTCGACGCCGGGCCGGTCCCGGTGTCGTTCACGCTCTCGGGCGCGGCGGGTGCGGTGCTCAGCACGTCGCGCTCCTCGGGGTAGTGGCAGGCGCTCAGGTGGCCGCCGGAGCGCGCCTCGGTCAGCACCGGGCGTTCCACCCGGCACCGCTCGGTCGCCTTGAAGCAGCGCCGCTGGAACAGGCACCCCTCGGGCAGGTCGAGCGGGCTCTGCACGTCGCCCTCGAGGACGATCCGCTCCCTGCGGCCGCGCAGCGCGGGGTCGGGGATCGGCACCGAGGAGAGCAGTGTCTGCGTGTACGGGTGTACCGGGTGGTCGAAGATCTCCGCCACGGTGCCGGACTCCATCACCTGCCCCGAGTAGACGACCGCGACCGTGTCGCAGAGGTAGCGGACGACCGACAGGTCGTGCGAGATGAACACGTAGGAGATGTCCAGCTTCTCCTTGAGCGCGTTCAGCAGGTTGATGATCTGGGCCTGCAGCGACACGTCCAGGGCGGAGACCGGCTCGTCGAGTACGAGCACCTCGGGGTCCATCGCGAGCGCCCTGGCGATGCCGACGCGCTGTCGCTGGCCACCCGAGAACTGGTGCGGGTAGCGGTTCAGGTGTTCCGGGCCGAGCCCCACCAGCTCCAGCAGCTCGAGAACCCGTTCCCGCCGGCTCGCACGGTCGCCGATCTGGTTGATCTGCAACGGTTCGCCCACGATGTCGCGTACCCGCATCCTCGGGTCCAGCGAGCCGTACGGGTCCTGGAAGACGATCTGCAGCCTGCGCCGCAGCTCCGGCATCGACTGCATCCGCTCGCGGGTGATGTCGCGGCCCTTGAACGCGATCGTCCCCTCGGTCGGGTCGAGGATGCGCATCACCATCCGGCCGATCGTGGACTTGCCGCAGCCGGTCTCGCCGACGAGGCCGAGCGTCTCACCCTGGTGCAGGATGAGGCTGACGCCGTTGACGGCGTGCATCAACCTGCGGTCGCGGCGCCCGATGCCGCCTCGCACGGGGAACGCCTTCTGCAGGTTCTCCAGCCGCAGCACCTCCTGCCGGCCCTGCGGGGACCACCTCTTCGCGGTCGTGTCCGCGTCGGCGACGACCGCGTCGCTCAGCTCGTCCTCGGCCTCGCTCGTGGCGACCTGTTCCGCGACGTCCACCCGGTCCGGCAGTTCGGCGGCGAAGTGACAGGCGGACGTGTGCCCGTCGCCGAGCTGCTGGAGACCGGGCACCTTCTCGGCGCAGATCGCGCGGTCACCGTGGAACGCGCACCTGGGCCGGAAGGAGCACCCCGAGGGCAGCGCGAGCAGGTTCGGCGGCTGGCCCTTGATGACGCGCAGCTCCTGCACCTCGCGGTCGAGCCGCGGCCGGCTCGCCAGCAGGCCGACCGTGTACGGGTGCTTGGGGCGGTAGAAGATCGTGTCGACGTCGCCGGACTCGATCACGCGCCCGGCGTACATGACGAGCACCCGGTCGGCCATCTCCGCCACCAGGCCGAGGTCGTGCGTCACCAGGATCGTCGCCGCTCCGGTGCGCTTCTGCGCGTGCTTCAGGACGCGCAGCACCTGCGCCTGGATGGTCACGTCGAGCGCCGTCGTGGGCTCGTCGGCGATGAACACCTGCGGGTCGTTGGCCATCGCCATCGCGATGAGCACCCGCTGCCGCATGCCGCCCGAGTACTCGTGCGGATAGGCGTTGAAGCTCTTCTCCGGCGACGGGATGCCGACGTCGGTGAGCAGCTCGACCGCCCGCGCCCGTGCCTGCTTCGCGGACAGGCTCCGGTCGTGCAGCCGCAACGCCTCCTGGGTCTGGTAGCCGACGGTGAGCACCGGGTTGAGCGAGCTCATCGGGTCCTGGAACACCATCGCGATGTCCCGTCCCCTGATCCGCCGCAGCTGCTTCTCGGAGAGCCGGAGCAGGTCCCGCCCGCCGAACTTCACGGAGCCGGCGACGACGCGGCCGGCGGGCTTGGCCACCAGCCCCATCAACGACATCACCGTCACCGACTTGCCCGACCCCGACTCGCCGACGATCGCGACGGTCTCGCCGGGGAAGAGGTCGAACGACACTCCGTCGACCGCGGTGACCTCGCCGAGCTCGGTGCGGAAGCAGGTCCTGATCCCCGCGGCAGACAGCAGCGGCTCGTCCGGCGGGCGCGCGGCCGGTCCCTGACCGTCGGCGGCGTCAGCTGTCGACTTCATCACGGATCCCTTGGCACTCAACGGATTCCTCGCATCTTCGGGTCGTTCATGTCGCGCAGCCCGTCGCCCATGATGTTCACGGCGAGTACGAGGACGAACAGCAGGAACCCCGGCAGGATCGTCAGCCAGGCGTCGCTGAACATGTACTGCTGCCCGCCGGACAGCATCGTCCCCCAGGTCGGGATGTTCGGCGGCACGCCGACGCCCAGGAAGCTCAGGCTCGCCTCGCCGAGGATCGCGAACGCGAGCGAGAACGTGGCGACCACGATCACCGGCGCCGCGACGTTGGGCAGCACGTGTCTCAGCACGGTCCGCCGGTTGGACGAGCCCATGGTCGCGGCGGCGACGATGAACTCCCCCGACTTCACCTTCAGCACCTCGGCCCGGGCGACCCGGCAGAACTGGACCCACCGGGTGAGGATCAGCACGATGATGATGTTGCGGACGCTCTGGCCCAGGAACGCCATCACCGTGATGCCGAGCAGGATGAACGGGTACGACTGGAAGACCTCGACGACCCGCTGGACCCCGTAGTCCACCCAGCCGCCCCGGTACCCGGACACGACGCCCACCGCGACGCCGAGCAGCCCGGCGCCGACCACGGCGGCGAGCCCGACGAGCAACGAGATCCGTGACCCGTAGAGCAGGCGGCTCAGCACGTCCCGGCCGAGCGGGTCGGTGCCGAGCAGGTGCTGCATGCTGCCGCCGGACACCCACGCCGGCGGCAGCAGGCGGTGCGTCAGGTCGGTCGCGCTCGGCGACCCGGGCGCAAGCAGCGGCGCGAACACCGCTGCGAGCACGAACAGCAGGGTCACCGTCCCGCCGAGAGCGGCACTGTAGAAGCCCGGGATCCGGTGCACGGCGAGGACCCGCCTGGACAGCCCGGCGAGCGACCCGGCCGGCTGCAGGAGTGTGGTCGAGGTCGAGGTCATGCCGTCACCTCCGCCGCCGCCGGGTGTTCGAGTCGCATCGCGGTGGGCCGGTGACGGCATGACATGCAGTGCAGATGATTCCCTCGCTGACGCTCGGTCATGCGATCCCTCCGTCCCGGCCCTTGATCCGTGGATCGAGGACGCGGTAGCTGAGGTCGACGAGCAGGTTCACCACGACGAAGATCACCCCGAACACGAGCACGCAGCCCTGCACCACGGGATAGTCGCGCGCGCTCACCGCAGTGAGCAGCAGGTTGCCCAGACCGGGCCAGGCGAAGACGTTCTCGACGATGATCGAGCCGGCCAGGACGCCGGCGAGCTCGAGGCCGAAGACCGTCACGACCGGCAGCAGGGCGTTGCGCATGGCGTGCCGCACGGTGACGGTCCACTCGTTCGCGCCCTTGGCCCGGGCGGTGCGCACGTAGTCCTCGCGGATCACCTCGAGCAGGCTCGATCTGGTCATCCGGACGAGCAGCCCCGCCATCGCGGCGCCCATCGTCAGGGCCGGGAGGACCAGATAGTGCAGCGCCGTGGCGAGGCCCGCGAAGTTGCCGTGCACGATCATGTCGAAGGCCACGAAGCCGGTGGGCCCGGGGTCGACCACCGACGACGGCAGCTGGCCGCCGGTCGGGAACCAACCCAGCCGGCCGCCGAGGTAGAGCACGAGCATCAGCCCGATCCAGAACGACGGGGCGCTGATGCCGAACAGCCCCGCGCCCGTCGCGACGCGGTCGAGCCAGGTGCCGTGCCTGCGGGCGCTCAGGATCCCGAGCGGCAGGCCGATGAGCAGGGCGATGATGCTCGCCGCGACCGCGAGCTCGAAGGTCACCGGCAGCCGTTGCGAGATCAGCGTGCTGACCGGGACGTTGTAGCGGATCGAGGTGCCGAAGTCGAGCTGTGCGGCCGCGATCAGGTACCTGCCGAACTGCACCATGATCGGGTCGTCGAGGCCGTACCTGGCGGTCAGCTCCCTGATCTGCTGCGGTGTCGCGTCGTCCGGGAGCAACGCGTTGATGGGACTGCCCGGTACGAGACGGAGCAGGATGAAGACCGTCAGCACGATCACGAAGATGATCGGTATCCCACCGGCGATGCGGTGTAACGCGTAGCGAGCCATCGGCCTGCTCTCCGTCTTTCGCCTGTCTGTGCCCGGCCGGTCCGGTGCCGGGGGGAGTGCGGCGCCGGACCGGTCGTCCTGCGGTCAGCTCACCGAGACGTTGATCCCGCGGAGGAACTCGTCGGTGCTCGGCTTCCAGCTGATCCGGTTCGTCACGCCGTAGACGTCACGGAAGGCGCCGAAGAACACGGCCGGCGCGTCCTTCATGATCTGCGCCTCCGCCTGGTGCAGCAGGACGACCCGCTTCTTCGGGTCGAGCTCCGCCGCCTGCTCCTTCATCAGCTTGTTGACCTTCGGGTTGGAGTAACCCGTCCGCTTGCTGATGCCGCCCTGGAAGTACTGGCTCAGGAACACGTTGGCGTCGAAGTAGTTGCCCCGGTTCCCCAGGTAGAACCCGAGCTTGCCGGCCTCGAGGTCCGCGGACTGCGTCGCGAAGTCCGGGGTGACGATCTTCACCTTCAGCCCGACCTTCTGCAGCATCTCCTGGACCGTCTGCGAGGTCTCCGTGTCACCAGGTGTGGTGCCGTTGGTACTCGTGAGCGTGATCGTCTTGCCGACCGCTCCGGCCTCCTTCAGGAGCTGCTTCGCCTTGGCCGGGTTGTACGGGTACGGGTTGGTGCTGTGCGGGTCCGAACCGAAGACGAGCGCGGGCACGGGCCCGTTCATCGGCGTGACCTCGTTCTGCAGGACGTTCTTGATGATCTTCGGGACGTCGATGGCGTATGTGATCGCCTGCCGCACCCGCAGATCGTTGAACGGCGGCATCGTCACCTGGAAGCCGTAGAACATCGTCCTGATGCCGTCCACGGCGATGATGTGCGTCGACTTGCCCTTGGAGATCGTGTCCACGTTCTGGAACAGCACGCTGGGGACTATGTCGACCTCACCGCGCTGCAACGCCGCGACCGCGTCGACCGGGTTCGGGATCACCCGGAAGATCATCTGGGTCGGCATGTTGGCCGGCAGGTTGCCCCAGTAGTGCGGGTTCTTCTTGACGGTGAACGACACGCCCTTCTGCCAGGACACGAACGAGTACGGCCCGGTGCCGTTCGGGTGCTCGTCGGCCTTCGCCGCCCCGTACTTGTCGAAGGTCGCCTTGCTCGTGATGAACAGGGACGTGATGTCGGAGAGGAGCACGGCGTACTGGCCGTCGGTGGTGACCTGGACCGTGTTGTCGTCGAGGGCGGTCACCTTGCGCATGTGGGCCGTGTGCGCGGTCTGCAGGCTGCTCTTGTCGTTCTTCGCCCGGTTGAACGAGTGCACCACGTCGGCCGCCGTGAACGGCTGGCCGTCCTGGAACTTGACGCCCTTGCGGAGATGGAACGTCCACTCAGCGCCCTTGGTGCTCCACGACGTCGCGAGCACGCCCTTGTACGTGCCGTCCGCGTACTGCACCAGTGGCTCGAAGACGTTCGACCAGCGCGAGTACGTGAGGTTGTTCAACGTCGCGTACGGGCTCCAGCCCTCGATGTCGTTGGCGTAGGCGATCGTGATGCTCTTGCCGCCGCCCTTGCCGTTGGCGTTGCCGGCGCCGCCGCCGGCCCCCGAAGGTGCGCCGGCGGAGCAACCCGCGACGAGGACCGCGGCGACGGCCACCGCGCCGAGCATCGAGCGCAGGCCGCGGCCGCGCACCTGCCCTGTTCCGTGGGAGAGATGAATGCGTCTCATGATGTGTAGTAGCCCTTTGTGATCGCGTCGTGCCAGATGCTGGCGCCGACCGCTGCGACTCCCCGAGGTAGTGCCTTCGAAGGCTTGCTGTAGTTGTGCGTACCGCCGTAGAAGAGGGTCAGGCTCTTCCGCGGTGCCGGCTCGAGCTTGTCCAGCAGCGGGAAGAGCACGCCGAGGTAGTTGTCGGGGCGGTGGTCGCGGCTGCGCTCGTTGACGATGTAGAGCAGTGGCGGCACCGGTGAGGCGTCCGGGCCGCTCAGCGGCGCGGTGTAGCTGGCGTACCTGTCGATCAGCGCCTGGCGCTCGTCATCGTCGCTGCCCAGGATGTCGGCCAGCGCGTTGGCGGCGTCCCGCAACGCGTCCAGGTTCGCGTACTGGACGAAGTGCTCGACCTTGAGGCCGGGCTTCGACTTGTCCTTCTCCCAGGCCTCGAAGACCTCCTCCATCAGCTGCGGCAGGTGCCGGATGCCCCACTCGCCCCGCTCCACGCCCATGTACCGCGCGCGGTCGCGCCAGGTGCGCAGGGTCAGGTAGTTGAACGGGAGCAGCTCGCCGCCGAGCCCCGGCTCGACCATCGGCTTCTTCAATGCGCCCCAGCAGCTCGTCTCCATGCCGATGAGCCCGACCACGTTGCCGATGCGCTGCAGCAGCATGTGCACGAACGGACCACCGGTCGACGCGCCGTGCAGGTAGACCGAGTACTCCGCCTCGGGGAACTCGCGCGTGATCATCTCCGTGAACGCGGTCTCGTACGCCAGCGGCCACGCGGCCTGCCGGTGCCAGAACTGCGTTCCCTCCCGTGCGGCGAGGCAGAACCGGGTCCCCCGGAGCGCGCGGACGACGGGGTCGTCGGCCACCGTCACCAGGTCGTACTCGTCGTGGCCGATCGGGTTGCCGCGCTCGTACAGCGGCAGCCGCGGGTGGCCGTCACCGGCGTCCTGCGGGGTACCTGGCCAGTCGTTGTCCTCGGTCTCCCAGTTGAAGTGGCCCGGGTAGCTCGCCGTCGCGACCTTGATGCCGAACTTCTCGACGAGGAGGACGGCGAGGTTGTGCATCCCGCGGTGGTCGCCGCCGCCGCCGTGGAGCAGGAACGCGCCGGCCTTCTTGCCGTCCGCACCCACCAGCGTCGCGTCGGCGTCCGGCTCGTAGACGCGGCCGGCGACGTCCCACGCCAGCCCGGCACAGTCGATGCGGAACAGCTCGTCGCGCACCGTGTGTGGTACGTCCGGCCGGGCAAGCACCCGATCGGATATCGCGGCGAGCTCCTCCTCGCGGATCTCCGTGGGCGGCTCGTAGCTCATGTGCACACCTTTCGTTCCGCGCGGGTTCGAGCCCCGTGCGGTGGGTTCGACACGACGTCGATCGGGCATGGCCGACGCGTGCTCCGTCCAGGACGGATGTGGAGAAACGTCGCGGCACCGGTGGAGCGGGGGCGGGTCGGGCCGGGCCGATCTCGGTCAGGCAGCGCGAGTCGGCGTGCGGCGGGCAGAAGGGCGTGGGGTCAGTGCCGTCCGGTCAGCGCCACCGGGAGCCTCGGCGGCGCCGCCTGCGCTTCCCGGGCCGGGGCGGGAACGGACGATGCGAGCAGACCTGCCCAGGGGAGGGCATCAGGCCGATGTGTACCTGCGGATCGCCCATAGAACCCTCCTCCTGGGCTCTGATCCAGTCGTGCCAACCCCGACATACGACGGAAAGATGACTCTGATAAATTACTTGCGTCATCTATCCAGGTCAAGAGACGGCGTCCGACCGATGGACGACTCGTTGCCGTTCCGCGACTTCCGGGGTGGCTAGGGCCCGGTGAGGTGCCGCTCGAGCCGGGCGACCTTCGCCTCCGCGCTGTCGTCGAGGTCCGTCCTGATGTCCGCCTTCAGCACCAGGCCGACCCGGGGCGCGTTCGCGGCCACGGCCTCCACCGCACGGTGGATGACGTCCATGACCTCGTCCCACTCCCCCTCGACCGTCGTGAACATTGCGTCGGTGTGGTTGGGCAGGCCGCTCGCCCGCACCACCTTCACCGCCTCCGCGACGTGCTCGGCGACGGACGCGCCGACACCGGACGGCGAGATCGAGAACGCGACGATCATGTGGTTCCTCCGGTCAGCTCCGCGACGAGCTCGTCGGCGGCCGTGTAGGGGTCGAGCTCGCCGTCGGCGACCCGGTCGGCCAGGACGCCGAGCCGCTTGTCGCCGTGGACGGTGGCGAACCCGCGCCGCAGCTCGGCCAGCGCGATCGCCTCGATCTCGGCGGCGATCCGCCGCCGCCGGAGTGCGCCGAGGCGGTCGCCCTCGGCGAGCCACGCCTGGTGCTTGCGGACCGCCTCGAGCAGCTCGTCGACGCCCTCGTCCTTCACGGCGACGGTGCGCACCACCGTCGGGCGCCAGTCGCCCGGCGCGCGGCGTTCGGCCAGGGAGATCATGTGCCGCAGCTCGCGGGTCGTCTGCTCGACGCCGTCGCGGTCGGCCTTGTTGACGCAGTACACGTCGCCGATCTCGAGGATGCCTGCCTTGAACGTCTGGATCGCGTCCCCCATGCCCGGTGCGAGCAGCACGACCGTGGTGTCGGCCTCGGCCGCGACCTGCACCTCGGACTGGCCGACGCCGACGGTCTCGACGAGGACGACGTCGCAGCCGACCGCGTCGAGCACCCGGATCGCCTGGACGCTCGCCGCCGCCAGCCCGCCGAGGTGCCCGCGGGTGGCCATGGACCGGATGTAGACCTCGGGGTCGGTGGCGTGGTCCTGCATCCGGACGCGGTCGCCGAGCAGCGCCCCGCCGGAGAACGGGGACGTCGGGTCGACGGCGAGGACGCCGACGCGCAGGTCCTCGCCGCGGAGCAACCGGACGAGCGCGCTGGTCACCGTGGACTTGCCGACGCCGGGTGAGCCGGTGAGGCCGACCACGTGCGCGCGGCCCGCGTGCTGCGCCAGTGCGGCCATCACCTCGCGCAGCTGCGGGGCGCCGTCCTCGACCAGCGAGATCAGCCGTGCGACCGCGCGGGGACGTCCGGCACGCGCCTGCTCGACCAGCGCAGCCACGTCGGGCGGCGGTGTCATGCGCCCACCGGTCCGGCCGGGCTCCCCACGGTGACCGGAGGCCCTACGCCGCCGGCACCCTGATCACGAGGGCGTCGCCCTGGCCGCCGCCGCCGCAGAGGGCCGCGACACCGGTGCCGCCGCCGCGCCTGCGCAGCTCGTACGCGAGGTGCAGCAGCAGCCGCGCGCCCGACATGCCGATCGGGTGGCCGAGCGCGATCGCGCCGCCGTTGACGTTCACCTTGTCCGGGCCGATGCCGAGGTCGCGCATGGACTGAAGCGCGACACCGGCGAACGCCTCGTTGATCTCGAACAGGTCGATGTCGGCGACGTCGATGCCCTCGCGGGCGAGCGCCTTGCGGATGGCGCCGGACGGCTGCGACTGCAGGGTGGAGTCCGGGCCGGCCACCATGCCGTGGGCGCCGACCTCGGCGAGCACGGGCAGGCCCAGGCGCGCCGCCTGCTCGGCGGAGGTGAGGACGAGCGCGGCGGCACCGTCGGAGATCTGGGAGGCACTGCCCGCCGTGATCGTGCCCTCCGGCCGGAACGACGGGCGCAGCTTGGCCAGCCCTTCCGCCGTGGTGTCGGGCCGGATGCCCTCGTCGTCGGCGACGACGACGGGGTCGCCCTTGCGCTGGGGCACCTCGACGGGGACGATCTCCTCGGCGAGCAGGCCGTTCTTCTGGGCCGCGGCCGCCCGCTGGTGGGACTGCGCCGAGTACTCGTCCTGCTCGGCGCGGCCGAGGCCGAGCTCCTCGTTGCGCCGGTCGGTCAGCTCGCCCATCAGGCAGCAGTCGAACGCGTCGGTGAGCCCGTCGTGGTCCATCGAGTCGAGCACGGTGACGGCGCCGTACTTGTAGCCCTTCCGCGAGCCCATCAGCAGGTGCGGGGCGTTCGTCATCGACTCCATGCCCCCGGCGACCACGACGCCCGCGGCGCCGTCCCTGATGTACAGGTCGGCGATGGCGGCGGCGTTCAGCCCGGACAGGCACATCTTGTTGATCGTGATGGCGGGGACGCTCATCGGGACGCCGCCGGCCACGGCCGCCTGCCGCGCCGTCGCCTGCCCGCCGCCCGCGGCGAGCACCTGGCCCATGATCACGTAGTCGACGTCGTCGCCGCTCACGCGGGCGCGGTCGAGCGCAGCCCGGATCGCGAAGCCGCCGAGCGCCGTCGCCGGGAAGCCGGCGAGACCGCCGAGCAGCTTGCCGACGGGGGTGCGCGCACCCTCCACGATCACCGTTCGCTGCGGCTCGCTCATTCCTGCCTCCCGAGGTCCACCTGCCGTCACTGCCACGATACTTGGTACGAGCGCCGCTTCCGGCGGCCCGGACCACCGGAGGGCCCGTGTTCAGCAGGATCGACCACGTCGGCATCGCCGTGCCCGACCTGGACGCGGCGAAGGAGTTCTACCGCCGCACGTTCGGCATGCGCGTGGTCCACGAGGAGGAGAACGCCGAGCAGGGCGTCCGCGAGGCGATGCTGGCCGTGGCGCCGGGCGCGGACACGCAGATCCAGCTGCTCGCGCCGCTCGACGAGACGTCCGCCATCGCGAGGTTCCTGGACCGGTCCGGCCCGGGCGTCCAGCAGGTGGCGTACACGGTGGCCGACATCGACGAGGCGTCCGCCGCCCTGCGGGAGCGCGGCATGCGCCTGCTCTACGACGAGCCGCGGCGCGGCACGGCGGGCTCGCGGGTCAACTTCGTCCACCCGAAGGACGCCGGCGGCGTGCTCGTCGAGCTGGTGGAGCCGGCTCACTAGCAGGTCGCGCCCCTCGAAGTCCACCCGGTGCGACCGGTCGTGACGGAATTTCCTTTACCATGCCGGGGCGTGTCGTCGGCAGCACCCCCTGCTTTCCTTCGAGCCTCTCTGCAAAGATGGATGTATGACCGAGCAGCCACCTCTTGAGGACTTCTTCTCGAACCAGGCGTTCGACGTGGTGATGCGTGGCTACGCGCGTAACCAGGTCGACGACTACGTCACCCAGCTCGAGTCCTCGATGCGGCAGTTACGGGACCACAACGCCGAGCTGCAGGCCGCCCTCGAGTCGACCGAGAAGCGGGCGAGCGAGCAGGACAAGCCGAGCTACGCCGGTCTCGGCAGCCGGGTCGAACAGTTGCTGCGCCTCGCCGAGGAGGAGTCGACCGACCTCGTCCACCGCGCCCGCACCGAGGCGGAGCAGCTGCGCGAGCAGATCGTCGGCAAGGCGCAGCGAGACGCCGAGGCCAGCGCGGAGCGGCAGCGCAAGCAGGAGGCCGAGCTCACGGCGGAGATCCAGCGGCGCCGCGAGGAGCTCGACCGCGAGGTGGAGGAACGGCGGCGCAAGTCCGTCGAGGACGCCGAGGCGCGCAAGCGGACCTCGATCGAGGAGGCCGAGGCCAGGAAGAAGGCGGCGCTCGAGGAGGCGGAGCGGGTCGAGCGCGAGTCCACCCAGGCGGCGGAGCAGCGCAGGCGCTCCTCCGTCGAGGAGGCCGACAAGCGGGTCACCGAGGCCAAGCAGAAGGCCGAGCAACTGGTCCGGCTCGCCCAGGAGGACGCCGACCGGATCCGCTCGGACGCCGACTCGTACGCGGCCCGCACGCGGGAGCAGACCGAGCGCGAGCTGGGCGAGCTGGACCGGAAGAAGACGGCCGTCAACAACCAGATGGAGCAGCTCCGCAACCTGCTCGGCGTCGCCGCACCGCTCGACTTCGCCACCCCTGCGCCGTCGTCCGGCTCCTCGGGCGGCGCGGACCAGGGCCGCGAGCACGACCGCTCCGCACAGGCGCAGGGGCAGAACAGGGGACAAAGCGGGCAGACCGGTCAAGGCGGGCAGGACCGCGACTGGCATGGCCCGGGCGCGGGCCAGCAGCGCCCGGTGTCGCAGGGCAACTCGAGCCAGCACCGCTGAGCCGTGACCGACCCCGGACCCGCCGGCTCCTCGTCCCCGGCCGCGGACGAACCGTCACCGGCGGACGACGAGGCATCGCCGGCGGGTGAGCCGACCGCGCCGAGCGTGCGCCCCGGGGTGAGGTTCCCGTTCGGCCGGCCGGGCCGGCCGTTCGGGCAGTCGCCGTTCCTGTTCGGGCTTACCGGCGCGCTGGGCGTAGCCGTCGCCTGGGGCCTCGTCCAGGCCGTGATCAACGTCCGGCAGGTCATCGTCCTGCTCGTCGTCGCGCTGTTCCTGGCCGTGGGCCTGAACCCGGCCGTGGAGTTCCTGCAGCGCCGCAGGATCGCCCGCAAGTGGGCGGTCCTCATCGTCTTCCTCGGGCTGCTCGTCTTCGTCGTCGGCTTCTTCGCGGCGATCGTCCCGCCGCTGGTCCAGCAGTCCACCGAGCTGTGGCAGAACCGCAACGACTACCTCGACTCGCTGCAGCACAACGGCACGGTCAGGCGACTGGACGCGCAGTACCACATCGTGGAACGGGCACAGCACTATCTCGACACGCAGGGGCAGGCGCTCGGCAGCCGGGTCGCGACCGGGCTCGTCGGCGCCGGCAAGGCGCTGCTCAGCGGCGTGTTCAGCGCGTTCAGCGTGCTCATCCTCACGCTGTACTTCCTCGCGTCGCTGCCCAAGATCAAGCACACGTTCTACCGGCTCGCACCGCGCACGCGGCGGGAGCGCGTCACGCTGCTCGGCGACCAGATCACCCAGCGGGTCGGCGGGTACGTCTCGGGCGCCGCGGTGATCGCGTTCATCGCAGGGCTGACCAGCTACATCTGGCTGCTCGCGTGGCAGGTCCCGTACGCGCTGCCGCTGGCGCTGTGCGTGCTGCTCCTCGACCTGATCCCGATGGTCGGCGCGACGATCGGCGCGATCCTGGTCACCCTGGTGTCGTTCACGAACGGCCCGGTCACCGGCATCGCGACCGGCCTGTTCTACATCGCCTACCAGCAGGCGGAGAACTACCTGATCTACCCGCGGGTCATGCGCAGGGCGGTGGAGCTGCCCGCCGCGATGACCATCATCGCCGTCCTCGTCGGCGGCAGCCTACTCGGCGTCATCGGCGCCCTGCTGGCCATCCCGATCGCGGCCGGCCTGCTGCTCGTCTTCCGCGAGGTGGTGCTCCCCCGGCTCGAGCGCGCCTGAGGGCGGTCAGCCCTGGGACGCCGGCCACTGCGCCGGCAGCGGCAGTGCCGCCGGGTTGACCCGGCGGACGATCTCCTCGTGCGCGCGGCGGACGTACTGCTCGCCCACCCACAGGTGCCGCGCGCCCTCGACGCCGACCACCTCGGCCTGCGGCACCCGGGCGAACCGGCGGCGCGCCTCGTCCGGCCGCAGGTAGTCGTCGAACTCGGGCACCAGGGCGACCAGCGGCCTGCCCGAGCGCGCCCACCGGTCGAGGTCGTCGTCGCCCGCCCGCTTGAGCGGCGGCGAGAGCAGGATCGCCCCCTCGACGACGGGATCGTCGGCCCAGCGCAGTGCGAGCTCCGTGCCGAACGACCAGCCGACCACCCACACGTGCGGCAGGTCGTGGAACTCGGCGTACTCCAGCGCCGCCATGACGTCGAGCCGCTCGGCGTCGCCGCCGTCGAACTCGCCCCCGCTCGTGCCGCGCTCACTCGACGTGCCCCGGGTGTTGAACCGCAGCACCGCGAGCCCGGCCATGGCCGGCAGCCTGGCCGCCGCCTTGCGGAAGACGTGGCTGTCCATCATGCCGCCGTGGGTCGGCAACGGGTGCAGAGTGAGCAGCGTC
Source organism: Streptosporangiales bacterium (assembly GCA_036378185.1). Taxonomy (GTDB): domain Bacteria; phylum Actinomycetota; class Actinomycetes; order Streptosporangiales; family WHST01; genus WHST01. The sequence goes on along the minus strand of DASUWX010000234.1, from coordinate 7,324 downwards.
GCGACGGGTGCGCGGTCCACGGGCACGGCCAGCTCGCCGACGAGCTCGAGCCCGTCCGCGGTGTGGAGCGTGATGTCGGTACGCGTCGCGGGCAGCACGGTGTCGTACCGGATCTCCGTCATGCTCGCCCCCTCACTCGTCCCGTCCCAGCCTGTCCACACGTCCACCCTATTGATCAGTCGTAAAATCGACCGTATGGCCCGTTACGAGTACCGCTGTCGCAGCTGCGGAGACCGGTTCGAGGTGACCCGCCCGATGGCGGAGTCGGACGCTCCGGCGTCCTGTCCGTGCGGCGAGCCACACGCCGACCGCGTGTTCTCGAGCCCCGCCGTCACCGGCCGCGCCACGGCCGCCGCGACGGCGCCGGCGGCGTCCGGCGGTGGTGGCGGTGGCTGCTGCGGCGGCGGGTGCGGCTGCGGCGGCTGACGCGGCTCAACCGGCCGTGCGGAAGCCGCGGCCCGCGGTGACCAGCTCGGCGAGCAGTGGTGCGGGCACCAGCCCCGGCTCGCGCACCTCGTCGTAGATCCGCCACTGCTTCGCCAGCGCCACGTCCAGGCCCACCTCGTCGAGCACCTGGAACGGGCCCTTCGGCAACGCGCAGCCGAGCGTCATCGCCGCGTCGACCCCGTCGGTGTCGGCGTAGCCCGACTCGACCATGCGCACCGCGTCGTTGAGGTACGGGAACAGCAGCGAGTCGACGACCAGGCCGGCGCGGTCGCCGCACACGACGGGCGTCCGGCCGCCGGCCGCGCAGAGTGCCGCCGCCGCGGTGACGGCGGCCGCGTCCGAGGCCACGGTCCGGACGACCTCGACGAGATCCGCGCCGCTCGCCGGCACGTTCATGCCGACCACCCTCTCGGGCTGCTCGGCCGCCACCGCGAGCTCGATCACGCGGACGCCCGACGCCGCGGCCACGACGAGGTCGCAGTCGGCGCCCGCGTGGTCGCGCCGCACCTCCACACTCGCCGCGTCCAGTACGGCGGCGACCGCCTTCACCTGGTCGCCCGAGCCGAGCAGGCCGACGCGGCGCACGCCGTGTTCGGTCGGCCGTGCGGGGGGCGTCAGCTCGTCGGCCACCCGCTTGCCGGAACCCGCGGCCTCGTAGGTGTAGAAGCCACGCCCCGTCTTGCGGCCGAGCCGGCGCGCCGTGACGAGCTGGCCGAGCAGCGGCGCCGCGACGTAGAGCCGGTCGCCGGTCTGGCGGTACATCGTCGCGAGGATCTCGTACGCCGTGTCGAGGCCGATCAGGTCGAGCAGCTCGAGCGGGCCCATCGGGTAGCCGCAGCCGAGCCGTACGGCGGCGTCGATGTCCTCGCGCGAGACGTGGCCCGTCTCGTACATGGACACGGCCCGGTTGAGGTAGCCGAACAGCAGCGCGTTGGCGATGAAGCCGGCACGGTCGCCGACCACGACCGGATGCTTGCCGAGGCCGCGCGCCAGCTCGGCCACCGCGGCCACGACGTCGGCGTCGGTGGAGACCGTGTGCACGACCTCGACCAGCTTCTGCACCTGCGCCGGGTTGAAGAAGTGCATGCCGACCACACGCTCCGGGCGCTTCGTGCCCACCGCGATCTCGGTGACCGAGAGGGACGACGTGTTCGTGGCGAGGATCCCGTCCGGCTGGACGATCTCGTCGAGCCGGCCGAAGATCTCGCGCTTGAGCTCGAGCCGCTCGCTCACGGCCTCGACGACGAGGTCGCGGTCGGCGAGCTCGTCGAAGCCCAGTGAGAAGCGCACCCGGCCGAGCAGCGCGTCCCTCGCGTCGGCGCTCAGCCGTCCCCGCCGCTCGGCGCGCTCCGTCGAGCGGCTCAACCGCTCGCGACCGGCGTCCAGCAGGTCCTGGCTGTACTCGACGCCGACGACGTCGAGGCCCGCGGCGGCGAACACCTCCGCGATCCCCGCGCCCATCGTGCCGAGACCGACGACACCGACCCTGGCGATCTCCACGAAACGACCTCCAGCAGCTCTCCTGCGCTCCTGGGGTACCGTAGCCGACCGTGCGGCTCGTCATCGCCAGGTGCTCCGTCGACTATCGCGGCCGGCTGGACGCGCACCTCCCCTCGGCTCTCCGGCTCATCATGGTCAAGGCGGACGGCTCCGTCCTCGTGCACTCCGACGGCGGCTCGTACAAGCCGCTCAACTGGATGTCGCCGCCGTGCCAGCTCGTCGAGTCCGGCCCCGACGCGGACTCCGGGGATGGCGGAGCGGGAACCGTGTGGAAGGTCGAGAGCAGGGGCGGCGAGACGCTGACCATCCGCATGGAGGAGATCGTCGAGGACGTCTCGTACGAGCTCGGCGTCGACCCGGGCCTGCAGAAGGACGGCGTCGAGACGCACCTGCAGGAGCTGCTGGCCGCACAGATCGAGACGCTGGGCACGGGCTGGCGGCTGGTGCGGCGGGAGTACCCGACCGCGATCGGGCCGGTCGACATCCTGGCTCGGGACGGCGCCGGGGCCGCGGTCGCGATCGAGATCAAGCGGCGCGGCGAGATCGACGGGGTGGAGCAGCTCACCCGGTACCTCGAGCTGCTCAACCGGGACCCGCTGCTCGCGCCGGTGCGTGGCGTGTTCGCGGCGCAGGTCATCAAGCCGCAGGCACGGGTACTGGCCACCGACCGGGGTATATCTTGCGTGACCCTCGACTACGACGCGCTCCGCGGACTGGAGGACACGACCCCGCGCCTGTTCTGACCGGGGGTGGTCTTGGTCACACCGTAGCCGTCGCATAACGTCGTGCCACACGATTGGGAGGACGGTACTGAGGATGGGTTTCCTCGACAGGGCCAAGGAGGCCGCCCAGCGCGCGAAGTCCCAGGCGCGGGTCGCGCGCGAGCAGGGCCAGCAGCGGCTCGAAGAGCTGCAGGCGCGCAGGCAGGCCGAGATGCTGCTGCGCGAGGTGGGCATCGCCGCGTACGAGGAGCACCGCGGTGAGAGCGACCACGAGGCCGTCGTCCGTGCGCTCGCCCGGCTGGACGCGCACCTGCGCAACCATCCGCTCGACCTGTCGACCGGCGGGCTGCGCGGCTACATGCGCACCGCCGCGGGCGGGTACGCCGAGAGCACGCCGGCGAGCGCGCCGACCAGCAGGGATGCCGGCGAGCCCGGGGCCGGCACGGCCGGGCCGGAGACCGAGGACGCCGGCCCGGCAGGGCCGGCCGGGCCGGAGACCGAGGGCGAAAGGCCCACCGAGCCGAAGGCCGACCCGGCGGACAACCCCGGGCCCGCTGCCAAGAAGACGGCCAAGAAGAGCGCGAAGAAGACCGCCAAGAAGGCCGCGAAGAAGGCCACGGCCAAGAAGGTGGCGAAGAAGACCGCCAAGAAGGCCGCCGCGTCCCCCGACAGGGAGCCGGACCGCCCGGAGTGACCCGGCGCCGCCCCTGGCGTGCGGTCAGCTCTGGGAGTAGTCGAAGAAGCCGCGGCCGGACTTGCGGCCGAGTTCGCCCGCCTCGACCATCCGGCTGACGATCTCGGGCGGGAAGAACTTCGGGTCCGCCGTCTCCTGCCAGATGTTGAGGCTCGCGTGCCGCAGCACGTCGACACCGGTGAGGTCGGTCGTCGCGAGCGGGCCCATGGCGTGCCCGAAGCCGAGCTTGCAGGCGGTGTCGATGTCCTCCGCGGAGGCGACGCCGGCCTCGTAGATCCGCACGGCCTCCATCGCCAGCGCGCAGATGAGCCGGGTGGTGACGAACCCGCCGACATCACGGTTCACCACGACGCAGGTCTTGCCGACGCCTTCGGCGTACTCGCGCGCCCGGCGCAGGGTCTCGTCGCTCGTGCGGCGCCCGCGGACGAGCTCGCACAGCGCCATCATCGGCACGGGCGAGAAGAAGTGCGTGCCGACGACGTCCTCGGGCCGCTCCGTGGCGGCGGCGATCTGGGTGATCGGGATGGCGCTCGTGTTCGTGGCGAGCAGCGCGCCGTCGCGGCAGATCCGGTCCAGGGCGGCGAAGACCTCGCGCTTGACGTCGATCTGCTCGAACACGGCCTCGACGACGATGTCCGCGTCGGCCGCGGCGTCCAGGTCGGTGGTCGTGGTGATCCGCTCGATCGCCGCGGCGGCGTCGGCCTCGGCGACCGTCCCCTTGGCCACGAACCGGCCCAGGCTCTTCCGGACCGCCGCGACGCCGCCCGCGACCTGCTCGTCGCCGACGTCGCGCAGCACCACGTCGTGGCCCGCGACCGCCGACACCTGTGCGATGCCCGATCCCATGAGCCCCGCGCCGATCACCGCTATCTTCGCCACGTCGCCTCCTCCAACCGCTCCGGCGACCAACGATAACGGCCGGCCACGGAGCCCGCTCGCCCCGCCGGAACATGTGAGGGGCACCCTGGTCACGTGATGGCGTGACCAGGGTGCCCCTCACACGTTCGCTCCAGGGCATGCGACCCGCACCGGCTACTCCGGGTTCGGTAGCCGCGCGCCCACTCCTACGCCCGCATGCGTAGGGGGACGTTCAGGGTGTTCCCGGGTTCTCCGCGCACGCCGTCTCCGTCATCCTCATATGTAGGTAACCGACATATGACGAGAGGCGACAACGAAATGGCCACCGACCTGCAGGTCCCCCGTACACCCGTCATCGAGCCACCCGTGGACGAGCCCGAGCCGGCGTACCTGCGCCTGCTCCGCCGGTACAGCATCCCGATGCTGCGCATCGCGCTCGGCGTCGTGTTCCTGTGGTTCGGTGCGTTGAAGGTCCTCGACCTCACACCCGTGGGTGATCTGGTCGCCGGCGCGGTCCCCTGGTTCGACAAGAGCTGGTTCGTCCCCGTCCTCGGCGGCTTCGAGGTCGTGGTCGGCCTGCTGCTCATGAGCGGCAAGTGGGTGCGGCTCACCTGTGCCGCGATGATCGCGCACCTGTGCGGCACGTTCATGGTGTACCTCATGGAGCCGGGTGTCGCGTTCCAGCACGGCAACCCGCTGCTGATGACGATGGAGGGCGAGTTCGTCGCGAAGAACGTCGTCCTCATCACGGCGGGTCTGGCCGTGATGGCCTGGTCCGCGCACAGCAGGAGGCTCGCTCGCTGAGTCCCGCCCCGGCACCCCGCCGCCGGTCCCTCGCGGACCGCGGCGGGGTGCCGCTAGGTTCGCCTCATGGACGATCGGTTCGCCTCGCTGCCGAAGGCCGAGTTCGCTTTCCCCGGCCCGTTGCGCGACCAGCTCGTCGCCGCGATCCTCGCCGGCGAGAAGACGACGACGACCGGCACGCTGCGGGAGTACGAGGTCGAGGGCGAGCAGCTCCCGCGTCCCGGCGACCGATCCGTCGTCGTGGACTCCGCCGACCGGCCGGTCGGCGTCATCGAGACGGTGGCCGTGCGGGTGATCCCGGTACGCGACGTGGATCTGCAGCACGCCCTCGGCGAGGGCGAGGGCTACGGGTCCGTCGCCGACTGGCGTCGCGAGCACGAGAGGTTCTGGCACAGCGACCAGATGCGCGAGGCGCTCGGCGACCCGCGCTTCACGATCGACGACGACACGCAGGTCGTCGCGCAGCGCTTCCGCCTCGTCGAGCGGCTGTGACCGCGGCCGCTCAGTCCGGGAACGCGTGCGGGTCGGGCTCGCGGCTGACGTCCGCACCCAGCCCGCGCAGCTGGTCGACGAAGTCCGGGTAGCCGCGGTCGATGTGGTGCGCGCCGCCCACGGTCGTCTCGCCGTCGGCGACGAGCCCGGCGAAGACCAGGCCGGCGCCGGCCCGGATGTCGGTCGCCTGCACCGGCGCGCCGGAGAGCCGCGGGCGCCCGCGCACGGCGGCGTGGTGCCCGTCGATGTGGATGTCCGCGCCGAGCCGGATCATCTCGTTGACGAACATGAACCGCGCCTCGAAGACGTTCTCGGTGATCATCGCGGACCCCTCGCCGACGCTGTTGAGCGCGATGACGAGCGGCTGCAGGTCGGTGGCGAACCCCGGGTACGGCAGGGTGACGACGTCGACGGCGCGCGGCCTGCGGTCCATCCGTACGCGCACGCCGTCGTCCTCGACGCTCACGTCGGCGCCGGCAGTGCTGAGCTTCTCCAGCGGCAGGTCCATGTGGTCGGCCCGGGCACCGCGTACGTAGACGTCGCCGCGGGTGATCGCCGCGCCGAAGGCGAACGTGCTCGCCACGATGCGGTCGGGCACGGTCGTGTGGCGCGTGGGCGAGAGGGCCGAGACACCCTCGACCTCGATGGTGGACGTCCCCGCGCCGCCGATCTTCGCGCCCATCTGCTGCAGCATGTCCGCGATGTCGACGATCTCCGGCTCGCGGGCGGCGTTGTCGATCACCGTCCTGCCCTCGGCGAGGACGGAAGCCATCAGCACGGTCTCGGTGGCGCCGACGCTCGGGAAGTCGAGCACGACCGTGGCCCCGGTAAGGCCGCGCGGCGCCCGGGCGATGAGGAAGCCGTGCTCGCTCTCGACGGTCGCGCCCATCCGTTCCAGGCCCGCGATGTGCAGGTCGAGACCGCGTGAGCCGATGGCGTCGCCGCCGGGCAGGGCCACGCGTGCCTCACCGGTGCGCGTCAGCAGCGGTCCGAGTACGCAGATGGACGCGCGCAGCCGGCGGACGAGCTCGTACTCGGCCTCGTTGCCCGGCGTCGCCGGCACCGTGACGCGCACCGACCGCGGCGTCCGCTCGGTGGTGCAGCCGAGGTGGTCGAGCAGGTCGGCCATGTAGCGCACGTCGAGGATGTCCGGCACCTCGTCGAGCACCGTCGTGCCCTCGGCGAGCAACGCCGCCGCCATCAGCTTCAGCACGCTGTTCTTGGCGCCGGTCACCTTCACCTCGCCGTGCAGGGCGGCGCTCCCGGCGATCCGAATGCGTTCCATCCGCGGCATGCTACGCGCCGATCCTCACCGCCTTTGGCTAGCCTCGCCCTATGCCGCACAAGAAGTCCAAGCTCGTGCTCTCGCAGATCTACACCCGGGTGGGCGACGACGGGACGACCGCCCTCGGTGACATGTCCCGGGTCCGCAAGACCGATCCGCGGGTCGAGGCCTACGGCGACGTCGACGAGGCGAACTCCGCGATCGGGGTCGCGCTGGCGCTCGGCGAGCTGCCGGAGCCGATGGTGCCCGTGCTGACCCGCGTGCAGAACGAGCTGTTCGACGTCGGCGCCGACATCTGCGCGCCCGTCGTGCCGGACCCGCAGTTCCCGCCGCTGCGGATCGACGAGGCGTACGTCGAGCGGCTGGAGCACGACTGCGACACGTTCAACGCCGAGCTGGCGACCCTGCGCAGCTTCGTACTGCCCGGCGGCACGAAGGGCGCGGCGCTGCTGCACGTCGCCCGCACCGTCACCCGCCGTGCCGAGCGCACCGCCTGGCACGCCGTCGCCATCCACGGCGACA
>DASUWX010000233.1:0-13777 GCA_036378185.1 Streptosporangiales bacterium | reverse complement strand
GGCGCGGGTCGCGACGCAACCGCGCGGCGGCGGGGCGCGTCCGGCCGCGGCACCGGCACGCGTACTCCGACACCGACGAGCTCGCGCACCCGCGCGCGGTCAGATGAGGGCGCGCGCCTGGAGCGCGCGCAGCGTCGGCGGGCCGATCGCCAGCGGCAGCCAGAAGGTGGCGAGCCGGAACGTCAGCACCGCGGCGACGGCGGTGCTCGACACCGTCCCCGTCGCGGCGAGACCCGCGGTCAGCGCGGCCTCGACCGCGCCGAGACCGCCGGGGGTCGGGGCCGCGCCGCCGAGGGTGCCGCCCACGAGGTAGACGGCGACGACGGCGGCGACCGGCACGTCCGGTGTGAACGCCGCGAGCGCGGCCGCCAGGCCGAGGGCGTTCACCACGAGGAACCCGGCCGATCCGCCGATGAGCTCGATGGCGCGCCTGGGGCGGCGCAGCGCGACGGCCAGCTCGCGGAGCACCCGGACGGAGGTGCGCAACAGGCGCCGCACCGGCGGCAGCCACACGACCAGGCCCGCCAGCACCATGAGCGCGGACCCGCCCGCGAGCAGCATCCACAGCGGCGGCATGTTCAGCGGCCCGAAGGCCCGTGACCCGCCGAGCATCGCGACGCCGACACCGACGCCCGCGCCCCCGACGATCATCCCGGCCGCGCGGTTGAGCGCGACGACGCCGGCCGCGCGCGGACGGTCCATGCCGGTGTGGACGAGGTAGGAGTAGCTGACGGCCACCCAGCCGACGCCGCCCGGCGTGATCCGGGACGCGAACGTCGCCGCGACGAGCATCGCGGTGGTGCGCCAGAACCCCAGCGGCGTCGGGCTCGAACCGGCCATCGCGATCGCCCCGAGCGGGAACACCAGCAACCCGGACACCAGCGTCGCCAGCACCCAGCCGAGCTGGGCGTGCCGCAGCTCGCTCACCACGAGGTCGGCCGTGGCCAGCTGCGGGAGCAGCAGGTACACCGACAGGCCGAGCAGCGCGAGCGAGATGACGGTGGACGGGCGCACCGGCCAGCCGGCCGCGGGCAACGGCACGTCCGTCCGCCGCGCGACGGTCTCGCGCAGCTCCGCGAGCGTCGGCCGTTCGGAGTCGAGCTGGGAGCGCACGCGCACCGGCAGCGCCAGCGGGTGCAGGTACGGTGCGGCGTCGCGCAGGGTGTCCTTGTCCAGGCAACGCATCGCGCTGTCGACGGCGGCGTCGACGCCGACGAACCGGGTGAGGCAGACGAGCACCTCGGCGACGTCCTGTGCCCTGCGGGCCGCGGGCGCACCTGCCTCCGCGAAGGTGAAGTCGAGGATCCAGATCCGCCCTTCGGGGTCGAGCTGCAGGGTGGCGTCACGCAGGTCGTGGTGCGCGATGCCCGCCTCCCCGAGCAGCTCGACCTGTCGCCAGATGTCGTCGACCGTCTCGCTCTCGAGGTCGGCCAGGTGGGTGAGCGGGACGCCGTCGACCCGCTGCCGCACCAGGATCGCCGGCCCGTGCTCCAGCTCGCCGACGAACACGATCCCCGGCGTGCGGACGCCGGCGCGTTCGGCCACGAGCGCGGCCGAGGCCTCGTGGTCGGCCTCGTGCCTGGTGGACGACAGGCGCGGTTCCACGTCCGGGTCGAGCGAGCCGAGCAGCCGGCGCAGCCGGTACCACAGGCCGAACCTGCGGTGCCGCCGCGTGATGACCTTGACCTCCAGCGGGCTGCCGCCGTCCGTGCGGACGTCGAAGCGCAGCGGGCCGCCGATGTGCGTGTGCACCGGCACGATGGACCGGACGTCCACGCCCGCCGACTCCAGTGCCTGGCTGACCAGGTCGGCCGACGTCTTCCGCCCCGGCGCGCCGATGACCACGCGGGCCAGCGTGGCGGACGCGACGCCGAGGAACACCCCGCCGACGACGTCGAGCGGCAGCTGCACGCCGCGGAAGACCTGTGCGACGGCGACGAGGGTGACGGCGAGCCAGGCCACGGTGCGGCCGAACCGGCCGAGGTACGGGTCAGCGGCGCTGGCGACGCTCGCGGCGAGCGCGACGTGCGCGGCGGGGAAGGCGGTGGTCTCGTGCAGCCCGTCCGCGGCCAGCAGGCGGGTCCCGGTGGCGTGCGCGATCAAGCCGGCGAGCAGGTAGCTCACGCCGCCGCCCAGGGCGGCCGTCAGCGCGAGCCGGAAGCGGTGCAGGGTGCCGAGGACGATGACCGCGGCGCCGACTGCCGCGTACGAGCCGAGCCACTCGGCGGCGGTCCAGAAGCCCGAGGCCGGGGGCAGCCGGTGGATCTGGACGGCGATGCCGGTCTCGATGGGGTCGACCCCGCGCATCGCGGCGACCAGGCACAGTCCGGTGGCGACGAACGCCGCCGTCGCGACCACCATGTCCCTCGGGTGCCGCCCGATGGTCAGGACCGGCGACGTCCGGCCCATGCCGGCCAGGGCGCCGCCGCGCGGTCGGGAACCGTTGCCGTTCGTCATCGGATCGCCCTCGGCGAGGTCCCCATGCGGATAGTGTCCACAACGGCGTTCTACCCCGTAGACGGCCCGGTCACCACCAGGCGGTGTGGCCGGTTGTGACCAGTGCCGCCGCCGGCACCAGGATCACGAGCTCCGCCAGCTGCTGGGTGGCGCCGGCGACGTCACCGGTGAGCCCGCCGAACCGGCGCACGGCCAACCGCCCCATGGCGAACGTGACCAGCGCGACGGCCGCGATCCCCGCCAGCGTCCACGGGCCGCCCGCGGCCGTCGCGAGCACGGCGGCGACGACAGCGGTGACCACGGCGCGGCGCCGGCTCACCACGGCCGCGTACGAGGCGCCCAGGCCGCCGCTCGACGCGGGCGACACCGTGCCGAGCAGGACGACGGCCGCGCCGCGGGAGAGGGCGTGCGCCGCCGGCAGCACGCCCAGTGCGGTCACGTGCAGCTCGGCGGTCGCGCCGATGCGCAGCAGCAGGCTCAGGGCGAGCGCGATCACTCCGTACGTCCCGTGCGTGGGGTCCTTCATGATGCGCAGCGCGTCGCCGGGCTCGCGTGCGCCGAGTGCGTCCGCGGCGTCCGCGAGCGCGTCCTCGTGCAGCGCACCGGTGAGGAGCACCCCGGCCAGCACCGCGAGTGTGGCCGCGACGAGCGGAGAGACGATGAGGGTGCAGGCGAAGTAGACGCCGGCTACCACCGCGCCGATCACGAGCCCGACGAGGGGGAACCAGGGCACCGACCGTGCGAGATCCGGCCGGGCCGAGCCGACCGGGACGCGGGTGAGGAACGACACGGCGTCCCGCAGGCCGGTCATGCTTCCACGCTGTCGGCCGGCTGCAACGGCAGCACCCGTCCCGCCACCACGAGGTATGCACGCCGCGCGTGCTCGACCCAGTCGGCGTTGACCCGCCCCAGCACCTCGGCGTACCTGCGGGCGAGCGGGTTGGCCGGTATCACGCCGCCGCCCACCTCGTTCGTCACGGCGATCGTCGGCGCCTCGCGACCGGCCGCGAGCCGCGCGGCGGAACGGGCCAGCTCGAGGATCTTCGCGTCGCCGCAGTCTCGCTCGACCAGGTTGGAGACCCAGAGGGTGAGGCAGTCGACGACGACTGTCGCGGCCGGCGGCGTCGCGGCGAGCGCGTCGGCGAGGTCGACCGGCTCCTCCACCGTTGCCCAGTCGTCAGGTCGTTCCGAGCGGTGTCGGCGGATCCGCGCGGCCATGTCGTCGTCGCGCGGCTGCGCGGTCGCGATGACGACGACGTCGTGGCCGGACTCCGCCGCCAGCCGGACCGCGAGCCGCGACTTCCCGCTTCGCATCCCGCCGGTGAGCACCGTGAGTGCCATCAGCCTTCCTCTCCCGGGCGGCGTCCCGCCCGCACCGGTACGACGACCACGGCACCGTCGTCGCCCCGCAGTACGCGCACCTTCGCGTCGTAGTAACGACCGAGCGCGGCCTCGGTGAGCACCTCCGCGGGCGTGCCCGTGGCGACCGCGCGCCCATCATGCAGCAGCACCAGGCGGCGTGCGTACTCACTAGCCAGGGTGAGGTCGTGCATCGCGCTGACGACCGTGATGCCGCGCTCGACCCGGAGCTCGTCCACCAGGTCGAGCACCTGCTGCTGGTGCCCGACGTCGAGCTCGGACGTCGGCTCGTCGAGCAGCAGCACCGGCGCCTCCTGCGCGAGCGCGCGGCCGAGGACGACCCGCTGCAGCTCGCCGCCCGAGAGCGACCCGAGTGCGCGGTGCGCGAACGGCGTCAGGTCCAGCCGGGCGAGCACGTCGCGGGCGACCGCGACGTCGTGCGCGCCCTCGATGCCGAGGTACGGGATGTACGGCGTCCGGCCCAGGAGCACGTACTCGGTGACGGTCATGTCGGCGGGCGTCCGTGGGCGTTGCGGCACGTACGCGACCAGCCGGGCGAGCCGCCTGCGGTCGAGGGCGGCGGCGGGGGCGCCGGCGAGCGTGACGTCGCCGGTGTAGGCCACCAGCCCGGCGATCGCCCGCAGCAGCGTGCTCTTGCCCGCGCCGTTGGGCCCGATCAACCCGAGCCAGTCGCCCCGTTCGACGCGGAAGTCCAGCCCGTGCAGCACCGGCTTGCCGTCGTAGGCGACGGCGAGCGCGTCGGTGCGCACGCTCGTCATCCGGGGATCCGTCTGGCGCGGCGCAGCACGACGAGGAAGAACGGCGCGCCGACGAACGCGGTGATGACACCGAGCGGGATCTCGGCGGGGGAGGAGGCGGTGCGCGCGACGAGGTCGGCGATCACCAGGAACGCGGCGCCGCCCACGATCGACAGCGGCAGGATGCGGCGGTAGCTCGGCCCGGCGAGCAGCCGCACGGTGTGCGGCACGATGATGCCGACGAACCCGATCAGCCCGCTCACGGCGACCGCGGCCGCCGTGCCCAGCGTCGCCGCCGCCACGACGACGAGCCGCACCCTCGTCGCGCTGACGCCCAGCGAGACGGCCTCCTCGTCGCCCACGCTGAGCACGTCGAGCAACCGCCGGTGCAGCAACAGCACGACGCCGCTGACCACCGCGTACGGCAGGATCAGCACGACCTGCTGCCACTCGGCCGTCTCGACACCGCCCAGGATCCACGCGTAGACCTGGCGCAGCGACTCGGAGTGCTGCTGCTGCACGTAGGTCTGGGCCGCGGTGAAGAACGCGGCGACGGCGACGCCGGCGAGCACGAGCGTGGTCGTGCCCCGCGTCCTGGCGCCGGACCGGCCGAGCAGGTACGTTCCCGCGACGGCGAGCACCGCACCGGCGAACGCGAGCAGCGGCATCGGGCCGAACGGCCAGTCGGTGATCCCGGGCAGGTACGCGCCGGCGAGCGTGGCGCCGAGGCCGGCGCCGCCCGCGACGCCGAGCAGGTACGGGTCGGCGAGCGCGTTGTGGAACACGCCCTGGTACGCCGCACCCGCCATCGCGAGCACGGCGCCCACGAGCGCCGCGAGCACGATGCGCGGCGCCCGCAGCTGCCAGAGGATGGCGGTGTCCAGCGGGGACAGCCCACCGTGGACGTGGAGGAACGGTACGGCCCGGACGACGGTCGTCAGCACCGCGCCGAGCGGCAGCCCCGCAGGGCCGACGACGAGGGCGAGCAGCATCGCCGCGGCCAGCACGGCGACCGCCACCGGCATGAGCCACGGCCGCGGCCGGTGCCACCGGCCGGGATCGCGGGTGCGGCGGATCGGATACCTCACCCGCCGCCGTTCGCCTGCAGTGTGGCCACGTCGTGTTCCACCGTGCGGAGGAACACGACGACCCGCGGGCCCCAGCGGGAGGCGACGTCGTCGTCGAGGGCGAAGACGGCGTGGTGGCGTACGGCCGCGATGTCACTCCAGCCCGGCCGCTTCGCCACCGTCGCCTGGGACTGGCCGCAGCACTTGGTGTCGGCCAGGAAGACGACGTCCGGGTCGGCCTTGACGATGTACTCGGCGGACAGCTGCGGGTAGCCGCCGCCGGCGCCCTTCGCCTTGTCCGCGATGTCGTGCAGGCCGAGCATGCCGTAGAGCTTGCCGATGAACGTCTTCGACGTGACGCTGTACCGCGTCTGGTCGAGCTCGTGGTAGAAGGTCAGCGGCCGCTTCAGCTTCGGCGCGGACGCGACGATCTTGCGGATCGAGGTCTGCATCGACGTGACCTCGCGGGTGGCGTCGGCGCTGTGGCCGGTGGCCGTGCCCAGTTGGCGCAGTTGGTCGTAGGTGTCGCCGAGCCCGGTGGCGGCGGGCTGCAGCAGGACGGGGACCGACAGCTTGCCAAGCGACTTCGCGAGCCCGCCGACGTCGTTGGAGATGACCACGAGGTCGGGCCGGTACTTCGCGATCGCCTCGACGTTCGGGTGCAGCGACGAGAGCTTCGTGCGCGGCGCGTTCGCGGGGTAGTCGGAGAGGCTGTCGACCGCCTTCACCTGCGTGCCGGCGTGGATGGCGTACAGCATCTCGGTCGCCGTCGGCGACAGCGAGACGATGCGCGTCGGCCGGTGGCCGATGCGCACGGACCCGTTCGCGGCCTTGACCGTCACGGGGAACGCGCCCTGCCCGCTCGGCGTCGGGCTGCCCGACCCGCCGCCGGACGCACCACCGGACGCACCGCCGCACGCGGCGAGCACCGCGAGCGCCGGGACGACGGCGAGGGTTCGGATGAATCTGGACCTGAGTGGGCGCATCGACTGCCACCTTCCTGGTCGTGACGCGCGACCGTCTGTGCCGTCCGCCGACGGCGCCATCCCCAGGGCAGGTCTCCTGACTTCCGGATCTCCGCTCGCCCGAGCCTTCCCGGAACGTTCCGTCCCAGTGGCTTTCCTCGGGTTCACTCCCCGGTCACAGTGGCGCGACCGTGCCGGACTTCCACCGGCTTCCCTCATCCCGGGTGCTTGTCAGTGAACAATACCGGCCCGGTCGTCCCCGGCCCACTGCACATGGCGCCGCCGGACTCCACCCGGCGTCGCGCGAGTTCACATGGCGCTGCCCGACTTCACATGGCGCCGCTCGATCGGAACGAGGGCAATCCGGACACTTCTTCGAGTCGCGCCATGTAAAGACAAGCGGGGCCATGTAGAGATCGGCCGCGCCATGTGACGTCGACGGGGGACTCGGCCGGCCGGCCGGTCGTCAGCGGCCGAGGGCGCGGTCGACGACGGCGGCCAGGCGCGACGGGCCGCCGCCGCGGGACTCCGCGGCGTCGGCCCAGGTCATCGCGCGCAGGCCGGCGTTGGCGCCGAGCCAGCGCAGCGGCTCCGGCTCCCACACCGGCGAGCGGTGGCCGACCCAGGGCAGCCCGGTCAGCGGCGTGTGCCGTCCGAGGATCAGGTCTCTCAGCGTCCGGCCGGCGAGGTTCGTCGTCCCGACGCCGTCGCCCACGTAGCCGCCGGCCCACGCCAGGCCCGTCCCGCGGTTCAGCCCGACGGTCGCGTGCCAGTCGCGCGTGATGCCGAGCGCGCCGCCCCAGCGGTGGGTGATCGTCGCGCCCGCCACCAGGGGGAACAGCTCGACGAGGGTCTGCCGGAGCAGCTCGAAGACCCGTTCGTCGCGGTCGAACTCAGGGCGGATCCGGGAGCCGAAGTGATAGGGGGCGCCGCGGCCGCCGAACACGATCCGGTCGTCCGCGGTGCGCTGGCCGTAGATGATCAGGTGCCGGAAGTCGCTGAACGTCTCCCGCCGCACGAGGCCGATCTGCGCCCAGGTGGACGCCGGCAGCGGCGCCGTCGCGATCACGAGCGAGTAGATGGGCACTGCGGCGCGGCGCAGCCCGGCGAGCCGCGCGGTGTAGCCCTCGGTGGCACGGACGACGATCTCGGCGCGCACGTCGCCGTGCTCGGTGTGCACCACGCGGGGCGCGACCGACGTCGCCCGGGTCCGCTCGTAGACGGTCGCCCCGCGCGCCTCGACGATCTCCGCCAGCCGGCGGACGAGCTTGCCGGGGTGGATGGCCGCGCAGTGCGGCGTGTAGGTCCCGCCGACGGTCGACGTCGCGTCGAGCCGGCCGCGAGCCGCGTCCGCGTCGAGCAGCTCCAGGTCGAGCCCGAACCGCCGGTACTCCTCGACCTCGGCGCGCGCCCTCTCCAGCTGCGGCCCGGATCGCGCGAGGCGGATCGTCCCGCCGACGGCGAGGTCGGCGTCGATGTCCTCGACAGCGACCACCCGCGCGATCTCGGCCACCGAGTCGCGCATCGCCAGGTACTGCGCGGTGGCGGCGTCCGGCCCGTGCTCGCGGGCCAGCGTCGAGACGCTCACGGGGTACAGCGCCGAGCACCAGCCGCCGTTGCGGCCGGACGCCCCGTAGCCCGCGATCTCGGCCTCGACGACGGCGACCCGCAGCGACGGGTCGGCCTCGAGCAGGTAGTACGCGGTCCAGAGGCCGGTGAAGCCGGCGCCGACGATCGCCACGTCCACGTCGGTCGTGCCCGGCAGCGAGGGCCGCGGCTCCAGCGAGCCGGGAACCGTGGCGAACCAGAACGACAGGTCGCGATATCGCAGTGCTGCGTCAGAGGTCTTCGGCACGGTGGACGACCTGCCCTTCCACCATCGTCAGGACGGCCCGCACGGCACCGATCTCAGTCACCGGGACGGCGAACAGGTCGTGGTCCGCGACGACGAGGTCGGCGTGTTTCCCCACCTCGATCGAGCCGGCGACGTCGTCGAGGTGGTTGACGTACGCACTACCCATCGTGAACGCGTGCAGCGCCGTCGACAAGGGCAACCGCTCGGCGGGCAGCAGCACGTCGGCGTCCGAGGACCCGACGGGCAGCCGGTTGACCGCCACGTGCATCTGCTCGAACGGGTTCGGTGACGACACCGACCAGTCGCTGCCCATCGCGAGCATCGCGCCGGCCTGTTCGAGCGACGCGAACGGGTACTGCCGCGCCGCGCGCTCCGGGCCGAGGAAGGGCACGGTCAGCTCGGTCATCTGGGCGTCGTTGCACGCCCACAGGGCCTGGCAGTTGGCGACCGCGCCGACCCGCCGGAACCGTGGCACGTCGTCGGGGTGGATCACCTGCAGGTGCGCGAGGTGATGGCGGTTGTCGTTGTAGCCGTTGGCGTTCCGGGCCGAGGCGACGGCGTCGAGCGCCTCGCGTACGGCGCGGTCGCCGAGTGCGTGCAGGTGCACCTGGAAGCCCTCGGCGTCGAGCCTCGTGACGTGGGCGCGCAACGCCTCGGGCTCCACGAAGCTCATGCCGGTGTTGGTGGTCTCGTGGCCGTGTGCGTCGAGGTACGGCGCCAGCATTGCCGCGGTGAACGTCTCGCAGACGCCGTCCTGCATGATCTTCACGCTGTCGGCGCGGAAGCGACCGCGGGTCTTCGCCGCGCGCTCCCTGCGTTCGAGCAACCCGTCGAGCTGTTCGATGCCGCGTTCGCGTTGCCACCACAGTGCACCGACGACACGCGCGGTCAGCTCGCCGGACTCCGCGAGGTCGAGGTACGTGCCCAGGAAGTCCTCGCTGACGACGGATGCGCCGACGGCGGCGTCCTGCCACGCGGTGATGCCGAGCGAGTGCAGGTACGACTGCGCGGCCAGCAGTGCGTCGCGCTTCTGCCTCGGTGAGGAGCCCGGCAGGATCCGGCCGACCAGGCCCATCGCGCTCTCGTGCAGCGCGCCGGACGGGTCGCCGGCGGCGTCGCGCTCGATCCGGCCGCCGGGCGGGTCGGGGGTCTCGCGGCTGACGCCGGCCAGCTCGAGCGCCCTGGTGTTCACCCACGCGCTGTGCCCGTCGCGGTTCGGCAGGTATGCGGGCCGGCCTGCGGTGACGGCGTCCAGCGTCCCGCGGTGCGGTACGCCGCCGGGGAAGGCGGGCATCGACCAGCCGCCGCCGAGGATCCATTGCTCGTCCGCGCGCCCGGCGGCGTACGCCGCGACCCGCCCGGTGTACCCGGCGATCGTGTCGAGCCCGCTGAGGTCGCACCTGGTCAGCTGCAGCCCACCCATGGCGGGGTGGACGTGCGCGTCCTGGAATCCCGGCAACAGCATCCGGCCGCGGAGCTCGACCACCTCGGTGCGCGGGCCGACGAGCTCGCGTATCCGCGCGTCGGTGCCGACCGCCGCGATCCGGCCGTCCCGCACGGCGACGGCCTCGGCGCGGCGCCGGGCGGCGTCGACCGTGTACACCGCTCCGCCGAGAAACACGGTGTCCGTCCCGCTGCCCCGGACCCCGTGCCCGGCATGGCCTTCGTCGCCCATCCCAGGGAGTCTGGCACGATCAGGGAGCATGAGCGAGCGGAGAGTAGCGGTGGTGACCGGCGCGGCCCGCGGCATCGGCGCGGCGATCGCGCGGCGGCTGGCGGCCGACGGCATGGCGGTCGGCCTGCTCGACCTGAACGAGGCGGGCTGTGCGGAGGTCGCGGACGAGATCGCCGCCGGCAAGGGCCGCGCGGTCGGCGTCCGCGTGAACGTGTCCGACGCGGACGAGGTCGACCAGGCCGTCGCCCGTGTCGCGGCGGAGCTCGGGCCGCCGTCGGTGCTGGTGAACAACGCGGGCATCCTGCGCGACAACCTGCTGTTCAAGATGTCCGACGACGACTGGGACGCGGTGATGGGCGTGCACCTGCGCGGCGCGTTCCTGATGACCCGCGCGGTGCAGCGGTACATGGTCGACCAGGGCTACGGCCGGATCGTCAGCCTGTCGAGCAGTTCGGCGCTCGGCAACCGCGGCCAGGCGAACTACTCGACCGCGAAGGCCGGGCTGCAGGGCTTCACCAAGACGCTGGCGATAGAGCTCGGCAGGTTCGGCATCACGGCGAACGCGATCGCGCCGGGCTTCATCGAGACCGACATGACGGCCGCGACCGCCGAGCGCGTCGGCATGTCGTTCGAGGACTTCAAGGCGGCGGCCGTGAAGACCATCCCCGTCGGCCGCGTCGGCCGGCCGGAGGATGTGGCCAACGTCGCCTCGTTCCTCGTGAGCGAGCAGGCGGGCTTCGTGTCCGGCCAGGTGGTCTACGTGGCCGGCGGCCCGCTCTGCTGACGGGCTCCGCCCACGGACGAGGGATGGGCGTCGGCCCCACGGCCGACCGCCTCGAGCGCCAGCGCGTCGGTCCAGAAGTCCGCGGCGGACCGGTACTCCTTCGCCGCCGAGGCGTACCGCAGGTACGCCAGGGGATCGCGCCGGAACAGGCTCTTGAGCACCTCGGTGGCGATATGGCTGGACGTGACGACGCCGTGCACCCGGATCTCGCGCTCCGTGTCGGCCGCGACGTCGGCGGCCAGCTTGCGGACCGTGTCGTCGGTGCCGCGTCCCTTCGCGGCGAGCTCGACACTGTCTCTCACCTTGCCGAGCTCGAACGGCTCCGACTGCCCGCTCTTCTTCACGACGACCGGTGTCCCGGCCTGGGCCGCCGGCGGTCGCGGCCCGTACTCGTCCTCCAGCCATTCCAGGAACCCGGACAGGTAGCGGAAGCCGGCACTGCGGGTGGTCTGGCCGAGTGACACGATCGCGTACCGAATCCGTGCGACGTCGGTGGTGGGACGCCCGTCGTGGAGCTGTTGCATGACGGTGCGGGCGATCGTGCTCGCCGGGATGGGGACGCCCGGCGCCGGCGCGTGCAGGCGATTGATCACGCGCTCGACGAAGACGTCGACGTCGGCAGGCGCGAGCGCGTAGACGGCACCGGCCTTCTCGATGCCCTTGCGCAGCTTGGTCCTGGAGAACCGTTCGGTCCGTCCGTCGCGCTTCTCCACCAGCTGGTCCTCGACCACGATCCGCTCGTACGTCTCGAACGTCCGGTTGCAGTGCTCGCAGCGGCGCCTGCGCCGGACGCCGCGTTCGTGCGGTCGCGTGTCGCTCACTCTGGTGTCGGCCTGACAGAACGGACAACGCATCATCTGCACCCTTCCTAGATACGGCACGCGGGGTCAGGGCGCGGAAACTGTCGGCGCTACATCTAGATCAAGGCTGCCATTTAGCGAACGCCGCGGCCGGCGAAAGGCAAATGCCCTACGGATTGTTTCTGGGTCGACGACGGAACGCCCATGCTTACCGCAGGGGGACCCGGGCGGCGGGTCCGGCGAACAGGGCGGTGAGGTCCATGGGGACAGACCTGCACAGCTTCACCTTGGCGGCGCTCGTCATCAGCGTGGTGATCATCCTGCTGGTGAGGGCGAGCCGATTGATCGGCGACCTGATCTTCCTCGGCGTGATCCTCGGCGGGGCCGTCGGGGTAGCGGGAATAGCACTCGCAACTCATCTGGTGTGACGTTCGCTTTCCATGATCATGAAGATTTCCAGTTGCCATGACGCCGAGGAGTCTTCATGATCATGGAATAGGCGGTAGGCCGGCAGCAGCGCGAGGACCGCGAGGGCCGCGGTCGACAGGAACGCGACGGGGTAGCCGGTGAACCCGACCACCAGGCCGATGCCGAGCGCCCCGACGCCCATGCCGGCGTCGTAGGCGGCGTTCCAGATCGCACTGACGGCGCTGTACCCGGTCTCCGGCACGCGGGCGTACATCAGTGCCAGCGAGGCGTTCTGCAGCAGCCCGAACCCGACCCCGAACACCGCCGCGCCGCCGACGACGAGCACCGGTGTGTGAACGGCCGCGACGGCCGCCATCCCCGCCGCGGACGCGAGCACTCCCGGGCAGAGCAGCCGGCGGTGGCCGACGCGGTCACCGAGCCGTCCCGCGAGCCAGCGCGCGAGGGTCGCCGCGGCGGGCTGGGCGAACAGGGCGGTCGCGGCCAGCGCGGCGGACCTGCCGGTGACCGCCAACGGCAGGAACGTGACGATGACGCCGGCCACCGTCGTCGACGCGCCGAACACGACCGAGAGCCGCACCACGGCCCGGTCGCGCAGCCTGGCCGCCACGCCGCTCGCGTGGTCGGTCGCCGCCGCCGGCCCCGGCAGCGCCGGGACGACAACCAGGGCGAGCAGGGCCGCGGCGGCGGTCGCGACGAAGACGGGGGCGAAACCGTGGTGCGCCGACACCCAGACGCCCGCCGGGAGCGCCACCAGCGAGGGGACGCCGCTCACGATGCCCATGAGCCCCAGCCCCTCGCCGCGCCGTTCGACCGGTATCAGGGCGGCGGTGAGCGCGCCACCGGCGACGGTCACGACCGCGAACCCGGCGCCGCGCACCATGCTCACGGCGATGACCAGTGCCGGGTCCGGCGGCGCGAGCAGCGCCAGCGCGGGGGCGCCGAGCAGGACCAGCCCGATGGTGAGCGACCAGCGGTAGCCGAGCGCCGAGACGAGCCGGGGAGTGACCAGCTCGACGGCCACGGTGGTCAGCAGCAGCGCCGCGGTCGCGAGCCCCGCGCCCGCGTCGGAGCCGGCCGACTTCGCGTACATCGGCACCACCGACAGCGGCAGGAAGAAGCTGACCGACGAGCCGATGACGGAGACGAAACGCAGCAGCAGCGCACGGGTGACCAGCGGCGGTCGCGCGGTGTCGACGGCCCGGGTCCCGGTGGCCTGGCGTGGGCTGTTCACGGATTCGACGCTAGGCGCCGGCCGGAGCGCCGATAAGATCCGGTTCCGTGGCCGTGGAGTGGTCCGGTTCGGGCCCGGACGTTCTCGTCTCGCTCGACCGCGACAGCACCGTCCCGCTCCGCGCCCAGCTCGAGGACCAGTTCCGCCGGGCTATCCGCACCGGCCGGCTCGGGCACGACGAGCGGGTGCCGTCGTCGCGAGTGCTCGCGACGACGCTCGGCGTCTCCCGCGGACTCGTCCAGGACTGCTACGCCCAGCTGCAGGCCGAGGGCTACCTCGTCACGCGGGAGGGCTCGGCCACCAGGGTGGCGAGCGCCGCGACGCGGGTCGAGCCGGTACGCCGCCACCCGCCCGGGACGCGGCCCCGGCTCGTCGCCGACTTCGCCTGCGGCGTACC
>DASUWX010000232.1:0-19988 GCA_036378185.1 Streptosporangiales bacterium | reverse complement strand
GACGTCGGTGACGAGCGGCGTCCACGCCCGCCTGGCCTGCTTCGCCGCCTGGGTCGCGGTCTCCCGCCAGCGCCGGGCCGACCTCTCGGCGCGGTCGCCGCGCCAGCGCACGATCGAGCGGTCCGCCTGCCAGGGCAGGATCTCGTCGACCCCGGCCTCGGTCATCGTCTCGACCGCCCGCTCGGCTCCCTCGCCCTTCACGAGTGCCTGGGCGACGACGAGCCAGGGCTCCGGACGCGGCACGTCCGCGCGCTCGACCACGGCGCAGGTCAGCGCGTCGCCGGCCACGCCGGTCACGGTGCACAGCACGCGGTGCCCGGCGCCGTCGGAGAGCTGGACGCGCTCGCCGGCACGGATCCGGCGGACCCGCGCGGCGTGCCGGCCCTCGGCGCCGTCCAGGGTGACGACGGCGGCGTCCAGCCGGCCCGCGGAGACGTGGAACAGCGGCGGCGTGCTCACGCCTAGCGGCCGGAGAACGCGTCGCGCAACCGGGAGAAGAAGCCCTGCTGGCCGGGCTTGATCTGGATCTCGCCCTCCTCGCCGCGCAGCCGAGCGAGGTCGGACAGCAGCTTGCGCTGCCGCTCGTCGAGCCGGCTCGGCGTCACCACGCTGACGTGGATGTGGATGTCGCCGCGGTCGGTGCGACCGAGGTGCGTCACGCCCTTGCCGCGCAGGGTGACGACCTCGCCTGCCTGGATGCCGGGCCGGATCTCGACCTCCTCGACGCCGTCCAGCGTCTCCAGCTGCATCGACGTACCGAGGGCGGCCGAGGTCATCGGCACCTCGACCGTGCAGTGCAGGTCGTCGCCCTTGCGCTGGAACACCGGGTGCGGGCGCTCGACGATCTCGATGAACAGGTCGCCGGGCGGCCCGCCGCCGGGGCCGACCTCGCCCTCGCCGCGCAGCTGGACGAACTTGCCGGTCTCGACGCCGGCGGGGATCTCGACGGTCAACGGCCGGCGCATCCGGACCCGGCCGTCGCCGTCGCACTCCGGGCACGGCGTCCTGATCACGGTGCCGAAACCGCCGCACTGCGGGCACGCGCGCGAGGTCATCACCTGACCGAGGAACGAGCGCGTGACCTGGCTCACCTCGCCGCGGCCGCCGCACATGTCGCAGGTCTCCGGGTGCGTGCCCGCGGCCGTGCCGGCGCCGCCGCAGGTGTTGCACACCACCGCGGTCTCGATCTGGATCTCCCGCTCGGTGCCGAACGCGGCCTCGGCGAGGTCGATCTGCAGCCGGACCTGCGCGTTGCGGCCGCGCTGCGCGCGCGGCTTCGGCCCGCGGCTCTGCCCGCCACCGCCGAAGAACGCGTCCATGATGTCGCTGAACGGGAACCCGCCGAAGCCGCCCGCGCCGCTGCCCATGCCGGCGAACGGCTCGCCGCCCATGTCGTAGGTGCGCCGCTTGTTCGCGTCGGAGAGCACCTCGTACGCGACGGTGATCTCCTTGAACCGCTCCTGCGTCGCCTTGTCCGGGTTGCGGTCCGGGTGCAGGTCACGCGCCAGCCGGCGGTACGCCTTCTTAATCTCGTCTATGGTCGCGTCCCTGCGGACGCCGAGCACTGCGTAGTAATCGTTGGCCAACTCAGGTACCCGCCAGAATCCTGCTGACGTACTGTGCGACGGCACGAACGGCGCCGATCGTGCCCGGGTAGTCCATCCGCGTCGGGCCGATCACCCCGAGCTTCGCCATCGGCTCGTCACCGACACCGTAGCCGACCGAGACGATCGACGTCGCATGCAAGCCCTCCAGCTTGTTCTCCTCCCCGATCCGCACGGTGAGAGCGGGATTGGTCGCCTCACCGAGCAGCCGCATCAGCACGACGTGTTCCTCGAGCACCTCGAGCACCGGATGGATCGCCTGCGGGTACTCGGCCGCGAACTGTGAGAGGTTCGCCGTCCCCCCGACGGCCACGCGCTCGTCGTGGCGTTCGACCAGGGTCTCGAGCAGCGCGGTGAGTACCGCCGTCGCGACCGGCTTGGCGTCGGTCTCGAAGGCGTTCGCGAAGTCGGCGACGCGGTCGGGGACGTCGGTGAGCCGCACGTTCGTCACCCGCTCGTTGAGCCGGTGGCGGATGTCGTCGACGATCAGCTCGGTGGTGGGCTCGCCCAGCTCGACGATGCGCTGGTCGACCCGCCCGCTGTCGGCGATCGCGACGAGCAGCAGCCGGGAGTCGGTGAGCGAGACCACCTCGACGTGCCGGACGGTGGCCTGGGTTAGCGAGGGGTACTGGACGACCGCGACCTGCCGGGTGACCTGCGCGAGCAGCCGGACCGTGCGGGCGACGACGTCGTCGAGGTCGATGGCACCGGTGAGGAAGCGCTGGATCGCGCGCCGCTCGGCCACCGACAGCGGCTTGACGTCCATCAGCTGGTCGACGAACAGCCGGTAGCCCTTGTCCGTGGGGATGCGCCCGGCGCTGGTGTGCGGCTGCATGATGTAGCCGTCCTCCTCCAGCGCCGCCATGTCGTTGCGGACCGTCGCCGACGACACGCCGAGCTGGTGGCGTTCGACCAGGGCCTTCGAACCGACCGGCTCCTGCGTGCGCACGTAGTCCTGCACGATGGCCCGCAGGACCTCGAGCTTGCGTTCGTCGACCACGTGCGACCTCCCCTCGGCGCGACTTGGCACTCCGTGATGCCGAGTGCCAGTCTACGGCGAAACGACCCGTCCCCGCCGAGGGAGCATGTTACGGGGCGTCCACATCCGGTTCACCGGCGTTCCGCTCGGCCGGCGACGTCGTCGAGCTGGTAACAGCGCTCCTGGCCGTACGCCGTGAAACCGGCCCGGCGCAGGATCGGCCCGCTCGTGCCGACCCGGCCCTTGACGAGCGCGAGGGTCGCGCCGAGCTCGTGCGCCCGCCGCATCCTGGCGTCGAGCAACGCCCGGTACGCACCCCGCCCGCGGTACGCCTCGTGCACTCCGGCACCCCACAGCCGGGCGACGTCACCGGCCATCGTGCATCCGCCGGCACCGGCGGGCAGGCCGCCGACGCAGGCGACGTACTGGAACTCGGGCCAGTGCCCGGTGCGCACGGCCTCCTCGACACGGCGCACGCGGTCGCCGATCTGGGCCTCTGTGGCGGGGCTCCAGTCGAACACGTCCGCGTCGACCGCCGCGGCGAGCCGGACGCCGGCCTCGTCCGTGACGGGATGGACCGTGACGTCGCACGGAACGTCCAGCCTGGGCAGTCGTGGGGTCGCGGCGTCGCCGAGCTCCCAGGCCAGCACGTCGACGGTCTCCACGAGGACGAACCCGCTCGCCCGCAGCTCCCGCTCGGTGTCGGCCGGGCGGGTCGCGTCGCTCACCCACCACCGCAGCGACGTCCTGCCGTCGGCGCGCACCTTCGCGAGCACCTCGTCGACCAACTGCGCCGCGGGCCGCTCGGAGCGGGACGACTGCACGCTCGTCCGGTCCGGGTAGTAGGTGAGGCGGTACTCCTCGAGGTCGTGGTCGACCGCGTCCGGCGGCACCCAGACCCACGCCGCGGCCGCGTCGAGCACCCGCTGCGGTGTCCAGCCTCCCGTCATGCCATTGCTCCGATCGTCAGCCGAGGGCGTGTTCGAGGGTGCGGCAGAGCCGGCGGACGACGTCGCGGGCGAGCTCGTGCCGGCGCGCCGCGCCGTCCCTGGTGACGGTCACCAGGCCGACCCGCTCGAGCACCGTCACCTGCCGGGACACGGTGCTCGGGTGGAGCTCGAGCTCGTTGGCGAGCTGGGCGGCGGTGGGACGGTCGCCGCGCGCGATCACCAGCAGGATGGACAGCCGGGTGGCGTCGCCGAGCGCGGTCGCCAGCGGCGCGAGCCGGGCGAGCGACCCGACGTCGACCCCGTCGTCCCTGCGGGAGGCGGGCGCCCGCTCCGCCGCCGGCTCCCACAGCACGTACGCGGTGGCGTCGCCGGCGTCGTAGACGGACATGTGCCTGCCGAGCAGCGGGCACGGCGCGACGACGACGCGCTGGGCACGGTCGAGCAGCCACCGCCACCGCTCGTCCACCCGCAGGCCGGTGACCGAGCCGATCCAGCCCTCCGGAGTGGTGCCGGGCGCGGCCGCGTGCGCCTCGGCGGCGACGCCCGTGAACACCGCGGGACGGCGCGTCCAGACCTCGTCGAAGCCGACCGCCCACAGCCCGTCGAGCAGCCGCAGCAAGGTGTCCTGGAACCACGCCGGATCGGTGGCCCGATGGGCCAGCCGGGCCGCGTCGCCGACGCCCCAGTCGGTGAGCACCGCCTGCACCCGCAGCGGCAGCCGGTCCTCCCCGCCCATGCCGTCGGCCGCCTCGAGCAGCAGCGGCGCGGGCTCGGACAGCCGGTTGCCGGCGGCGTCGGCGTACCGCAGGTTGCCGTGCACACCGAACTCGATCAGCTCGGTGACGCCGGCGGGCGACAGGCCGGCCAGCTCGTCGCGGAAGGCGTCCCACTCGGTCCACGCCTCGTCGCCGGGGTCGATGCGGCCGGTGAGCCAGCAGCGCAGGCCGTCGCCGTGGCCGAGGACGGCGCGCAGCGGCGCGGCCTCGACCAGCAGCCGGTCGGGCAGCCGCCCCGCCGCGACCCGCGGCCACGGCGTCGGCGTCGGCTTGAGCCGGGCGGCGTAGTCGACGAGCAACAGCGCCGTCGGGGCCGCGATCGGCAGGCCGGCCGGTACCACGGCGAGGTCCGCGACCGGCCGCGCGGAGGCGAAGGCCGACTCTTGCGAGATTGCCACATTGGCAATTTAGTCGCGCCTGGCGTGGCTCGACAAGGGCCGTAGTCTTGGGGGCTGAGGTAGGCAGGGTTCAGGAAGCGGGCGCGTATGACGCAGTACGAGGAAGCGGAGGGCACGACCCACGTGCCGCAGCCCGCGGCCTCGCGACCCGCCTTCCGCTTCAACGGCTACGGCGTGCCGATGGACGCCGACCCGGTGGAGACCGAGCCGGAGGCAGACGACGGCTCGCCGTACCGCTACGACGCCTACGGCCCTCAGCACGACCCGTACGTCCACGACGTCCCCTACGACGAGCCCGCCGACCCTTACGTCCCGAACGTCCCCTACGACGAGCCCGCCGACCCCTACGTCCCGAACGTCCCCTACGACGAGCCCGCCGTCGTCCGTTCGTACGCCGAGCCGCGGGAGGCGGAATCCCCGGAGCCGCCGGCCCCGCGCCCGGAACCGGCCTGGTCACCCGCTGTGCCGGAACCCGAGCCGGTCCGGGCGGCGCGGGAGCCGGAACCGGTTTTCGTCGCCCGGTTCGAGCCGGTCGTCGAGCCGCCACCGGCTCCGCCGCGCGAGCGCGAGCCGGATACACGAGACGTCTCCTGGCCGGCCGAGGTGCCGTCGGCGCGGTTCGAGCCGGAGCGGCCGGCGGCGCCCGAGCCGGAGCCCCAGCCGCTGCCGATCGCGGCGGCCTACGCCGAGGCGTACGTCCACGCGTACGTGGCCGCTGAGCCGGCCGACGCCCTGGCCCGGCAGGCGCCCCCACGCCAGACGGCACCGGCACGGGCACGCACCGAGGAGCCTGCGGTCGTGGCGCGGACGGCGTACCGGCCGGCGGCTCACGCCGGCAACCGCGTCGCCGACGAGTCCCGGGAACGCACCTGGGCGCTGATCAGCCACATCGGCGGCCTGCTGACCGGCTTCCTGGTGCCGCTCGTGACGTTCCTCGTCTACCGCAAGCGCTCGCAGTTCCTCCGCGAGCACACGACCGAGGCGCTGAACTTCCAGCTGATGCTCGCCATCGTCTACGTCGCCGGCGCCGCCCTGACGGTGCTGTTCTTCGGCATCTTCGTGCTCGTGGCCGCCTGGGTGTTCGCCGTGACGTTCGGGACGCTCGGCGCACTGGCGGCGAACGACGGCGACGGGTTCCGGTATCCGGTGAACCTGCGGGTCATCGCCTGACGGTCAGCGACTCCGTCCCGCGGGCGGTGTCCGTCCGGCTGCCGACCGCTCGTCGCGCCTGCCTTCCCTGACCTGGCGGGGCGTGTCGGCGAGCTTCGTCCGGTGGGCCAAGGAGCCGCCTACGGCCCGTACCGCGCTCTTGGTGTACGTCCATGTGCGGAACGCGACGGCGACGGCGGCGGCCGTGAACGCGGCGCCCAATGAGTGACTACCCAGGGTCCACTGGCCGGTCGCGCTGACGGCGTCCAGCACCGCCGTCGCCGCGCCCACGCGGACCGAGTTCTCCCGCATGGCGGTCACCGCCCGGGCGACGTAGTTCGACCGGCGTCCCGCGTAGGCCGTCCCCACGGTAGCGGCCGTGACACCGAGCACGGTCGCCGCGGCGACCGGCCCGGCCGCGTAGAGGACTGCCCCGTTGGCCGCGACGGAGGCGGCCGCGCCGGTGCGCCTGAGCGCCACCAGCCGCTTCTCCGCGGCGTCGGCATAACCGCGTTTCCGGGCCACCTGTCCCGCCCTCTCGTCCTCGACGTGCGCCAGACAAATCTAGAGGCGGCGGACGGGTCGTGGGGCCGTTGAGACGCCCCGTCCTGGCGTGGCTGCGGGTATCCGGGACCGCGGGCGGCTAGCGTCGGACGACGTGAGGCGCGACTACGGACCCGACGTGCTCGCCGGCGACTGGCGGCGGGGCTACCGGCGCACCGTGCCCGAGGTCGCGGTCGAGCGCGGGATGGTCGTCGAGGAGGCCGGCGACGGCTTCTGCGGCGCGGTGGTCGGCTGGGCCAAGGACGCGATCGTGCTGGAGGACCGGCACGGCCGGCGGCGGCAGTTCCCGTGGGGCCACGGCTACCTGCTCGAGGGCGAGCCGGTCGCGCTCGTCCGCCCCGCGGCGTCCGGGGCCAAGGCGAAGCCCGCGCGGACGGCGTCCGGTTCGATCGCCGTGTCGGGGCGGCGCGCACGGGTCGCGCGGGAGAGCCGCATCTACGTCGAGGGTCTGCACGACGCGGAGCTGGTAGAGCGCGTGTGGGGAGACGACCTGCGCATCGAGGGTGTCGTGGTCGAGCCACTGCACGGCGTCGACGACCTGCCGGCGATCGTGCGCGAGTTCGCGCCCCGCCCGGGCCGCCGGCTGGGCGTCCTCGTCGACCACCTGGTGGAGGGTTCGAAGGAGAGCCGCATCGCGGCGTCGGTCACCTCGCCCCACGTGCTCGTCGTGGGCCACCCGTACGTGGACGTCTGGCAGGCCGTGCGGCCGGCCGCGCTGGGCATCGAGCGCTGGCCCGAGGTGCCGCGCTCGGTGCCGTGGAAGGTGGGCGTGTGCCGCGCGTTCGGCTGGCCGGCGGACGACGCCGCCGATCTCGGCCGCGCCTGGCGGCGCATCCTCGACCGCGTGCACAGCTACGCCGACCTCGAGCCCGCGCTCCTGGGCCGCGTCGAGGAACTCATCGACTTCGTCACCGCCCCGGACCAGTAGCCCGCGTCTTTCCGTGACGTGGGTACGTTGCCGTGGCAATAGCCATGGCAACGCCACCGCCACGATGTGGGACGGCATGACGTGGGTACATCGCACTGGTTATAGCCACGGCAACGTACCCACGTCGGAGCCGGGGCAACCGTCAGTCGGACGCCACCAGGAGGTCGCGGACGAGGGCGTCGGCGAGGAGGCGGCCGCGGACGGTGAGGGCGAGCCGGCCGTCGTCGTACGCCTCCGGCTCGGCCAGCCCCTCGGCCACGGCGCGGGCGGCGCGGTCGCGGGCGGCGCCGTCCAGCTCGGCCAGCGGCAGGCCGCCGGCCATCCGGACGGCGAGCATCACCCGCTCGGTCCAGCGGTCGCCGGCGTCGAGCACCTCCCGCGCGGCGGCCGGGCTGTGCCCGGACGCGAGCCGCGCCGCGTACGCGCTGGGATGGCGGACGTTCCACCACCTGGTGCCGCCCACGTGGCTGTGCGCGCCGGGACCGACGCCCCACCAGTCCGCCCCTGACCAGTAGAGCTGGTTGTGCCGGCTGCGTTCGGCCTCGGTGCGCGCCCAGTTGGACACCTCGTACCAGTCGTAGCCGGCGGCGCGCAGCGTCTCGTCGGCCTGCAGGTACCGGTCGGCGAGCACGTCGTCGTCCGGTGCCGGCACCTCGCCGCGCCGCACCCTGGCCGCGAGGCGGGTGCCGTCCTCGACGACGAGCGAGTACGCCGAGACGTGGCCGGGGCGCATCGCCAGCGCGGCGTCCAGGCTGCGCTGCCAGTCGGCGGCGGTCTCCCCCGGCGTGCCGTAGATGAGGTCCAGGTTGACGCCGCCGAAGCCCGCCTCGCGGGCCCACCGCACGGCCTCGGGCACGCGCTCGGGGTCGTGGGTGCGGTCGAGCACGCGCAGCACGTGCGGCAATGCGGACTGCATGCCGAACGAGACCCGCGTGAAGCCGGCGGCGCGCAGTGCGCCCAGCGACTCCGCGTCGACGGAGTCCGGGTTGGCCTCCGTGGTCACCTCGGCACCCGGCGCGAGGCCGAACTCGTCACGGACGGCGCCGAGCACCCGGGCCAGGTCGGCGGCCGGCAGCAGCGTCGGCGTGCCGCCGCCGAAGAAGACCGTGGCGGCCGGCAGGTCGACCTCGCCGAGCACCCGGCGCGCCAGCCGCACCTCCTCGACCGCGAGGTCGGCGTACTCGCGGCGTGACCCGCCGCCGCCGAGGTCCTCCGCCGTGTAGGTGTTGAAATCGCAGTAGCCGCAACGCTTCGCGCAGAACGGGACGTGCACGTAGACGCCGAACGGGCGGCTGCCGAGGCCGTCCAGCGCGGACGCCGGTAGCGAGCCGTCCTGCGGCGCGGGTTCACCGTCCGGCGGGAGACTGGGCACGACCGCTCACTTCTTCTTGTCGGCTCCGGCGTCGTCGCTCGACAGCGCCGCGATGAACGCCTCCTGCGGGATCTCGACGCTGCCGACCATCTTCATCCGCCGCTTGCCCTCGCGCTGCTTCTCCAGCAGTTTGCGCTTGCGGCTGATGTCGCCTCCGTAGCACTTGGCCAGGACGTCCTTGCGCAGGGCGCGCACGTTCTCCCGCGCGATGACCCGCGAGCCGATGCTCGCCTGGATCGGCACCTCGAACTGCTGCCGCGGGATCAGCTTGCGCAGCCGCTTGGTCATCTCGACGCCGTAGCCGTACGCCTGGTCCCTGTGCACGATGGCACTGAACGCGTCGACCTGCTGGCCGTGCAGCAGGATGTCGACGCGGACGAGGTCGGCGGCCTGGTCGCCGGCGGGCTCGTAGTCGAGCGACGCGTAGCCGCGGGTGCGCGACTTCAGCTGGTCGTAGAAGTCGAAGATGATCTCGGCGAGCGGCAGGGTGTACCTGATCTCGACGCGTTCCCGCGAGAGGTACTCCATGCCGAGCAGCGTGCCGCGCTTGCCCTGGCACAGCTCCATCACCGCGCCGATGTAGTCCGACGGCAGCAGCACGGTCGCCCGCACCACCGGCTCGTAGACGGCGGCGACCTTGCCGTCCGGGAACTCGCTCGGGTTGGTGACCTCGTGCGTGCTGCCGTCGTCGAGCTCCACCCGGTAGACGACGTTCGGCGCCGTCGAGATGAGCGTGAGGTCGGACTCGCGCTCCAGCCGCTCGCGCACGATCTCCATGTGCAGCAGGCCGAGGAAGCCGCAGCGGAAGCCGAACCCGAGCGCGGCGGACGTCTCCGGCTCGTACGCCAGCGAGGCGTCGTTCAGCCGCAGCTTGTCCAGCGCCTCGCGCAGCAGCGCGTACTCGTCGCCGTCGACGGGGTAGAGCCCGGCGAAGACCATCGGCTTCGCCTCCTGGTAGCCGGGCAGCGCCTTGTCGGCGCCGCCGCGCGCGAGCGTGACGGTGTCGCCGACCTTCGACTGGCGGACGTCCTTGACGCCGGTGATGAGATAGCCGACCTCGCCGACGCCGAGCCCGTCCGTCGCCTTCGGCTCCGGCGAGATGACGCCGACCTCGAGCGTGTCGTGCGCCGCCCTGGTCGACATCATCAGCACGCGCTCGCGGCTGGACAGGTAGCCGTCCACCATCCGCACGTAGGTGACGACGCCGCGGTAGGTGTCGTAGACCGAGTCGAAGATGAGCGCGCGGGCAGGTGCGTCCGGGTCGCCCTCGGGCGGCGGCACCTGCGCGACGATCTCGTCGAGCAGGGCGCGGACGCCGTCGCCGGTCTTGGCCGAGACCTGCAGCACGTCGTCCGGGCTGCCGCCGAGGACGTGCGCGATCTCCTCCGCGTACTTCTGCGGCTCGGCGGCCGGCAGGTCGATCTTGTTGAGCACCGGGATGACGTGCAGGTTGTTGTCGATCGCCATGTAGAGGTTCGCCAGCGTCTGCGCCTCGATCCCCTGGGCGGCGTCGACCAGCAGCACCGCACCCTCGCACGCGGCCAGCGACCTGGACACCTCGTAGCTGAAGTCGACGTGGCCCGGCGTGTCGATCAGGTTGAGCACGTAGTCGTCGCCGGCGACCGTCCACGGCAGCCGCACCGCCTGCGACTTGATCGTGATGCCGCGCTCCCGCTCGATGTCCATGCGGTCGAGGTACTGCTTGCGCATGCTGCGCTCGTCCACGACGCCGGTGTACTCGAGCATGCGGTCGGCGAGCGTCGACTTGCCGTGGTCGATGTGCGCGATGATGCAGAAGTTGCGGATGCGCGCTGGGTCGGTACGAGTCGGCACTGGGGTTCGGCGATCTCTCGGGTCGTCGTGAACGGTTCGCCTCCATCGTCCCACGTGACGCCCCGCGGCCGCTCGGCACGGCGGAATAGCCGTCCGTGTGCCGCCGCGTTGCCGCCCACATGCGAGTACTGCGAACCTACGCCCGCGTCTACGTCCCAAGCCTCGATCCGGCCCTGTCCGTCCTGTCCGCCGTGACGGGCGAACAAGTGGGCCTCCGGTTCGCCATGCCCAACGGGCTGGAGCTGGCGAGCGTCGGGCGGGTCCTGCTGGTCGCCGGTGACGAGGAGACCCTCGCTCAATTCCGGGCGACCCGGGCGACCCTGATCGTCGACGACCTCGACCAGTGTCTGGAGCTGCTGGAGCGGGCCGGCGCGACGATCGTCCGCGGGCCGCAGGACGTCCCGACCGGCCGCAACCTCACGACCCGGCTGGCGGACGGCGTACAGGTCGAGTACGTCGAGTGGAGCCGAGCGCAGTGGGAGCGCGCCGGCGAGGCCCCTTGACCGCCGAGGATCCGGTCAGTGGCCGCGGAAGGCCTCCTCCAGCCACCACGCACCGTGCTCGGACACCACCTTCGCGTCGACCAGCATCGGGCGGTCGCGGGGGCCGGCGAGCCAGTCGCGCACGGCGGCGAGGTCGTCGCGACGCCGGACGGTGGCGGCGGCGAACCCGCAGCCCGCGCCGATCGCCGCGATGTCGGTGTCCGGGAACCGCACGGTGTCGAGCGGCAGGCCGTCCGGGCCGAAGTGGTGCACCTCGGCGCCGTAGGCGGCGTCGTCGTAGACCACGACCAGCATCGGCAGCCCGAGCCGGGCGACGGTCTCCAGCTCCGCGGCCGCCATCAGCGCGCCGCCGTCGCCGAGGGCCGCGACGGGCAACCGGTCCGGGCGGGCCAACGCCGCGCCGATCGCCGTGCCCAGGCCGAGGCCGATGGACTGGAACGACTGCGTGAAGCAGAAGCCCTGCTCGTCGGGCACGGAGAGGAACGCCGCCGGGTAGCCCATGAAGTTCCCCGAGTCGATCGCGACGACCCGCTCGGCGGGCAGCAGGTCGTCCAGGCCGATCGTGAGCGTGCGCGGGTCGATGGCGTCGGCGGTGGACTCGTCGTCGTACGGCACGTCGCGCCAGCGCACCTCGGCCGCGATCCGGTCGCGCAGCGCCGGCGACCGGTACCCGGGCGCCGTGTGCCCGCGGCCGGCCAGCTCGAGGGTGACGGCGACGGCCGTCTCGCAGGCGTCGCCGAGCACGCCCAACGCCACCGGCTGGTTGGCGCCGATCGCGTCGACGTCGAGGTCGACCTGCACGATCCTCGTGCCCGGCCCGACCAGGTGGCCGTGCCGGGTCGTCCACATCGTGAGCGAGCAGCCCCAGCCGACGAGCAGGTCCGCCCCGGTGATCAGCTCGGCCGCGAGCGGCGACGCGAACCCGCCCGAGATGCCGAGCGACCACGGCTCGCCGTGGAACAGGCCGTTGGCGACGGCCGACGTGGCGAGCAGGGCGCCGCACCGGTCGGCCAGCTCCACCAGCGCGTCGCGCGCACCGGCGGCGACGGCGCCCCGGCCGGCCAGGAACACCGGCCGCCGTGCCGCGGCGAGCACGTCCGCGAACTCCCGCGTCGCCTGCGCGGCCGCGGCGGGCGGCACCGGGAGCGGGGGCGTCGCGGTCGCCTCGAGGTCGCCGAGGAACTCGGCGGCCTGCACGTCCAGCGGCAGGTTGAGCACGACCGTGCGCCGCTCGGTGACGGCACGGCGGTACGCCCGGACGGTGTCGGCGACCGCGGACGCGGGCGTGTGCGTGCGCTCGGCCACCGCGCCGACGGCGCCGGCCACGGCGTCCTGGTCGATGCGGAAGTTCGACCGCACCGCCGCGCCGCCGGTGTCGGCGGCCAGCACGAGCAGCGGTGTGCGGCTCTTCGCCGCCTCGGTGATGCCGGTGAGCGCGTTCGTGAGCCCGCAACCCTGGTGCAGGGAGACGGCGGTGACCTCGCCGCTGACCCGCGCGCACGCGTCGGCCATCATCGTGGCGCCGCACTCGTGCCGGGCCGCGACGAAGCGCGCGCCGCCGGCGACGAGCGCGTTGGTGACGTGGAAGTTCCCGCTGCCGACGACGCCGAACACGCGCCGGACACCGAGGCGCGCGAGCGTCCTCCCGACGGCCTCGGCGACGATCATGGTGCTTCGATCAGCGCGAGGACGCGGGCGGGGCTGCCCGAGCCCCCGACGATCGGCAGCGGCGCGACGACGAGCACCGTGCCGGTGGTCGGCAGCCGGCCGACGTTCTGCAACTGGGTGAGCCCGTACTTCCCGGCCCCGAGCAGGAACGAGTGGCACGGGAACGGCGGGTCGAACGAGTGCGCCGCGCCCGCGTCGGTGCCGACCGTCTCGACGCCGACGCCGAGCAGCTGCGTCTCCTCGGCCAGCCACTTCGCGCACTCGACGGAGATGCCCGGCGTGTGCGGCCCGGTCTCGTCGGCGTTGAGGAACGCCTCCTGGTCCGCGGACCTGGTGTCCCAGCCGGTGCGGTAGATGAGCCAGCCGCCCGCGGGCAGCGGCCCGTGCTCGCCCTCGAACGCGCGGAGGTGATCGATCTCCAGCAGGAAGTCGGGGTTCTCGGCCACCTCCGCGCTCTTGTCCACGACGACGGCGGGCGCGACGAGACGGCCGGCCGGCACCTGCGCCACGTCCTCGCCGTCCCGGCCGGTGGCCCAGTGCACGGGCACGTCCAGGTGCGTGCCGCAGTGCTCGCCCATGGTCACGTTGTTCCAGTACCAGCCGGGACCGCGGTCGTCGTACCGGCTGATCTCCTCGAGCGAGAACCCCTTGGTGTTCGCGAACGGAGCCGGCAACTGGATGATCGGCGTCGTGTCGGTGAGCGGGGCGGTCAGGTCGACGATCTCGACCGCTCCGGTGGCGATCCCCGCGGTCAGGTCGGCGAGTACTCTCACGTGGGCTCCCTGTTCCGGCGGGCACGGCGCACGCCCGCGTAGATGATCGTCAACAGCACGAAGAACGGTATGCCCGCCTGCCACGCCGTGGTCAAGCCCTCGACGAACGCGGTGGAGACCAGGATCGCGAAGAGGAACAGCGCGCCGAGCACCGTGGTCACCGGCGCACCCCAGAGCCGCACCGGCGCCGCCGGCACGCCCTGCTTGCGCCGCACCTGCCGGAACCGCATGTGCGTCAGCAGGATCAGGATCCACACGACGAGCGCGCCGAAGATCGAGATGCCGAAGATGATGACGTACGCCGACTTGGGGAACGCCGCCGACAGGTACGCCGCCAGCCCGAGCCCGATCGCGGAGAGCACCAGCGCGTTGCGCGGGACGCCGGAACCGCTCACCCGCCCCGTCCAGCGCGGTGCGAAGCCGTGTGCTGCCAGTGAGTGCATCATCCGCGACGTCAGGTAGAGGTTGGCGTTCGCGCTCGACAGCGCCGCGGTCAGGACGACGAAGTTCATCACGGTGGCCGCCGCGGGCACGTTCGCGGCACCGAGGACGCGGACGAACGGGCTCGCCACGATGTTGTCGCCGACCTGCGCGGTGACCGTCCACGGCACGATGCACAGCACGACGCCGATCGCCAGCACGTAGAACAGGACGAGCCGCAGCACCATCCGCCGTGCGGCGCGCGGGATGTCGTGGGTCGGGTTCTCCGACTCGGCCGCGGTGACCGCGACGACCTCGGTGCCGATGAAGCTGAAGATGACGAAGACGAGCGCGAGGAACAGCCCGCCGACGCCGTTGGGGAGGAAGCCGCCGTGCGCCGTCAGGTTGTGCACGCCCGTGGGGTGGGTGCCGGGCAGGCCGAAGACGATCAACGCGGCGCCGAGCAACAGGAACACGACGATCGCGGCGACCTTCACCATCGCGAACCAGTACTCGAACTCGCCGAAGACCCGCACCGCCAGCGCGTTCACCGCCAGCACGGCGAGCGAGAACACCACGACCGGCAGCCACAGCGGGATCTGCGGCCACCAGTACTGGATGTAGATGCCGGCGGCGATCACCTCTCCGCCCACCGCGATCACCTGGATCGTCCAGTACGTCCAGCGCGTGACGAACCCCGCCCAGCCGCCGAGGTACATGTGCGCGATGGCGCCGAACGCACCCGCGGTGGGGTGCACGACGACCATCTCCGCGAGCGCCCACGCGATCACGAGCGCGACGAGGGCGCAGACGACGTACGCGACGATCGTCGCCGGCCCAGCCTGCGAGATCGCGAGGCTCGACCCGAGGAACAGGCCGGTGCCGATCGCGCCGCCGAGGCCGATCATCGCCAGCTGCCGACCGGTCAGCCGGCGCTCGAGCCCGGCGCGGTCGTCGCTCTCGCCCGCGGTGGTCATCGGGTTCACCTCCGTGAGCGGTACTCGGCGACGGCCGACGCCACCGCCGTTACGTCGCTCGCGTCGTTGTAGTAGTGGAAGGACAGGCGGAGCAGGCTGCCGCGCGGGCTGGTCACGATGTGCCGTTCCCCCAGCCACCCGGCGAGAGCGTCCGGGTCGTCGTCCACGAGCGCGACCTGCGGGCCGCGCAGCGCCGGGTCGGCCGGGGACCCGAGCGTCTCGCCCATGTCGGTCAACCGGTCGGAGAGCTCGTCGACGAGGCCGCGCACGTGCGTGTCCACCGCCCCCATGTCGAGCCCTTCCAGCAACTGCAGGCCGGCGTTGGCGCCGTACGCCGCCGGGATCGCGGGCGTGCCCGTCTCGAACCGCCGTGCCGCACTCGGGAAGTCGAGCCCCCTGGGGTCGAACGAGAACGGCGCCACCCTGCCGAACCAGCCGGTGAGCTGCGGCGGGAGCTCGTCGGCCGTCCCGCGGCGGACGTAGAGGAACGCCAGCCCGGGCACGCCGAGCAGGTATTTCAGCGCGCCCGAGACCAGGTAGTCGCAGTCGATCTCGCGGACGTCCACGGGCAGCACGCCGGCGGCCTGGTACGCGTCGACGAACACCCGCGCGCCCACCTCGCGCGCCCTGGACGCCACGTCGGCCACGGGCATCCGCACGCCGTTGCGGTACGAGACGAACGGCACGGAGACCAGCGCCGTGCGTTCGTCGACGGCGGCCGTGTAGTCCTCGGCGGACACGACGCCGGCGTGGTCGGCGACGTGCACGACCTCGGCGCCGCGCGGCTGCTGGGCGAGCCAGACGTGCGCGACCGAGGGGAACTCCATGTCCGTCGTGACGACCTTCGGCCGACGGCGCCAGTCCAGCGTCGAGGCGACCTGGTACGCGCCGTCGGAGGCGCACGAGATCACCGCGACCTCGTCGGCGTCCGCCCCGATCAGCCGCGCGAACCTGCGGCGCGCGTCGTCGACCTGTCCCATCCAGCGGGTCCAGGGCGCGCCGTAGGTGCGCATGCTCCAGACGAACTCGTCCAGTGCGGCGTTGAGCTCCATCGAGAGCGCGCCCTGGCTGCAGCTGGCGAGATGGACGGTGTCCTCGAGTGCGGGGAAATGGGCACGGAAGCTCACCGGGCCGGCGGCTGGTCCAATCGTTTTCATAAACCTGCTTCGGCTGTTCACTCTGATTGAACGCACCGTAGGGTCAGCCCTCCGGCACGGTCAACCGGCGCACTCCTAGTAACTGGGCGGGGTGATCGCGAGCACGTACGTCACCGGCCGGGCCGTCTCGTTCAGATAGCGGTGCGGCGTACGGGAGTCGAAGTAGCAGCTGTCGCCGGGCGCGAGTGTGTGCCGCTCGTCTCCGACCTCCACGACGAGCCGGCCCTTGGAGACAAGCACGCACTCCTCCGAGGGGTGCGACCACGGCACGTCGGAGGACGCGCCGCCCGGCTCGAGCGTCCCCTCCAGCATCTCGATCCGGCCGGCGCCCTTCGAGATGCGGGTGTACGTGACGCCGCTGTGCGGCGAGCTCACCCGCATCCGCGACCGCTTGCGCATCACGGCCGCCTGTTGTTCCTGCGGCCCGCCGAACAGCTCGAAGATCGGGACGTCGAGCGCCTGCCCGATGCGCCGCAGCGTCTCCAGGCTGGGGTCGGTGAGGCCCCGCTCGACCTGGCTGATCAGGCCGACCGACAGGGCCGTCTCCGTGGCGAGGCCGCGGACGGTCAGCCCGCGCTGTTGCCGCAGTTCCCTGATCCGGCGGCCCACGGCGTCGTCGGCACTGGGACTCATCGGCACCCACCCCCTGTTCCGGGTGGCAACGGTACCTTGGCCACCCGGTGTGCTCAGGGGATCGCCGGGACGGTTCCCGACCGTCGCTCCGCATGCCGCTCGCGCAGCTCGATTTCCCACACAGCGTGACCTGGCCACGGCGAAAACCCGTTGTCCGGCCGAACGGGGCACGAGGACGATGACGGCATGGCTCCGGAACTGACGATCACGCCGCCACCGCCCGCGACCGGCACCCGCATCGACTGGGCGGCACTCCCGGGGGCCGTGCGCGCGTGGGTCGTCGCGGAGCTCGGCTCGCCCGTCGTCGAGGCGGCGACCCAGGCCGGCGGCTTCTCCCCCGGGGTGGCGGCCCGGCTGGTGTGCGCCGACGGCACCCGCGCGTTCGTGAAGGCGGTCGGCGAGCCGTTGAACCCCCACTCGCCGCAGTTGCACCGGAAGGAGATCCGGCTGGCCTCGGTGATGCCCGAGCACCCGGCGCTGCCCCCCGTGCTGGCCACCTACGACGACGGGGTCTGGGTGGCGTTGCTGTTCGAGGACGTGCAGGGCCGGCACCCGCGGCTGCCGTGGGAGCCCGCCGAGCTGGCCCGCGTCCTGGACACGCTGACCGAACTGACGCCGCTCCTCGACCCGTCGCCGCTCCCCGCCGACGAGCTGGGCGACCTCGGCCAGGACCTGTCCGAGACGCTGGCCGCCTGGCCCGAACTCGCGGCCGCGCCGCCGGCGGACCTCGACCCGTGGACGTCGAAGCACCTCGACCGGCTGGCCGAGCGCGCCGCGACGCCGGTCGCGTCCGGGACCGCCCTGGTCCACGTCGACCTGCGCGCCGACAACGTGCTGCTCACGGCGGACGGGCGGGTCTGCGTGTTCGACTGGGCCCAGGCAACGGTCGGGCCCGGCTGGAGCGACCCGACACTGCTCATGCTCGAGGTCCACGCGCACGGCGGGCACGACGTCGACGCGATCATCGCGACGCACCCGCTGACCCGCGACGCCGACCCGGAACAGGTGACCCAGTTCGTGCTGGCCGTCGCCGGGCTGATGCACCGGCAGTCGCGCCTGCCGGCGCCGCCCGGACTGCCGAAGCTGCGCGCGTACCAGCGTGCCTACGCCGAGGCGAGCACCGATTGGGTGCGGCGCCGGCTCGGCTGGTAACCTGGGCAGTCGCGTGGCGCTCGCCGCGCCCGTACCCAGCAACCCAGAGGAAGATCACCGAGGCTCGCGCGTGGCGAACATCAAGTCCCAGATCAAGCGGAACAAGCAGAACGAGGCTGCCCGGCAGCGCAACAAGGCCGTGCGCTCCTCGCTGAAGACGTCGGTGCGCAAGTTCCGCGAGGCCGCGGCCGCAGGCGACGCCGAGCAGGCCGCCGTGCTGCTCGCGGCCGCCAACCGCAAGCTCGACCAGGCGGCCACCAAGGGCGTCATCCACAAGAACGCCGCGGCCAACCGCAAGTCGGCGCTCGCCAAGCGCGCCAACGCGGTCGGCAAGTAGCGCCGCAACCGATCCAGGTCGTGAGGGTGTCCCTCACCCCCTCGTAGGGGCGTGAGGGACACCCTCACGCCGTGTCGGCTCCGGGCGGTCAGCCGCGCGCGGCGCGGGCCACCGCAACCACGGCGCGCTCCAAGGCGTAGGACGCGTCGGCCGCCTCGCCCTTGACCTGGGCGTCCGCCTCCGCGATGGCGTGCAGCGACGCGGTGATCGCGGCGTCGGTCCAGCTGCGCGCCTGCTTGCGGGCGCGGTCGACCTTCCACGGGGGCATGCCGAGCTCGCGGGCGAGGTCGGCAGGGCGGGTGCTCTTCGCGGCGCGGACCTTCGCCACCGACCGCACCCCCTGCGCCAGCGCGCTGGTCACCAGCACCGGCGCCACGCCGACGGCGAGCGCCCAGCGCAGCTGTTCCAGCGCGTCCGCGGTGCGCCCCTCGACGGCGCGGTCGGCGACAGTGAAGCTGGTCGCCTCGGCACGGCCGGTGTAGTAGCGCGCCACGACCCCGGCGTCGATCCGCACCGTGCCGTCGGGGCCGCTCGCGGTGTCGGCGACGAGCTGGGCGCAGGCCATCGCCAGCTCGCGCAGGTCGGTGCCGATGGCGTCCAGCAGCGCCCTGGCCCCGTCCGAGCTCATGGTGCCGCCGGCGCGGCGTGCCTCCGCCGTGACGAAGTCGAGCCGGTCGCGGTACTGCTTCACCGGCGGGCAGTCGACCTTCCGCGCGCCCGCCTCGGTGGCCGCCTCGAGGATCGCCTTGCCGCGGTTGCCGCCGGCGTGCACGAGGACGAGGACGACGTCGTCGGCGGGGTCGCGCAGCAGCTCGCGCACCGCCGCGACCGTCGCCTTGCCGGCCGCCTCGACGCCGCGCAGCACGACCACCCGCCGCTCGCCGAAGAGCGACGGGCTGGTCAGCTCCGCGAGCCGCCCCGGCTCGACCTCGGTGGCTACGACGTCATGGACCACGGTGTCCGGTTGCCCGACCCGCGCGGCCGCGACCACCTCGGCGACCGCCCGGTCGACGAGCAGCTCCTCCCCGCCGGTCACCAGGGTCACCGGAGCGAGCGGGTTGTCGGCTTTCTTCGGCACGGGCACAGCATCGCACGCCGAGCCGACACCCGCGGCACGCCTGCCGGGCGGCCATCACGGCGGCGCGCGGCTCGGCACGTCCGCGTTCGCGCGCGTCGCGAACGCCAGCCCGCCCTGCGCGGTCTCGACGACCGCGACGTCGCCGTCCCGGTCCGTCCGCAGCACCCGCATGCCGTCGCCCTCGAGCGCGTGCAGCGTCGGCGGCGCAGGGTGGCCGTAGTCGTTGCCGGCACCGACACAGATGACGGCGAGCCGGGCACCGGTGGCGGCGAGGAAGCGCGGCTCCTGCCGCGCGGAACCGTGGTGCGGCACCTTGAGCACGTCTGCCCGCAGGTCGGCGCCGGAGTCGAGCAGCCGTTGCTGCACGGGCGGTTCGACGTCGCCGGTCAGCAGCACGGTGAGGCCGGGCCACGACGCGCGGACGACGAGGCTCGCGTTGTTCGGCGCCGAGCCTTCGGGGTCGTCGTCGCCGGCGGTGGCAGTGGGGTCCGTGTACCCGGCGGGCGGCCACAGGACGCGGAGGGTGAGTGCACCGATCCGCCAGACGGTGCCCGCGGTCGGCTGGGTCACCTCCAGGCCCGCCGCCGCGGCCGCCGCGGTCACCCGGCGCCACTCGTCGGCGGGCACCTGCAGCGCACCGGTCGCGACGGCGTCGACCCGCCGCCCGGCGAATACCGCGGGCACGCCGGACGCGTGGTCGGCGTGCATGTGCGTGATGATCAGCAGCGGGACCCGCC
>DASUWX010000231.1:0-9902 GCA_036378185.1 Streptosporangiales bacterium | reverse complement strand
GATCCGCTCGCCCCGCCCGGACAGCGCCTGGGCCAGCGCGGTCAGCGTCGCCGACACCTTCGCCGGGTCCAGCGTCTGCAGCACCGGCAACAGGTCGTCGAGCACCCGGTTCACCGCCACCGCCGCCGCCGACCGGTCCTCGGGGATCACGTCGCCGCTCTCGATGTGGCGTCCGCCGGTGTCGGTCGTGGGCTCGAGTTCGACGTACCGTTCGCCGAACAGCGTCTTCGGCACGAACCGCGCCGTCGTCGACGCCGCGATGTGCTTCGCCTGCGCCGGGTCGAGCGCCAGGTGGATCCGCGCACGCGAGCCGTTCGACGTGATCGCCCGGATCTCGCCCACCAGCACGCCGCGCACCTTCACGTCGCCGCCGACGTCGAGCTGCGTGCCGACCGTCTGCGCGTCGACCGTCACGTCGACGGCGGAGGAGAACGCCTTCCGGTACACGGCGACGGACAGCGTGATGAGCAG
The DNA here is from genome assembly GCA_036378185.1 of Streptosporangiales bacterium. Lineage (GTDB taxonomy): Bacteria > Actinomycetota > Actinomycetes > Streptosporangiales > WHST01 > WHST01. The sequence continues at coordinate 9,431 of DASUWX010000231.1, read as the reverse complement.
GGCGACGACCAGGATGAACGTGACGCCGTAGACCTGGTAGCGCAGCCTCGTCGCCACGCCGCTCACCCCCAGCTCCGTCGCTTGGGACGCCCGTAGTCCTACCGGACTCGGCGGGACTTGTCCATCACGGGATGGCCGCTCCGGATATCGCGCGGGCGATGACGAGCCGCTGGATCTCGGAGGTGCCCTCGAAGATCGTGTAGATCTTCGCGTCCCGGTACCAGCGCTCCACCGGGTGCTCGCGGTCGTACCCGGCGCCGCCGAGGATCTGCACGGCGCGCTCCGTCGCGCTGACCGCCACCTCGCCGGCGCGCAGCTTCGCCATCGACCCCTCGCCGGCCTCGAAGGCGCGGCCGTTGCGGCCCAGCCAGGCGGACCGCCAGACGAGCAGGCGTGCCGCGTCGATGTCGGTGCGCATGTCGGCGAGGGCGAAGGCGATGGCCTGGTTCTCGATGATCGGCCGGCCGAACACGACCCGGTCCTTGGCGTAGGCGAGCGCGTACTCGTACGCCGCACGCGCGACGCCGAGCGCCTGCGCGCCCACGGTCGGGCGGCTCAGCTCGAACGTGCTCATCGCCGCCTGGGACCGCGCCCGGCCGCCCTCACGCGCGCGGGCGAGCCGGGCGCCCAGCTTCTCCTTCCCGCCGAGCAGGCAACGGCCCGGCACCCGCACGTCGTCGAGGAACACGTCGGCGGTGTGCGACGCGCGCAGGCCGAGCTTCTTGATCTTCCGCCCGCCGTCGAGCCCCCTCGTACCCGGCGGTACGACGAACGCCGCCTGTCCCCGGGAGCCGAGCTCCGGGTCGACGGACGCGACGACGACATGCACGTCCGCGATGCCGCCGTTCGTGATCCAGGCCTTCTGTCCGGAGAGCACCCACTCGTCGTTCGCCTCGTCGTAGCGGGCCCTGGTGCGCATGGCCGAGACGTCCGAACCCGCCTCCGGCTCGGAGACGCAGAACGCCGCGACCTTCGGGTCGGCGGCGTCGCCGTAGCACGCGGGCACCCACTCGGCCAGCTGGTCGGGCGTGCCGGCGGCGAAGATGCCGGCGACCGCGAGCGTCGTCCCGAAGATGGACATGGCGATGCCGGGGTCGCCCCAGAACAGTTCCTCGTTCGCGATCGGCAGCGAGAGCCCGGTCTCGTCGGCCCAGAAGCCGGCGAGCGACTCGAACCCGTAGAGCCCGATCTTCGCGGCCTCGGCGATGATCGGCCACGGCGTCTCCTCGCGCTCGTCCCACTCCCGCCCGTTGGGGCGGAGGACGTCAGCGGCGAAGCCGTGCACCCACTCGCGCAGGTCGGTCTGTTCTTCGGTGAGATCGAGGGAGAACGAGGCCATCGGCGCTCATCCGGCCTTCGGGATGTCGAACATGTCGGTCAGTCCGGCTCCGAGGCCGAGGTCGCCCTGCAGCCTGATGCGGCGGGTGAAGAACATCGTCGTCGCGGACGCGTTGCCGGAGACCAGCTTCAGGAAGTCGACGCCGTCCAGCGCCACCGTGACCCGCGGCTCGTGTCGTGGGGGAGAGGCCACGGTGCACGTGCCGTCCTCGATCATCAACTCGTACTCGTCCACGCCGCCGTCCGGCCGGCCCTCGACCTGCCAGAGCACCGCGGACGGACGCGACGGCGCCTTGTCCGGGCGGAACTGCTCGCTCATCCGCGCGAAGACGGCCTCGAGCACCTGTGCGCGGTGCCCGCCCGACATGACCTCGGCGAGATCGGCCTTCGACGCGTCCTTGACCAGGCGGGCGAAGTCCTCCGGGCTCAGCGCCCGCATGTCGAGCTGCTCGACGTCGATGGTGCCCACGGGATCTCCAGACGATCTGGTCCAGGTAACTTACTCATAGTAAAGTTACCATCGGTAAGTTGGTTGGGGAAGAGGCCGTATGGACGAGTACGAGACGCCTGCGCTGGCGGTTCGCGTGCTCACCGGCGGGCTCGCCGACATGGTCGTCGAGAACGCGGCCGCCGATCCCGGCGCCGTCGCGATCGCCGTGCGGTCCGGTGGCACCTGGCGTGACGTGTCGGCGGGCGAGTTCCGCGACGCGGTCGTCGGGCTCGCGAAAGGCCTGCTGGCCAACGGAATCGGGGCAGGCGACCGTGTCGGGCTGATGTCCCGTACGCGGTACGAGTGGACCCTGTTCGACTACGCGCTGTGGATGATCGGCGCGTGCCCGGTGCCGGTGTACCCCACCTCGTCCCCCGGTCAGGTCGAGTGGATCCTGTCCGACTCCGAGGCGGTGGCCTGCGTGGTGGAGACCGGCGACAACGCCGCCGCCGTCGAGTCGGTACGCGCGGAGCTGCCGAAGCTCCGGGAGGTCTGGACGGTCGACGCCGGCGCCGTGGCCGAGCTCACCGACGCCGGTGCCGACGTCGCCGACGACGACGTGGAACGCCGCCGCAGCGCCGTGGCGCCGGACGACCCGGCGACGATCGTCTACACGTCCGGCACGACGGGACGCCCGAAGGGATGCGTGCTCACGCACCGGAACTTCCTCGACGAGGTCGACAACGCGACCGAGTTGCTCTACCCGGTATTCCGTGCGCACTCGAAGCGGGCCGCGTCCACCGTCGTGTTCGTCCCGCTCGCGCATGTGCTCGGGCGGATGCTCCAGGTTGGCTGCGTGCGGGCCGGGGTCCGCATGGGCCACGAGCCGAGCATGTCGACCGACACACTGCGGGACGCACTGCGCACGTTCCGGCCGACGTTCGTCGTCGCGGTGCCGTACGTCTTCGAGAAGATCCACACGACTGCCCGGCAGACGGCCGAACGGATGGGCCGTGCGGCGTCGTTCGACCGCGCGGCGCGCGTGGCCAGGCAGTGGGGCGAGGCCCTGGAACGTGACCCGGAGCACGCCAGGGGAGCCGGCATCGGGCTGCGCCTGGCTCACCGGCTGTACGACGTCCTCGTCTACCGACGGATCCGGCGCCAGGTCGGCGGCCGGCTGCGTTACGCGATCTGCGGCGGCTCCCGGCTGAGTCGAGACCTCGCGCTGTTCTTCGCCGGCGCGGGGATCGTGATCTACGAGGGGTACGGCCTCACCGAGACGACCGGCGCGGCGACGGTGAACCCGCCGCTCGCGCCGCGGTTCGGCACGGCCGGCAAGCCGTTGCCCGGCACGGCCGTCCGGATCGCCGGGGACGGCGTGATCCTGCTGCGCGGCGGCCAGGTCTTCGGCTCGTACTGGAACGACCCGGGCGCCTCGGCGGAGGCGTTGGACGACGGCTGGTTCCGCACCGGCGACACCGGTGAGCTCGACGACGACGGCTACCTGACGATCACCGGCCGCGAGAAGGACCTGTTGGTGACCGCGAGCGGCAAGAACGTCGCGCCTGGTCCGCTGGAGGACGTCATCCGCGCGCATCCGCTGGTGAGCCAGTGCCTCGTGATCGGCGACGACCGGCCCTTCGTCGCGGCCCTGGTGACGCTCGACGCCGACGCCTCGCCCGACGACCCGGCGGTGACCGATGAGATCGGCAAGGCGGTCGCCGAGGCGAACGCGACCGTCTCGCGAGCGGAGTCGATCCGCGAGTTCCGCGTCGTCGAGGGCGACTTCACCGAGGAGAACGGCCTGCTGACGCCGTCACTGAAGGTGAAGCGGAAGGCCGTGCTGGAGGCGTACGCCGACGTCGTGAAGGAGATCTACGGCTAGCGTCGCCCGACCGCGGTGAGCACGTGGCCCCTGGGGCGGAGGCTAGTCGGTGTCGGTGCCCGTCCCGCCCGTGAAGATGTCCGCCAGGTCGAAGTTGACCGGTTCCTCGAGCTGCTCGTAGGTGCACGAGCGAGGGTCGCGGTCGGGCCGCCAGCGCACGAACTGCGCCGTGTGCCGGAACCGCACGCCCTCCATGTGCTCGTACCGCACCTCCACCACGCGTTCCGGGCGCAGCGGCGTGAACGAGAGGTCCTTGCCCGCGTTCCACCGGCTGCCCTCGCCCTTGCGCGGCGTGCGGTAGCCCTCCTCCTGCTTCGCCCACGCCCAAGGGTGTTCGTCGAACGTGGTGACCAGCGGCTGCAGCTCCGCGAACAGCTCCCTGCGCCGGGCGAGCGGGAACGCGCCGATGACTCCCACGCTCGCGAGCGTGCCGGCGCTGTCGTACAGGCCGAGCAGCAGCGAGCCGATCGCGTCCGGGCCGCTCTTGTGCACGCGGTAGCCCGCGACGACACAGTCGGCGGTGCGCTCGTGCTTGATCTTGAACATCACCCGCTTGTCGGGCTGGTACGTCCCGTCGACCGGCTTGGCGACGACGCCGTCGAGCCCGGCGCCCTCGAACTGCTCGAACCACTGCTGCGCCAGCGCGGGATCGTCGGTGGCCGGCGTAACGTGGACGGGCTGCTGCGCCTTGGCCAGCGCGTCCTCCAGCGCCGCCCGGCGCTCGGCGAACGGCCGCTCGGTGTAGTCGACGTCGCCGAGCGCGAGCAGGTCGAACGCGACGAACCGGGTGGGCGTCTGTTCGGAGAGCAGCTTGACCCGGCTGGCTGCGGGATGGATCCGCTGCTGCAGGGCGTCGAAGTCGAGCCGCACGCCCTCGGCGTCCGGCAGCACGATCTCGCCGTCGACGACGCAGCGCTCCGGCAGGTTTTCCTTGAGGGCGGCGACGAGCTCGGGGAAGTACCGCGTCATCGGCCGCTCGTTGCGGCTGCCGATCTCGACCTCGTCGCCGTCCCGGAAGATCACCGACCGGAAGCCGTCCCACTTCGGCTCGTACAGGTAGCCGCCGCGTGGGATCTCCTTGACCGACTTGGCCAGCATCGGCGCGACGGGTGGCATGACCGGTAGCTGCATGGCGCCATCATCCCCGATCGGCGGCGGTCGCGAGCTCATCGACGCGGCGTGGTGGGTCGGCGGCGGGACGCTGTGGTGCCCGGCCGGTGACGGCGAGTACCGCCGACCGGGCCGGGACGGGCCCGGTGACGGCGGCGTCAGGGAGCCGGGGAGCACCGCCGGGCACGGTGGATGCGTCCGCATCGACACCGTGCCCGGCGAAGGCACGTTCCGGGCGCTCTATCCCTTGCCCAGCTTCTTGTCGTCCTTGGCTTCTGCCCGCGGGTCTGGGTGTTCTTGCGCTCGGCGTCCCGGTAGGCGAGCGCGGTGGCGTCCTTCTGGGCCTGGTATCGCTCGGCTGCCGGAGGTCGCCCTCGCAGTAGCTACCCCATGGCTCTCCTCTCGTGTCGCTGATCGGCACCCAGCAGAGTAGGGGTTACTCGGCGGTACAGACAGCGGTCGAGGTCACGGGACGACCGCCTGCAGGACCCGCCGAGGTCCTGCCATCGGCCCGGCGCTCGGTCCGACCAGACGAGGACATCGACGCCGCGGGGACCCCTACCGCCCCCGGTTGGTGACCGTCGAGAGCTCGTCCACACGGGAAGGCGCGGCTGCCGCATCATGCTGCGCCGCCCTGCGGCGGGGGAGGGCGAGCGCGGCGGCGAGGCCGAGCACGGCGAACCCGGTCGCCACCACGAACGCGGCCCGGTACCCGCCGGTGAGCGCGGCAGTCGTGGCGGCGGTGCCGGCGGCCGTCGCGTGCACGTACGAGACCGAGACCGTGGCGAGCACCGCGACACCGAGCGCCCCGCCGACCTGGAAGGCCGCGTTGTCCAGACCGGAGGCCAGCCCCGAGTCCCGTTCCGCCACCCCGCTCACCATGGCGATGACGGCCGCGACGGTGCCCGCGCCCAGGCCGACGCCGAACACGAGCAGGCCCGGCAGCATCCCGGTGAGATACGTCCCGTGCGCCGTGAGCGAGGTCCAGCTCACGCAGCCCGCGGCGAGCAGGACCATGCTGACGACCGCGACCGACCGGTACCCGAGCCGGGTGACCAGGCGCTGCGCGACGATCGACCCGACCGCCGCGGCGGCGGGCAGCGCGACGGTGAGCAGACCGAACCGCACGGGCGACCAGCCGAGCACCTGCTGGCCGTACTGGGTGAGCACGAAGCCCTGGCCGAACGCGCCCATGCCGGCGCAGAGGGCGACCAGGGCGCCGGCCGTGAGCGGCCGGGAGGCGAAGATCCGCAGCGGGACGAGCGGGGCGGCGGAGCGCGCCTCGACCACGACGAACAGCGCGGCGAGCAGGACGGCGCCGCCCGTGGCTGCGAGCGTGGTCGCGCTCGTCCAGCCGCGTTCTGGGGCGGTGGCGACGGCGTAGACGAACAGGCCGACCGCTCCGGTCGCGGTCACCGCGCCGGCGGTGTCCAGCGGAGGACGCGCGGGCCGCGGCCCGTCCGCGGGCAGCAGGAACAGCCCGAGCACGACGATGAGCGCGCCGACGGGGACGTTGAGGAAGAAGATCCACTGCCAACCGAGCCCGGCGGTGATCGGGCCGCCGACGAGCGCGCCCGCCGTGCCGCCGAGCCCGGCCATCGCACCGGAGATCCCGAGGGCGCGGTTGCGCTCGGGGCCGGCGGGGAACAGCGCGACCGTGAGAGCCATCGCCGCGGGCATCATCGCGGCGGCGCCCACGCCCTGGACGGTGCGCGCGACGACGAGCAGCGCGCCGGACGGGGCGAGCCCGCAGGCGAGCGACGCCGCGGCGAAGGCTCCGATGCCGGCGAGGAACAGCCGGCGGCCACCGGTGACGTCGCACGCCCGCCCGCCGAGCAGCAGCAGGCCGCCGAACGCGATGACGTACGCGGTCAGCACCCACTGCACGGCGCCGGCCGACAGGTGCAGGCCGCGTTCGATCGAGGGGACGGCCACCGTCACGATCTGCGCGTCCAGGATGACCATGAACCCGCTGACGCAGAGCAGCGCGAGCGCGAGCCAGCGGCGGCGGCCGGCCGGTGCGGCGCGCCCCGACCGGCGTCGGCGTCTCGGCCTCCGCCCGGTCGGGTGCGCCGGCGTACCGGGCCGGCCGGGCTCGGTCAACCGCTGCGCGTATTCGTGCATCGTGCGGGCGCTGGTGTCGCGCATCACGTCCTCCGGGGCGCTCGGCGTGCCCCTTGTCGGGCACCTTCGCCGGTGACGTCGGAGCCGTCGTGTTGACTTCGACAATGGGTACGGAGGTCGCGAGAGGGTGAGCAGGATCACATGGTCACGCTGACGCCGGTGGTGGAGGCACAGCTGCGCGAGCTGACGCCGCAGGTGCTGGCCGCGCTCGTACGCCGCTACGGGCACTTCGACGAGAGCGAGGACGCCGTCCAGGAGGCGTTGCTCGCCGCCAGCGTGCAGTGGCCGGAGTCCGGCGTGCCGGACAACCCGCGCGCCTGGCTGATCACCGTGGCGTCCCGCCGGCTCACCGACCAGCTGCGCAGCGACGCCGCCCGGCAGCGCAGGGAGGAGCGGGTCGCGACGCTCGACCCGCGGGACATCGGCGAGTCGCCGGACGCGGAGGAGGAGCAGCAGCGAGACCGCGACGACACGCTGCGGCTGCTGTTCCTCTGTTGCCATCCGACGCTGTCGCCGCCGTCGCAGCTCGCGCTCACCCTGCGGGCCGTCGGCGGCCTCACGACCGCGGAGATCGCGCACGCGTTCCTCGTCCCCGAGGCGACGATGGCGCAGCGGATCAGCCGGGCCAAGCAACGGATCAAGGCCGCCGGCGCGACGTTCGGCCTGCCGCCCCAAGCGGAGCGGGCGCAGCGGCTCGCGGTCGTGCTGCACGTGCTGTACCTCGTCTTCAACGAGGGCTACACGGCGACGTCGGGAGCCCGGCTGCACCGGGCCGACCTCACCCACGAGGCGATCCGGCTCGCCCGTGCGGTGCACCGACTGCTGCCGGCGGACGGCGAGGTGAGCGGGCTGCTCGCGCTGATGCTCCTGACCGACGCGCGCCGCGCCGCGCGGACGACGGCGGACGGCGACCTGGTGCCGCTGGCCGAGCAGGACCGCAGCCGCTGGGACGCCGCCGCGATCGCCGAGGGCGTCGACCTGCTCACCAAGGCGCTGCCGTCCGGCCCGACGGGCCCGTACCAGGTGCAGGCGGCCATCGCCGCCGTGCACGCCGAGGCGGCGAGCGCCGACGACACCGACTGGCCGCAGATCGTCGCCCTGTACGGCCTACTTGCCCGGCTCGCCCCGAACCCGGTCGTGACCTTGAACCAGGCCGTCGCCGTCGCCATGGTTGAGGGCCCGGACGCGGGCCTGCAGCTGCTCGCCACCCTGGACGACGACAAGCGGCTCACCGAGCAGCACCGGCTCTACGCCGTGCGCGCCCACCTGCAGGAGATGGCCGGCGACATCCCCGCCGCCCGCGCCTCCTACCGAGAGGCCGCACGCCGCACCACCAGCCTGCCGGAGCAGCGCTACCTGGAAGCCAGAGCCTCCCGCCTGCCGTGACGGCTGGTCGAGCCCGCCAACGCTGGGAGCCACCCTCCCGGCGACCACCGAAAAGTGGTGACGTGGGTACGTTGCCGTGGCTATAGCCTCTGCGATGTACCCACGTCATGGCCACAGCGGCGGTCAGGCGACGACGTGAACGTTCGCCGGCGGCCTGGTGCGGCCGATGTGATACGCGTCGACGACCTCTCGACCCAGCGGCGGCCACTCCGTTCTGATCCGCCGCGGCGACGCGTGCATGACCATCACGCCGTGCGCGCTCAGCCGCGCATGCCGGCGCTGCGTGTCCTCCCAGTCCTCCATGTCGCCGTGGTGCCGCCGCGAGTCGACCTCGAACGCCAGGCTGGCGTCCGGCCAGTACGCGTCGGGGCGGGCGAGGAGGGTGCCGTCGGGTCCGACCAGGCCGACGTTGAACAGCGGTGGCGGTATGGGTAGGCGGAGGAGCTTGTCACGGGCCTCCGCCTCGGCGACCGACCTGATCCCGGCCGAGTACTCGCTGAGCACCCGGCGCAACCGAGCGCTTCCGCGCCGCTGGCCCTCGTCCACCTCCCTCGCGAGCTCGTCGACGTGAACCTTCTTGGACCGGAGCGCCTCGGTCACGACGGCCCGGACGTCGCCGAGGTCGCGCAGGAGCCGGCAGGCATCGGCGGTGGCGCGCACGGGAGCGACGACGACCAGTCCCGAGATGGTGCGCGTCCACGGCATCCGCTCGGTCCTGAAGATCGACACCCGCTCACGCGACCTGCGTTGTCGATGATGGTCGATGAGCACCGGGATCCGTGCCTTCTCCTGCTGCCGGATCCTCCAGAGCGCCAATGCAGGTTCGCCGGTGAGCGCCGCCGTCGTCCCGGCATAGAGCAGGGCCGCCTGCCACCACTGGTCCTGGGTGAGCCTGCCCGTGAACGTCGCGTAGACGCCGGGCAGAAGTACCTGCCAGGGACCGGACGGCCGGATGCGCCATTGGAGTTCGGGCTCCGACACGCCGAGCTGCAGGAGTTGCCTGCGGCTGATGATGCCTCGCTGCGAGGCGAGGACTGCGTCAACGTCGTAAGAGTTCTTCACGTCCTGGACGTCGGCACGAGCGCCCCTCAAGATCAGGAGGGCAGCGCAACCTGTGGATCACCGCCGGAACCGGCGCGAGTCGCTGCGCCGGCGTGC